>NZ_WLYW01000002.1:0-314425 GCF_009707605.1 Conexibacter sp. W3-3-2 | reverse complement strand
AGTCGCTGATCCCGACGAGCGCTAACGCGGACACGCTCCAGGACGACGAGACGGCGCCCACGAGGACCTGCGCGAGGCGATCTTCGACCGCTGAGACTTTCGACGTCCTGGGCGAGCTGGCCGCCCAGACAAGCCGGCGGATGTTCCGCTTCGCCCTCCCGCGCGCGCCCGAGCATCGAGTCGCACCTCAGCGCCACCCCCGCGCAGCTGCGCCGCAGCGCCAACCGGCTCGCCAAGGCCGCCGGCATCAACGCGACCACCAACCACGAGCGCCTGCACGAGCTGCTGACCGAGGCCAGCTACGGCGGCGAGCTCGTCGTGCTCTGCCACGCCGACACCGGAGATCGTCGACGCGATCGCCGCCCAGCAGACCGTCACCTTCACCGACCCCTACCTGCTCATCTACGACCGCTACAACGGCAGCGGCCACGACGTCCCGATCACCGGCACCGTGACCGTCGCCCTGACCACCGACACGGTCGAGCTCGACGCCGGGCGCATGTCCTGGTCCGACGACATCGCCGGCGTCGTCCACAGCGCCTACGCCACCCCCTACACGATCACCGACACCCCGTGATCAACATCACCCCGCCGGCAGGCCCCAGCGGACCTGCAGCGCTACCCTCGTCCAGATCCAGGACGGCGCCCACGCCCACATCCTGGACCGCGCAACCCAGCAGCACAGCCGCCAGCTCCGGGATCGCCGACGCCCTGCACGCCATGAACCTCCCTCGAGCTCGCCTGGCGCGCCCACGCGGCCAGCGAGGGACCTGCACGCCCACACCGACCGCTGCGAGGCCCTCGCCGACCACGCCCGCCGCGAGCACCACCACCAGCGCCACCGCGTGGGCCTTCCCACCTGACCGCCACCACGCGCACCGACAGGCCGCCGTGACCGCCCTGCTGCTGGAGCAGCGCGCCGTGGCGATCAACCCGCGACAGGGCCTCATCGCCGGCCGCCGCCTCCGCACCGCCGCACGCGAGCTGCCCGCCGACGCCCTGCTTGCCTGCTACCAGCAGCGCCTGGAACGAGACCCTGGCCCTCTACGAGGTCCGCAGGATCTGGTACCCGCCCGCGGCGACCGCGCCCGCCCCTCGTCGCCCGCAGCGTCACCGCCCGCCAGACCGGGCCCCAGAAGGAGCTGAGCGCGGCGCTGGGCCACGCACGGCAACGTCGAGCACCAGGACGAGATACCGCGCGTCTGGCTGCAACGCCGCGCCCCGGGCGGCGGGCCCGGCCGCGAGCACTTCCTCACCGTGGCGCTCGCCGGCGCCACCGACAAGGAGCCCGCCCACGTCCAGCAGCTCTGGACCACGAGCACCCCGACCGACTCGCAACTGCCCTTGCCCCCCACCCTGACCGAAGGAGACCGATGACCGACCCGACCGACCGCACGAACACCTACGACCGCTTCGAGGACTTCGCCGTGCCCCTGGCCGAGCGCGGGCTCGACACCAGCGTCCTGAACCCGGCCGCCCGCGACTGGGTCGTGGCCCAGTGGCCGCACGGCGCCTACAACCCCGCGCAGGACTGCGACAGCCACGGGCGCACCTGGGAGCAAGGGGGAGGCCCGACGATGGACCGCATCGCCTACACGCTCCTGGGCCTCGGCGCCTGCGCCCCCGACGCCGACCTCCCGCCCGCTGCCACACACCTGTTGCTGGCCATCCTTTCCACGCCCGACACCCCGACTCACCGGTCGCCGAACGCCTGCAGCGCCTGGCGCTTTGGCCCAGACCGCGCAGGGTCTGGCCGAGAGCACCGAGGACCCCGAGCAGGCCGGCTACATCCCGGTGCCTCCGCGCGCCTGGAGCGACGACCACGGCTACCAGGACCTCCCTCGGATGGGCCGCGACCCATCCCGACGACCAGGCCTACACCGCCGCGCACCGCGCCGCGCGACCCGCCCGCAACGCCGGCTGCCAGCTCTCCCTCACCCGCCTGCGCGACGGCGCCTGCTGGGAACTCGACATCCCCCCGCACGAACTCCCGAACGACTGACGCCCGTCGCACCCGTCGTCAGGCCCCTGCGGGTCGCCACCGGGCCCCCCGACCCCGCCCACCGCGGCGGGCTCGGGGCCCCGGGGGCGCCCCGGGCCGGACGCGCCCCCGGACCCCTTTTTTGCCCCGGTTGAGGCGGCATCTCGGCTGCACGTGCGGCTGTGTGTCATCGGTGGGCGCCAGCATCGGTCGCATGCCCCACAGCGCCATCCCTGACGACCCGTTCGAGCTCGTCCGTGGCCTCATGCACGGCGACCGCGCAACGCTCAAGCTCGGCTACACCGCCGCCAGCGCCGCCCTCGCCGCGACCTCCCTGCACCACCTCAGCGCCGAGGCCCAAGCACACGTCACCGCCCACGCCCACGGCTACGCCGCCGGGCTGCGCGACGAGCCCGCACCCGACCCCACCAACACCCACAGCGTCGCCGGCCACGCCCACGGTCTCGCCGCCCGCGAGCGCGCCCCGCTCCCAACCCCAGCCGATGAACGCGCCGTCCCGCAAACGCGCAGCCACCGCACACCCCGTGCCTACCGTGGCGCCCATGGCCCACCGGCACACCCCGCAGCCCCCCGACCACCCGCGCCCGGCGCCCCGCGCCCACGCCACGACCGCCGCTCGCGGCCTCTGGACGCTCGCCACGCTCGCCCTCGGCGTGCTGCTCATCGCCAGCCCCCAGACGCTCACCGGCCCCGTCTCCAAGCTCTGGAACGGCCGCGACGGCGACGGAGGCATCTCCGGCATGCTCGCCCAGCGCAGCCTCCTGGAGCTCGGCCTCACCGCCGTCGGTGTCATCGTCGTCCTCGTCTGCCTGCAGACCCTGCTGCAGCGCCCCCGTCCCCCGCGGTGAACGATCCTCGCCGCCAAGAGATCGCGCGCCTGCGCGCCGCCGGCCTGACCCGCAGCGACGTCGCCCGGCTGCTCGCCGACCGCGACGGCAGCGCCCCGCTGTCCGTCCAACGGATCAGCCAGCTGCACCACGACCCCAGCGGCCGTCGGGACCGCATCGCGCGCGCCCGCAAGCAAGGCGTCTGCGTCGCCTGCGCAGGCCCCACAGACGGCTCCCGCGGACAGGCCCGCTCAAGCCTGCTGTGCGTGTACTGCGAGCGCGGATCGCGGCGCAAGTTCACCCTCGGCGAAACCCTCGCCGCCGCCGCTGCATGGCGCCACGCCCACGGCGACTGGCCACGCCCCGGGACTTCACCCGACGCGGCACCGACCGCGACCACCGCCTCCACGGCGGCCACTGGCCCCGCCCACAACTCGTCCGCGCACTCCACGGAACCTGGGCCGACTACATCGCCGCCGCCTCCCGCCCCGGCATCGTCCTGCCAACCACCCTCCAGCTCACCGCAGACGACCTCCTCGAGGCCGGCGACCTCTGGATCCGCAGCTTCGCGCGCGCCCCCACACCCGCCGACTGGTACCGCCCCAACCTCGACCTCGCCGGCGAACTCGAACGGATCTGGCCGCCCGCCGCCGCCGTGCGCCGACACTTCACCACCTGGCCCCAGTACACCCAGCAACTCGACCACCACTGAACACCACCGGGCCGTCGCCCCAGACCCGCGGAACCCCGGCAGCCGGGGGAGCCCGGGCCGACCATCGTGGCTGGTGAGGATCCGGCTCGCGTGCTCGCCAACGCCAGGCGGTGAACCGCGGCGAGGGGCAGGCGCGGAGGCGCGTATCGAGCCGACGGCGCGTTCGTGGGGCGAGGCCGACCGATCTGCGCGACAGCGGCTAACGGAAAACGTGAAATTGTGTCGCGGGGCCGGGCATGGTGAATGCACCATGTCTCTGCCCCCCGCTCGCCTCTTTGCCTTCTTCGCCGCCTACCTCGCCGTGCTCCTCTTGTGCGGTGCCGAGCTACCCGCGGAAACTCTCCGCGTGATCGCCGGCGTCCTGGCCTTATCGCTGCTCTCCCTTCCCGTTGCTGGAGCGTGTTCGGGAGGACCAGGCGCGCATCACCGAGGCGTCGGCTGACACCTGTACGACGCGTTCGGCGGCGCCCCTGAGGGCCCGGCGGCTCGCGGGCGCGAAGCAGTACAAGTCGCGGGCCGCGGAGGCAAAGCAGATGGCGGGGCTGTGGGCGCTCCTGCCCGTCGTCGTCGGCGCCGCCGCCGTCCTTCCACCAAGCCACGCACACCAGATCGTCACGGCTGTTCTGCTGCTCGTCTTCGCGGCGGTCCTGCGGGTCAGCGCCAACGAGCGTCACCTCGCCGTCGACAGCAACCGCCCCGCGGGATGGTTGAACTTCTTCGCCGCGGTCTTCCTGCTCAGCGGGCTGGCGCTTGTTGGCTCTCTGGTCCTCTAGCGCGGACGAGCACCGCCCGATTCGCCAGGCTCACGGTCGGTGCATCGGGTATCGGCGGCGGGAGCCGCGCGGCCGCGCTCGGGAACCGCGTGGTCGGTGTCCGTGCCGTCGCGTTGTCGCTGGCCGGGTCGGATGCGGCGACCACAAGGCACCCGGCGGCAGGTCGTCCGTTGTCCGCCCACCTGACCTACCGGGTCTCCCCGAACGCGGTTCAGAAGAGCAGGCGTGGGGGGCCTCTGCGCGCTGCGTCGGCGCTTGGGGCACGAGCCAGTGCTGCGGCAGGCGCGGTCTGCGTGGTGGGGTGGGGGAGAGGCGCGCGGCTTGCCGGTCGTGGGTGGGGAGGTCGGCTTCGGCGCAGAAGCGGCTGATCGGTTCCTGGCGGTCGCAGAGCACGAGCAGCTCGCGGCGCGCGCGGGTGAACGCGACGTAGGCCAGGCGGCGTTCGTCCTCCAGGCCGTAGGGGCCGTCCAGGCCGGGCGTGGCCTCTTGCACGCTGCGGCGGTGGGGCAGCTCGCAGTCCGAGGCGCCGTAGACGATCACCACGGGCCATTCGCGGCCCTTGGCCGCGTGGATCGTGCTGAGCGTCACGCCGCGCTCGTCGTCGCGGTGCTCGGCCAGGAGCCGCTGCTCCTGGTGGAGACGGTCGCGCAGGTCGGTGAGCGTGGCGCCGCGGGCGAGCCGTTCGAGGTGGTCGAGTTCCTCGGGCCCGTCGTGGGCGACGGTGCCGCCGGCGGCCAGGCGCGCCAGCTGCGCGTAGTGGCGGTCCAGGCCGCCGCGGTCGCGCAGCGCGCGGACGACCGCGTGGGCGTCGTGTGAGCGCCGCGGGCACGACCGTGTCGAGCTCGCGCATCGCCGCGCGAGCGCGGCGCAGCAGCCAGGCCGGGTAGTCGCTGGCGGCCTCGCTGAGCGCGATCTCCAGCGCCTGGGAGAACGGTGCGGCCTCGTCCCACAGCTGCGGCAGCGCGCGGTGCATCGCGGCCGACCACTCCGGCACCATTCCGCGACCTGGTGTGCGGAACATCCGCTCCAGGTCACCGGTCGAGGCGGCCTGCGGGTCCTCGAGCACTGCGAGATGCGCGAGCATCCCGGCGCGCAGCGGACCGGGCTCGAACAGTGCTCGCGGCCCGCGGATCAGGACCCCGCGACGCGCGAGGTCCACGGCGGCCTGCCGCAGCGTGCGGACGGTGCGGGCCAGCAGCGCGACGTCGGTCTCGCCGTGCTCGCGCACCAGCCGCGCGCACTCCTCGGTCAGCTCGGCGGTGGGGAGGTGCAGCACGCGGGCGGCCGGCGGGTCGTCGCGGTGCTCGAGGTCCAGGTGCTCGGGGACGTCGATCGGCTTGGCGAACTGGTGGGCGTTGCGCGCGATCATCCGCGCGGCCGCGCGGGTGATGTGCGGGTGGCAGCGGTAGTTGAAGCGCAGCAGGTGCCGCTCGATCGCGGGGTAGGTGCGGTCGATCTGCAGCACCCGTCCGACCGACGCGGCGCGCCAGGAGAAGAGGACCTGGGCCTCGTCGGCGACCACGGTGAGCCGATCGTGGGGGGCGCTGAGGATCCGCAGCAGCCGGTCCTGTCCGGGGTCGGTGTCCTGGTGCTCGTCCACGAGCACGGCGTCCCAGCGGTCCTGCCAGCCCGCGCGCAGCTGCGCGTCGGCGGCGAGCAGGTTCGCGGCCTGCAGCACGAGGTCGTCGAAGTCGACGCGGTTCTCGCGCTGCAGCCAGCGCTCGTACAGGGCGTACCCGACCTGCAGGGTGCGGTCGCGCTCGGACAGCTCGGCCGTCCCGTCCAGGCGCGCGAACTCCTGGGCCGGTGAGCGCTGCCAGATCGTCTTGGTCTGGCCGACGTGGTCCGCCAGCACCTCAGGTTCGATCCACGCCCCGCGGTGTCCGGCCGCGGTGACCGCTTCGCGCGCCCGGAACGCCAGCTGGCGCCAGACACCCGCCGGTGCCGTGATCGGCCCGCCGCGCAGTCGGCCGCCGGCGCGCAGCACCTCGCGCCCGAGCGCGTGGAAGCTGCGGACCTGCACCTGCGCGAGCCCGACGGCGGCCAGGCGCTCCTGCAGCTCCTCGGCGGCTGCCCGGGAGAACGTCAGGCACAGCAGCCGCTGCGCGGGCACGCCCGCTGCGGCCAGCAGCCGGCAGCGCTCGATCAGCACTCGCGTCTTGCCCGACCCGGCCGGCGCGATCACCTGCACCGGCCCGTCGACGAGCGCCCGGGCCGCCGCGCTGCGCGCCCGGTCTAGGTCACCCTGCGACGCGGGCAACGGGCCGATCGTCGCTGCGCGCCCGAGCAACTGCTCGGCGCGAAACGCGAGCCGTTGGACCGTCCAGGCGTAGCCGACCTGCGTGTCGACCATCTGTGGATCGCGCGCCCAGACCTCCGGTTCCCACGGCCATGGACACCGCACATGCACCCGGACATCCAGGCTGCATGCCGGCCCGAGCACGAACCCCAGCAGCAGCCGCAACGCGGCGAGGTTGGGGACCGGTGCGAGCACCTCGACGCCGACACGTCCGTGCTCGCGCATCGCCGCCAGGACCGGGGCGGCGCACGGCTGAGCTCGATCGGCTCGCCCGCGGGGCGCGCCGATCGGTCCAGCAGCGCGTTCAGCTGCGCGGTGGAGAAGCACGGCCACCCGTCCGGGACCGGACGCGCAGACCAGGTCAGCCGCACAGCGGCGTTGGTGCCGGGGGAGAGGAGGACTGCACCCCGCGCAGTCTGAGAGCGACCCCTGACACACGGCAGACGCCTCACCCCGTCGGCCGCGCCCATCGTGGCGCGCACGGTCGCCTGGCCGTTGGCGGACGCGACAGCCAGCCTCGGGTAGCCGCCCGGACGCCGGGCCCGGACGGCCCGTGGCCGATGGCTGCCGGGTTCAGCGGCGCACGACCGTCACCCTGGTCCGCTCGGTCCGGGGTGGCTTGCAGGCTCCGACGGGGTCGGAGGGGACGTCGTAGCTGATGGTCTCTCGCCCGCTGAATCGCGTGGCCACGCCGCCGCGGCTTGCGGTGACGCGCAGCGAGACGCGCTGGGAGGCGAAGATCGTCCACTTCGCTTTCCGTCCGTCGGCGTAGGTCACGCTGCAGAAGCCGGCGCTGACGCGCCGCGTGAGGCGGTAGGTCCCGTCGTCCTGCGGGAAGAAGGTCCCGCGCAGCGTCCCGCTGGAGCGCACGCGCGTCCCGCAACCGAACACGTCGCAGTTCGGACGCATCGTCCACGATTCAGAGCCGCGCGCGTCCGCGACGGTCGCTCGGTACCGGCCCACGAACCGCGTGACACCGGGCCGTCCTGCCTTGAGGTTGGCCCCGATGACGGGGATGCGCGCGTAGGTGTCGCTGCCGCGGCAGGCGTCCTGCTCGCCCGGGTTCTCGGCCCAGTCGAACCGCAGGCCGAGCGTCCCGGACGTCGGCGCGGCCCGGACGATCCGCAGCGACTCGTCCTGGAAGGGCACCACCTCGGTGGTCGACTTGCCCGCGACCGTGTACGTGATCGCCAGCGCCTCGATCCCCTGGCCGAGGTCCTTCTCGGCCCGGATCGTGTAGCCCCGGCCGCTGCGAACGTACTGCGGCGCCTGGATCTCCACCTGCTCTTCGCTGGTCGGGCACGGCGGCAACTCGCCTTGCGCGAGCGCAGGGGAGGGCGGCACGGCGGCGCCGCCCGCAGCGACCACGGCAAGACCAGCGAACCATCGACCCAAGCGCATGCGCTGACCCTAACTCGCCGCGCCAGCGTGTGATGGCGGCGGCCAGCGGCGGCAGCACGAGCGCGTCGATCCCGGCGTAGCGGATCTGGCCGACGCTCATCGGCCGTCGGTTCCACGGGCCCGCTTGCCAGCGCTTGTCCAGATCCCAGCCGAGCAGGTGACGCACGCATGCGGCGAGGTTGGTCCCGTGTTCCTGCGGGTCGATGCCGAGCCGCTCCAGGCGGGCCTGTTGGTAGAGCCGACGGGTGCACACCAGCTGCTGCAGCTCGACGCCGAGCTCGCGCCGGCAGAACGCGAGTTCGAACGGGGCGTGATGGGCCAGCAGGACGCCGGGATGCTCATGCAGCCGCACCAGCACCTCGCTCGCGGGCACGTTCCAGACGTCGACCACGACAGGGGGCCGGCCACGCACCGCCACGGCGATCACCATCGCTCGCGCGCCCTTCTCGGGATCCAGCCCGTCGGTCTCGAAGTCGATCCCGACCGGCTCGCCGCTGCCTCGTGCCAGCGCCAGCACGCGGTCCAGCCGGCCGAGCTCGCCCGGCCGCTGCACCAGCCAGCCGGTCCGACAGACGCCCATCGCGGGCTGGGGTGTGCGCAGCGCGCCCTCCACCGCTCGGACGCTAGGGCCGGTCTCTGACGGACATCCGTGGCGCGCGCGCCGGGTCAGTGCAGATGCGCGTCGAAGGCGCTGGCGTCGCCGTGGTAGAGGCAGGCGTAGGTGAGGTGCTCGCGCGCCTCCGGCGGCATCTGCAGTCCGGGTGCCTCGGCGCCGCAGACCCGCTGGGCGACGAGGTCGCGCAGGCGCCGCTCGGCTGTCTCCCCGTCGCCGCCGAAGACGACCAGCTCGCCGCCGGGCAGCCCGACGGTGTAGGCCATCATGCGGCCGTCGTCCTGGGCGCGACGACGGACCACGGCATAGCCGTGCTCGGCCACGTGGGCACGAAGGGCGTTCACAGCGCGGCGGCGACGGAATCTCACGGGGCGGCAGTCTCCCATCAGGCTGTGATGCTCCCGCCCGGCCCGCACCCGTTCGCGGCGGTTCACCTCGCGTTCACCCCTTCCCGCGGGGGAGGTGAACGGCGGAGCGCGCCGCCGGCTAGCAGCACGCTCGTAGCGTCATGAGCATGGACTCACGCAACCTGTTGCGCGGAACCGCGCTCCTGGCCGGCGCCGCCTTGGTGGTGCTGGTCGGCCTGGACCGCCCCGGGATCGACCAGGCCGTCCTGGTCGTCGTCGTGCTCCCGCTGGCGTTCATGCTCGTGCTCTCGGCGATCGTCGAGATCCTCGGGGAGCTCGCCGACGAGGACACCCAGGCGCTCACCGCCGCGGAGCGCGCTGCCGCGACCCGCCGCGAGCTCTTCGACGCCCCATGAGCACCAACCCCGTCGCACTGGCCGCCGTGGCTGCGGTGATGGGCCTGGTCTACGGCTCGTTCCTCAACGTGGCGATCCACCGCCTGCCCAATCGGCGCAGCCTGCTCGGGCGGTCCGCGTGCCCGAAGTGCTCGACGCCGATCGCCGCCCACCACAACGTCCCGGTCCTCGGCTGGCTGTGGCTGCGCGGCCGCTCGAGCTGCTGCGCCACACCGATCAGCGCGCGCTACCCGCTGGTCGAGGCCGCCACCAGCGTCCTGTTCGCGATCGCGGCGCTCGTGCACCACGACGACCCCGCGCTGCTGGCGATCGCGATCGCCGCGATCCTGGTGATGGTCCCGGCCGCGCTGGTGGACTGGGAACTGGCGATCCTGCCGCACACCCTCTGGATCGCCGGGGCCCTCACGCTCGCCGGCGCCCTGACGGTCCTGGACCCGGACCTCGCCGCGCGCGCCTGGCCCTACGCGCTGGTCACCCTCGGGGTCCTCGGCGCGGTCGCCCTCCTGCTGCCGATGGGCATCGCCGACGCCTACCTCCTCAGCCTCGCGGCGCTGATGGTCCAGTGGCGCATCGGCTACGTCCTGATCACCGCCGCCCTGATCTCGCTGCTGCTGCTGGCCGTCATCGCGCGCCGTCACCGCAACGTCCACGGGCTCCGCAACACCGGCGTCCCGATGGTCCCCGGCATCGCCGCGAGCACCGTGCTGTGGACGCTGCTGGCCACCACGACCACGGTCTCGACATGAACCTGCGCCAGATCAGCGCCTCCGCCACCGCCGCCCTGGCGATCCCGGCCTGGTGGACGGTCAGCCTCCCGGACAACGCCAGCACGCTCGCCAACCAGCTGCACCTGCAGGCCACGATCACCCGCAGCACCTCATCGGACTGGATCGCGCTCGCGGTGGTCCTGCTCGGCGCCGCCGTCACCGTGGGCGCCCGCCGCCGCGCGCCCCGCACGCTCGGCGCCGGCGCGATGGCCGCCGCCCTGGCCTGGGCCGCCGCGCGCACCCCCAAGGTCGGCGACCTGCCCGACCAGACGCTCGGCGCCGCCCTGCCCCAACGCGTCACCGACACGCTGCAAGCACAGCTGCAGGCCGCGCTGCAGACCCGGCCCTCCACCACCGTCCTCTTGGGCCTGCTCGCCGCCGCGGTCGCCGTGGTCAGCAGCCTCACCGACGACCCGCACGCCGACCCAACCGCCGCGCCCGAACGGGCGCTGGTCGACCCGCTGGAGGCCGAAAGCCGCCAGGCGCACACCACCACAGCGGCGCCCGGAACCTACTCACAGAGCCCCTGGTAGCCGCCCCCCGCGGGCGGGGTGTCAGCGGTCTGCGAGGACGGCGATGGTGAGCAGCGCGAGGTCGCGACTGGTGGTCGACGGCCCGTCCTCCAGGCGGTCATGGCGCTCGAGCACCAGGGCCGAGGCGAGATCGCGCCAGACCACCCGGTCGCGGTCGGGGATGCCGCGCAGCGCGATCGCCGCGCTCGCTGCGGCGGCCAGGTCGCGTCGATCGACGGCGGTCGGGGTGCTCCGCGCGGCGTAGCGGAATAGGAGATCGACCCAGTCCTGCTCGAACGGCACGGTGCCCGAGAGCCACGCGATCGACTCCAGCAGCAGCTGCTCACCGGTGATCGGGGTCTGCGCGGGGAGCCCTGTGAGAGCCTGCTGGATGGCGGCGCTCAGCGCGTCGACCTGCTCGCGGTCTGCGGCCTGCCGTGACCACAGCCACGGCCACAGCCCGTCGCTGACGCACTCCAGGGCTGCGACGACCAGCGCGTCATCGTCGGCCTGGGCCGGTGCGGGAAGGTCGGTGCAGAGCGCTCGCGCGCGGAGTGGGTCGGCGCAGTGCATCAGGCTCGCGGTCCCGGTGCGAGCGGTGCGCCAGAGCTCCAGCTCCACCCACGACGGCCAGCGTCCTGAGCCCGCGGGCTCATGCCCGTCCACGCGCGCGGCGCCGGCCAGCAGGCCCGCCAGCAGGCCCGCGATCGCTTCGTGTCCCGGGTGACCGTCGCGGGCGGCGTGCAGCTGCTGCTCCAGCGCGACGGGGAACGCCGCCAGGGACTCGGCCAGCCGCTCCCGGCACGCTGCCTGTTGCGTCGGCCACGCTTCCAGCGCACGACCGACCTGCTCATCAAGAGCAGCGCCGAGCTCGCTGGGCCGATTGGGAGGGACGGGCATGGGACTGACGGACTGCGCGCCGGTCTGGCCCGGACGGCAGCCCCCGGGGGGCGGGGAGACGCTCACCCTATAGCGGGCGGGGATTCGGACCCTTTCGCCGCCGGGGGAATGCCGGTCCCCGCGATCGCGCTCGGGGCCGGCGCGGTGTGCCAGCGTCGACGCTCATGGTTCGCTCCGTCATCCGCCCGTGCCTCGCCGCTGTGCTCGTGCTCGTCGCGCTCGCGGCCGCCGCGCTCGGACCCGCCCAGTTCCTCGGGGCCGCGCGTCAGCAGCCGCCCACGATCGCGGTCGTCGGCGACCGGGTCAGCGAGACGGCGGGCCTGCAGCTGTTCACCAACCCCGGGGAGGTGCCCGGCAATATGGTCGACGACGACCGCAACGGCTACGTCGATGATGTGCACGGGATTGCGCCGACCCCGACCACCGACAGCCGCGGCATCGAGCACGAGACGGGGGTCGCCGACCTCGCCCAGCGCCTCTCGGCCGGCAGCCCGGTGCTCTCCGTCCAGGAGCGCGGGCTGGAGTTTCACCGGTTCACCCCCTACCTCGAGGCGATGGACGCCCCGATCATGGTCCTGGCCCGCCAGCGCAGCAACGCCTCCAGCCAGCTCGACCGCGACGCGGTCCAGGCCTACCTGGACCGTGGCGGCGTGGTGGTCGCGTCCGCCGGCAACCGCAGCGAGGACCTCGATCGCGAGCCCGCGACGACACCGCGCGACCTGGCCCTGCATCCCGGGTACCTGCTGGTCGGCGCGACCGACACGACCGGCGACCAGCTGGCCTGGTTCTCCGCGCGCGGCCGCACCCGCGTCGATCTCGCGACTGCGGGCAGCGACGTCCGGACCCGCACGGCGAGCGGCGCCTGGACCAGCAGCAGCGGCACCAGCTTCGCCGCACCGCAGATCGCCGGCCTGATCGCCCGCATCGCCGTGCAGCAGCAGATCAGCGTCCAGCAGGCCGCCCAGCAGCTGCGCGCCAGCGCCCGACCCCACCCCCAGCTGCGGTTCGGGATCATCCCGCCGACCGGCGCACCCGCGGGCCCGCCCCCCGCCGCCCCGGCGGCGCCGGCTGCCCTGCCCGAGCGTTCCAACGAGGCCCTGGAGCAGCTGCCCAGCTACGTGCAGTCGGTCCGGGCCCGGCGCGTCCCCGGCGCGACCGACCTCAGGCTGCGGATGCGCCGCGAACTGGTCGGCCACGGGATCTGGGTCCGCGTCACGACCGCCGACGGCTCCTCGACCCGTCGCTTCGCCGTGTCCGCGACCCGGACGGTCCGGCTGCGGGTCCCGCGCACCCGCCGGACCCTCTCGATCAGCCTGCAGATCGCGCCGCGCGGCAGCGACCAGGACGAGCTCTGGGTCATCAGCCGCGCTGGCCGCGTGCAGCCCCCGTGGTGAACGCCGGCAGCGCCAGGAACGCGCCCACCCCGGCGTAGGCCGCGATCAGGCCGCAGGCCACCAGCACGCGCACGTCGTCCCCGTAGAGCCACCACGCGGGGATCGCCCCCAAGCCGCAGGCCAGCATCACGGGGCGCCCGCGGCCCAGCGCCGCCCGCCCCCGCCGGGCCCGCAGCGCCACACGCCCCCAGCCCCACACCGCGGCGCCGAGCCAGCCGGCGAGCACCAGATGCCCGCCCACCATCAGGGCCACGATGCCCGCGGCGGTGACCGCGCCCGCCATCACGGCGAGCGCCACGGTGCGCCCGGGGGCAAGCCACCAGGCCCGCGACAGGCCTTCAAGCCAGGGCAGCAGGCCCGTCGCCACGAGCACCAGCGCCCCGACCGGCCCCAGCTGCACGACCGGCCACAACAGCAACGCCCCGGGGACCCCGCGCGCCGCCAGCGCCCATCGCGAATCACGCCATCGCTCCATGCCCCCGCACGATGACCTCCGGGCACGCACCGCGGCGAAGATCCCCGGGCGTGCACACCCGTGCGCTTACCTGCCGGGCATGACCGTCCGCCCCGCCCACCTCGCGCTCGCCGGGCTCCTCGCCGCCGCGGCGCTGATCCTCGCGCTCGCGCTCATCGGCGGGGAGGACCAGCCCGCCACCGCCAAGGGCCCCGAGCGCGGCACGCTGTCCCAGCTCGAGCAGGTCAGCCTGCTGCAGGCCGAAGACCGCGACGCCGTCCGGGCCACCCTCACCCGGTTCGCGCAGAGCTTCAGCGACGGGTACGTCGAGGACGCCTGCGCGCTGACGACCGCGCAGCTGCGCACCGAGCTACGAGACGCGGTCCCCGGCGCCGAGGCCGCCAGCTGCGGCGACATCCTGCTGGCGATCCGCGACGGCCTGTCCGCCCGCGAACGGGCCAGCCGCGAGCAGCTCGAGGTGAGCGACGTGCGCTTCTACGGCGTGCGCCGCCGCGCGCGCGCCGAGGTCACCGACCCGATCGCCGGACGACAGACGGTCGCCCTGCGCTACGAGCAGCAGCAGTGGCGCATGGACGCCACCAACGGCCCGGCCGGCAGCGCACTGCTGACCCCGTGACCCTGGCCAGCCGCTGCACCCACGGGCACGTGTCCTTCCACGCCGGCCCGCCCAACAGCGGCAAGACCCACCACGCCCTGACCCGGCTGCTGGAGGTGGGGGAGGGGGTCTACGCCGCACCGCTGCGGATGCTGGCCGAGGAGGCCTACCGCCGACTCAGCCAGGTCGCCGGCGCACACCGGGTCGGCCTGCTGACCGGTGAGCAGCGCATCAACGCGGACGCGCCGCTGCTGGCGTGTACCGCCGAACTGGCCCCCGACCAGGGCACCGTCCTGGTGATCGACGAAGCGCACCATGCCGCCGACCCAGACCGCGGCAGCGCCTACACGCGACTGCTGCTCGCCACCACTTACACCGAAGCGCACCTGATCGGCGGCACCGAGCTGCTCCCGATCATCCGCAGCCTCATCCCACACGCCCAGATCCACACCTACGAGCGGATGGGCCGCCTGGAACTCGTCGGCTACCGCACGCTCGAGCAGCTCCCCGACCGCACCATCCTCGTCACCTTCAGTCGCGCCACCGTCCTGCAGCTGGCCGCGGAGCTGCAGCAGCTGCGCCCCGGGCGCGTCAGCGCGCTCTACGGCGCGCTGCCGATCGGTGCCCGCCGCGACCAGATCGCCCGCTTCGAACTCGGCCGCGCCGACGTCCTGGTCGCCACGAGCGTCATCGCCCACGGCGTCAACCTCACCGCCCAGGAGATCTGCTTCGCGCAGACCAGCCGCTACGACGGGCGCCGCACCCGACCCCTGGAGCCGTGGGAAGCCGCCCAGATCGCAGGCCGCGCAGGTCGCGGCGCCCAGACCGGCCGCATCAGCGTCCTGCACCAGCACCCCGACTTCCGACCGCATCTGCGCGTCGCCCACAGCGCCTTGCAGGCCACGGTCCTCGTCGACCCGGCCACCGGCACCTACGGCTACCGGCGCATCGAGCGCCTGCAGGCCGCGATGCCCCGGCCCGCGGACCTCGCCCAGATCTCCCTCGCGCAGCTGCAGGCCCGCCTGGAGCGCTGGCAGCGCCCGCGCCGGGCGCCGCCGCGCGACTGCCGGGTGGTCCACGGCGGATCGCCCAGCCAGCTCAGCGCCTTGCAGGTCCTCGCGCGGGCGGGGCACGCCCAGCTTCCCGGGCCGATCGCCTGGGCGCTCTCGCACGCCCCGCTGGATCCCCAGGCCCCCGACGGACGCGCCCAGCTGCTCGAGCTCGCCGAGCTCGCGGCAGACCCGGCTGCCGACGCCCCGGACTTCGGGTCCGACCGCGCCCGCCAACGCAACATGCGCCGCCGGGACCTGGACCTCGCCGGCCTGGAGGAGATCGCGCGGCTGGACCAGCTCAGCGCCTGGGCGCGCACGGTCCTCGGCGGGCCGCCGCTGGCCCACGAGGACCTCGCCCCGCTCGTGGTCGCCCGCCTGCGCCACGAGATCAACGCCCGCGCCGCCAGCGCCCACCCACCGGCCCGAGGTGAACCGCGCGTCAGGCCGAAGGTGAACCGTGCGTCGGGCTGGAGGTGAACCGCGCACGGGGGCTGGGTGAACGGGGCCGGTTCACCTTTCCGCCGTTTGTGCCCGGTCCGCTCGTACGGTCCTGCTCACGGACCCCGGAGGGTCGGCCTCGACCGACCGGGGAGCACCGCAGACCGATGACCATCTCCGAGAGAGAGCCGATGAGCGCGTTCGTGAACCCCGCCGAGGACCTGGCAAGGCTCCGCGACCAGCAGCAGCAGGCCGTCGAGGCCGCCCGCACGCACCTGCACCAGGAGCAGGAGCGACTCCTCGCCCTCCAGCGCGAGGTCGCCGAGCTCGCCGACGCCCTGCCCGCCCAGGAGCGCACCCTCGAGCAGCTCGAGTCGTTCCTGCAGATCGTCTCAGCCGCCCCCGCACCGGATGCCGACGGCGACGAGCCCGGCCACACCACCGACCCCGACGGCGAGGACGACGGAACCGCCCCCGCCGGCGAGCAGGAGGCCGACGCCAACGAGCCGCCGCTGGTCACCAACGTCGTCGCTCGCCGACGCAGCACCGAGGCCGCCCGCGACCTCCCGGCCGAGGACCTGACGCTCTACGACGGCACGGTGGTCCGAGCCGCAGGCCGCCGGCGCGAACTGCTCGAGCACCTCGACCAGGGACCGGTCATGCGCTCGACGCTCGGCGTCGTCATGTCCGTCCGCAAGCCCTACCTCAACAAGCTCCTGGACGAGGTCGAGCGCCTCGGCCTCGCCGCCCGCGTCGACAACGGCGCCGTCGTCGTCGCCCCACTGGACGAGCGGCTGCCCGGCGACTACGCCACCAACAACGGCAAGCGCCGCCCCAGCGACCGCCTCCTGGCGATCTGGCAGGCCGCCGGACGCGACTGCTCCCACCTCCTGAAGATCCCCGCCACCACCGCCAGCGACAGCACCCACGCCGCCGCCTAACCCCTGCGCGACCCCGCAGGGCGGCGCCCCTGCTGCGAGGACCTGGGCGACGGCTACGCTCGCACGCATGCCCGCCGATCCAGGAGAGCCGCACCGCGCCCCCCGACCCGCGGGACGCGCGACCACCGGGCCGCTCCCGGGGTGCGGCTGCCCGAACGCCTGGCCCGCAGCGACGAGCAGGTGCGGCTGCTCGCGCGGGTCCAGACGTTCTTCGCCGACCAAGGGCTGCTCGTGGAGGAGCAGCCGTTGGAGCGCTGCTGCCCGGCCTGCGAGCTCTGCTGGCGGCCGCCTCGGGGCCGCCAACCCGTGCCGCCACCCGACGGCCAGCAGCCGCGCCTGCCGGCGCTCGGCGCCGCCTACCCCCAGACCCGCGTCGCGCTCGTGGGCATGAACTCCCGCGACGACGGACGCCAGGACGCCGAACTGCGGGCGCTGGCGCACAGCCAGCACGACTTCCGTCACGGTCACGCCTCACACAACGACGAGAAGCGCAGCTACTTCCACTACCGCGCCGCGAGCACGCTCGCCGCCGTGCTTGCGCTGCGCGACCGCCAGCCCGCCCACGAGCGCCCCGCCCCCCACACGCTGATCCCAGTCCTGGACCGCTGCGCCCGGCTGCAGGCCGTCCAATGCTCGCCCTGGGACGGCGGCCGGCGCAGCCCGATGGAGCGGATGGGCCGCAACTGCCAGCCCTACCTGGCAGGACAGCTCGAGATCCTGCGCCCCGACGCCCTGGTGCTCCTGGGCGTGCCGCCGCGCCGGTCGATCGAGCGGCTCACCCAGCCGCAGTGGACGACCGTCGACGGGCTGCGCACCGCCAGCACCGACCGCTTCGCCTGGAACCGGTCCGTCGCGCTGTACGCGCTGCCGCACCCCGCAGCCGGCAGCTGGCACCGCGCACACCGCGCCCTCGTACGCCTCGCCAACGCCAACGCCAACGCCAACGCCAACGCCTCCGCTGGCGCGCGTTCCGCCCAGCACTGACCCGGGCGCGGCGCGCGCGCCCGTTCAGGGCATGGGCAGCAGGTCGTCTGCCCGGTCTGGCACCGGCGGCCGGTGCCCGGGCCGCCGCCGGCGCGCCTCGGCACGTCGACGACGGGCGCGCCGCACCTCCAGCCGCCGCGCGCGTTCGGCCGCCGACACCGTGCCGAACGTGCGGCAGGTCAACGCCCGCATCCCTGCGCAGTCCGCGCCCATCACGAACGCGATGCCGTCACCGAGCATCAGCAACGGGAGCTCCCGGTCCGGGGTCAGCCACGCAAGCGGCCCGTCGTGCCAGCTCAACGACCCCGCCAGCGCCTGCAGATGGCGCAGCGCATGCGCGCGCACCGCGGGCTTCCGTGCCTCGGTGGTCGGGTAGCCCAGCACCTGCACGGCGAACGTCCCGAGCGCCTCGCAGGAGAACGTCACGCGGGTCGCGCCGACGCGCATCGTGGGGGAGGGGAACTGCGCGTGTGCGTACATGAGCGGGCAGGATGGCACCGCGCTGTGACACGCCCGCGCGGTTGCGATCGCGCCGCTCGAGCACACCCCGCTGGGAGCCTGAGCGCCATGACCACCGCCAACCTGCGCCCCGGAGATCTCGTCGAGATCGACCGCAAGGGCCGCCGCTTCCTGGCCATCATCGACACGATCGACACCGGCCATCTCACCCTCACGCCGCTGCAGCGCGGCATCTCCTACCGCGAGGCCACCAGCCGCGAGGTCGTCCGCGCCTACAAGCGTGTCAGCCGCTCCGCGCCCGGCAACCCGACCCCCTCCAGCAACCTCGTGCTGGCCTGACCGGCCACGGACCGCGAGAGGCTCCGGTATGCGCCCGCTCACGCGCCTGGCCCTGACGCTCGCCGTCTCCGCGGCCGCCAGCACCGCCACGATCAGCCCCGCCGGCCAGATCACCATCACCGTGCCCGCCCAGACCCCGGTCCTGCAAGCCCACCTCACCACCCGCGAGCAGCACATCACCGTCCGTTGCACCGGCCCGCTGAGCGCGACCAACGCCGCCTGCCGCGAATGGAACGCGATGCTGCGCCCGTTCACCACCCAGCCCGCCCAGACCGCGCGCTGCCCGATCCCGCTCACCGCCGTCGGCCCCGATCCACGCCTGGGCCCCCTGGGCGCCCTCTCCCAACGCCGCGTGCGGCTCTGCGCAGGACCGCTGCACCGCACCGCCCTCACCAACGCCACACGACCCGACACCACCACCGAAGGCATCAACTACGGCTGACCGCGCACACCAAACCGACGCCAACGCGCGACGCCGCCGCACCAAGATCCGCGCAGCGGATTTGCCGCCGCACCATCGCGCATACTCGACGTATGGCCCTGGACACCGAGAAGATGGTTCGGCAGCTGTCGCTGATCGCGCTGCTGCACACCAGCCAGCGAGAGCTCACCACCCGGCAGGTCCGCCAGCACATCGACGCCTACGCGCAGATGACCGACGACGCCTTCGGCCGCCGGTTCTACGAAGACCGCCAGGAACTCGCGCACGCCGGCATCACCATCGAGCAGCTCACCACCGACCCCAACGAGACCGAGCCCGAGGTCGCCTACCGCTTCGCCCACCACGGCCCCGGCCCCCTGGACTTCACCGGCCCCGAGCGCCAAGCCCTCAGCGACCTCCGCGACGGACTGGGCACCAGCGAGGACTTCCCCCACGCCGAGGCGCTACGGGTCGGCGTCACCACCCTCCTGGGCGACGCGCTCGCGACCACCCCGGCCCCCGGCGCCATCACCATTGCCCAGAGCACCGGGCCGCAAGCCCGCCGCCGCGCGGCCCTCACCGCCCGCCTGCTGCTCGCCTGCCAGCAGGGCAAGCGCGTGCGGTTCACCTACCACGACCAGCAGCGCACCGTCGACCCCTACGACGTCATCGAGGTCGACGACCACCGCTACCTCATCGCCGCCCTGAGCGACGCCCCCCAACAGATCCGCAGCTTCCGGCTCTCCCGCATCACCAGCGACATCAGCTTCGCCAGCCGCCTCTACCGCGACTTCACCCCCGCACCGACACCCAGTCGCTGCCCATGAGCCGCTGGCAGATGGGCCCCACCCACGGCACCGCGACCATCACCGTCGCCCCCGACACCGTCGACTACGTCCTGCAGACCGCCCGCGGCGCCGCACGCCGCGGCACCGCACCCGGCGAGATCACCACGCGCGTCAGCGACCCCGCCACCTTCGCCGGCTGGATCCTCACCCTCAAGGACCTCGTCCACGACGTCCGCCCCGGCTGGGCAGCCCAGAGCGTCCGCGACGCCCGCCGCCGCATCCAGGCCGCCCACGACCCCGCCCGCGCCCACGCCCCCCAGCACGTGCACCCCGCGCCGGCCGCCGCGACCGCCCCGGTCACCCGCAAGGGCATCGGCGCCACCGGCACCCGCCCCTCGCACATCGGCCGCATCCTCGCGATCGCCAACACGCTCTTCCACGCCGCCCGCACCACCACCCCGGTCACCTGCGACGACCTCAAGGACGCGTTCGCCGTCAACGACCGCGAGCTCCGCGACGACCTGCAGATCATCAACCTCGCCTGCTGGCGCCACGCCGAGTACCTCATGTGCGTCACCCCCAAGCCCGACGGCCGCCTGGAGATCGACCTCGACGCCTACGCCGACACCGTCCAGCAGCCCCTCCTGACCATCGAGCAGCGCGACGCCGTCCTGGCCGGCGCACGCCTCCTGGCCAACCTCGACCCCCACCTCCAGAGCGCCGCCCACAAGATCATCGCCGCCCACGGCACCCGCGGCCCCCTCGCCGTCGAGGACCCGCGCGCCGCCCAGATCACCCACGCGCTGACCCACCGCAGCCAGCTGCGCGTGCGCTACCTGACCGCCACCGGCACGATCACCGACCGCACCCTGCACCCCGCCGCCCGCCAGCACCGAGGCGGCCGCAGCTACCTGCTGGCCAGCGAACACCCCGACGGCCCCGCCAAGACCTTCCGCCTGGACCGCATGCTCCTGGCCCAGGCCACCGACGATCCCGCCACACCCCCGCCGGTCACCGAACCCGCATGGTGGGAGACCCTCGCCGCCCGCACCCGCAGCACCCGCGCAACGATCGACAGCGACGCCCCCTGGCTGGCCGAGGACTACACGATCATCGGCCGCGACCAGTACGACGACTACATCGTCGAGATCCCCTACGCCTCCACCGACTGGCTCTGCGGACAGATCCTCGCCGCCGGCGGCCGCCTGCGCGTCCACGACACCGCGGTGCACCAGGCGATCAGCGACCTCACCGCCACCCCGCCCGCCCCGCCCGCGATCGCGCGGGCGGCCTAGCCCTCCCGGCCCGGCCCGGCCACCCGGCCGCCTGGCCGCTTCGGGCCCTGCGCAAGGTCTGCAGCGCGACGCGGCGGCGCCTGGGCGCCTTCCCCGGCCGCTGCCCAGGCCCGCGCTCGTGCACGCGCTGCCCGCAGATCCTCCCGGACAGCAGCGCGCTGCCGCGCGAGCTCCACACGATCCCCAAACGGCACCCCCGAAACCTACCTCCACACCCGCACCCAGACCAGTCCGCGAGCCGCGCACACCTCGCCGCTACCGTGACCCCGTGCCGCCACGAACCGACAGGCTCCCGCTGCTGCTCGAGGTCAGCATCGACCCGGAACCGGCCCTGGCGCTGCTGGACTGGCGCGCGCGCCGCTACCTGAACCCCCAGGACTTCCTGCACCCGCAGGCCACCGTCCTGCTGGCCCTGGTCGCCAGCACCCGCTACCCGGTCGGCGCGGCGAGCATCGTGCCGCTGCCCTCACGCACCGCGAGCCTGGCGTTCCTCATCGCTCGCCGCTTCCGCCGCCGCGGCCTGGGCCAACAGCTCGCCCAGCTGACCACCGACCACGCACACGCACACGGCTACCGCACCGTCCTGGCCGACGTGCACCACAGCAACACCGCCAGCCTGCGCGCGCTCACCGCCTGCCACTACCAGCCCTACGGCCGCACCGGCCCCTACCAGCGCCTCTCCCACACCCACAGCCCAACCCCCACCGACCCCCGAGCCGCGCAGCCCGCGACCGCCCGCCCGTCGCACGGTTAGCGGCCGCGCCTGGCCTCCCGGACCCGCGCCTGCGCCGGCACCATGCAGCCGCGGCCGCGCTGCACCCCGTAGACGAGCTTCGCGCTCGAGCTCTCGCGACGATCGACCCGAATCACCACGCGGCAATCGCGCTCGGTCAGCAGACCGGAGTAGGCCTGCGACCCCGCCGCCAACGTGTACGTCAGGAAGAACGCCTCGTCGCTGACCGTCAACGTGGGGGAGGGGGCCGGCGCGCCGATCACGCGGCTGGCGCGCGCGTCGACCGGTCCCTGCAGCCGCTCGAGGTCCGCCTGCGCCAACGGCGCCTGCAGCACGCCACGCAGCCCGACCGCAGCGGCCGCGACCACCACCACGACCACCACCACCAGCAGAGCCCGACCGACCGCTCCCGTCGCGACCGGGGTACGGGTCCGCGCCCGCGGCCCACGCCGCGCTGATCGGATCACCCTCACCGGCCGCTCCCGCCACTGGACCGCGACGGGCCCGCCCCCGGGGCCTCAACGCCCCCGGCGCCGCGCTCGCGACGATCACGCCGCCGCTCGTCCGCGGCCGCCTTGCGCTTGCCGCTGGACTCCTGACGGGCCCGCTCGGGCGAGCGCTGCGGCCGCCCGGGCAGCAACGGACTGCTGCGCGCCGGCGCCGCGGCCGAGTCCTCGTACTCCCGCGCGGCGCCAGCGGCCCGCCGCCGGGCCTCGCGCGCCCGCGCCGCCGCGCGACTGGCACGGTCACGCTCATCGGCCAGCGAGAACCGCGACACGGCAAGATCCGCACGGTCGGCGACCGCCGCATCACGCCCGACCGTGCGCCGGTCACGCTCCAGCGCCGCCGCGCTGGCATCGGCCGACAGCTCACGCGCCAGCCGCACCCGACGCTGCACCAGCGACCCCGCGACCGCATAGACCAAGGTCGCCTGCCCCAGGTCCACGCCCGACACCAGCTCCAACGCCAACGTGTCCGGATCCCCGTGCACCTGCTGATCGGCCGACAGGGTCGCCGTGAGCTCCTGCAACTCCTGGGTCAGCGCGTCGACGCGCTGCTGCAGGCCGCGCGCCCGCCGCGCCGCGCGACCGGCCGAACGCCGCAGCCCCTGAACGCCGCGATCGGCGCGCCGCAGCCGACGGTCCAGCCGCGCCACCCGCCGCTGTGCCACCCGCAGATCGCGGACCGCGCGCCGCAGATCGCGCTCCGCCCGCGCAAACGCCAACGCCGACCTGGCCGCGTCCTCGAAGTTGGTGACCGGGATGTCCTCGATCTGCTCGGCCGTCGCCAGCACCTTGCGCACGTACCAGTCCGCGTGGTTGTACGCGAACAGCGCCTTGCGCACGTCCCCGGGCGCCCCGGTGACCCGCAGGTACCGCGCGGTGCTGAAGATCGCATCCACGCTGTTGGCCGGGTCGGCGGATCCGTCACCGTCACCGTCCATCCCCCAGCGCTCCCAGGTCGACGGCAAGAACTGCGTCCAGCCGATCGCCCCCGCCGAGGAGGGCCCCATGTTGCACCCGTACCCCGACTCCACCTTGGTGATCGCCGCCAGCAGCCGCCACTCCAACTCGAACAGTCGCGCCGCGCGAACCCACGCCGGCCGCAGCTGCGCGATGTCCCCGCACGGCGTCGCCGGCTGCAACCGCGACACGTACGCGGCCAGCCGCGGCCCGTTGGGCACCGACAGACGCCGCACGGTCTCCTCGCGCGACTCACCGCGCGGCGCCTCGAGCGCCGGGTAGGTCGGGCCCGCAACCGGCGCACGCGACTGCTGCGCCCGGGCAAGCACCGCGAACCCCGCGCTCAGCAGCAGCGGAAGGACGATCAGGCACAGCAGGCGAACGAGCACCATCCCCCGGGACGGTACGAGTCGCCCGCGGATCGACGGCCGACCCGCGCGTTCACCTGCACCCGTTCACCCCTCACGCGGCGGTTCACCTCACCGGGTCGGCAGCGACCGAGGCGCTGGCGCGCACGCCGCACGTACGGTCATCGGGGTGCCACCGCTACGACTCCTCGCCTCCACGGCCGCCGTCGTCTCGATCCTCACGCTGGCCGCCTGCGGCTCCGGCTCCGCGGAGCTGCCCGCCGACGTCGCCGTGCGCGTCGCCGACGTCGAAGTCGCCACCGCCGACATGGACGCCACGATCGCCGCGGCACAGCGCCAGATCACCGCCGGCCAACGCAACGGGACGCGGCAGCTGCCGGCCAAGGCCCGCGACGCGCTCGCCGACGGCCTGCGCATCCAAGTCGCCCATCTCGCCGTGCTCCTGGCCGACGCCAAGAAGCGCGGGATCAGCGCCGACACCAAGGGGCACAGCGTCATCTACCCCTACCCCAAGGGCACCCCGAAGGCCATCACCGACCTGGCCCTCAAGGCCGAGGCGATCGCCGAACCGCTGCTCGACGCGATCGCCCCGCAACGCCCCGTGACCGGCGAGCGCATCGAGCAGTTCTACGACCAGAACCTCGACATCCGCTACCGCCGCCCCGCCGCGGCCACCCTCGCCGTCCTCACCGTCCGCGACCGCGCCACCGCCGAGCGCCTGACGACCCAGCTCCCCGATCAGCCCGGCCCAGAGCTGCGCGACCTGGTCTGCCGCAACACGATGCTGCCCCAGGAGTGCATGGAGGCCGGCGGCCTGCGCCTGACCGTCCCGCTGGAGAAGCTCGAGGACGACCTCGCCCGCGCCGTGAAGCGCACCCGGCAGAGCAGGGAGGCGTTCGGGCCGCTGCAGGTCCAGACCAGCCCGCCCGACCAGCCGCCGATGGTCGGCTGGCGCATCGGCCGGGTCATGGAGTACCTGCCCGAGCAGACCACACCGCTGGCGCGCGTCCGCGCGCAGCTGAAGGGCGAGCTCGAGGGCGCGGAAGCCGAGCGCCGCCAGACCGTCCTGCGCGACTACCTCAAGCGCACCTACGGCGACCAGCTCGCCTGCCACGCCACCTGCACGTCCCCGACCGAGACCGCGACGCCATGACCTGCCGAATCGCCGCCCCGATCCTCGCCGCCGCGGTCGCGCTGCTGGGCCTCACCGCCAGCCCCGCCCAGGCCGTCTACGGCAACCACTCCTACATCGTCCAGGACTGCGACTTCGACGACCGGCCGCTCTACAAGCAGAACAACATGCTGCAGCCCTACCGCGGCTGGGAGCTGCGCTGGACCCAGGGCAACAACATCGCCTCCGGCGGCGGCGGCCAGAACAGCAACAACAGCGCCGCGCCGCACGCCTACATGGGCGTGCGCTGCGAGGTCCCGACCCCGGGAGCAGCCCCCAACGACGCGTTCGGCCTCCAGGACACCACCCCGGACACCGCGGACGGCGAAGGCGACCCGACCCCGCCGGCCGGCCGCTACCGGCCCCGCGGGCTGCAGCTGCGCACCGAGCTCTGCGACCGTCGCACCGACGCGATCTGCGTCGACTCCTTCCGGGACACCAACGGGACGCAGATCCAGACGACCCTGACGCCGCCGGCGGGCACCGCGTTCGGACGCTGGACCTACCAGTTCGGCAGCCGCGCCGACCTCTACTCGCCGCTGGAGGACAACCGAAGCGGCCACCCCGACGGCGGGAACTACGGCACCCGCTACCAGTGGGCGACGAAGCTGCTGTGGGGCAACGGCAACGTGGGATCGGGACGCACCGTGTGCCCGATCCGCTCGAGCAACGACAACGGCACCCCGTGCGGCGGGTTCCCGAACTCGTCGACCCCGACCTCGGGGACCGAGACCGCGTCGTTCGCCGCGTTCGGGAACGCCACGTTCATCGGCGCGCAGCTCGCGTGCACGCCGATCACCGTCAGCGCCAGCTGCGCCTGGGGGCCCTCGCGGGGCGTGCCCTACGGGGCCCGCATGTCGATCTACGTCAGCAACGCCGAGGTCATCGACAACGCCGACCCGGTCCTCTCCCTGCAGAGCACCTCCTCCGACAGCGCGCGGCTGCCTCTCTGGGCGTCCAGCACCGAGCGCGCCAACCGGGTGATGCTGCGCCAGTCCGCGACCGACAACGTCGGGATCGGTCAGTGGGTCGAGCACGTCGACATCCTCCAGGAAGGCGGACCGGGCAGCACCGAGTTCACCAACTTCGTGCAGCCGAACTTCAGCGGCAGCGGCGCCCCCAGCGGCAGCCCCGCCTGCACCGACTCCTACACCTACAACGACATCGGCAACGCCGCCTACGGCAGCACCGGCGACTTCACCGGCACCGGCATCGTCGGTGGCCTGCGGTTCCACAACACGCTGCGCCCGTGCTCGCAGTTCAACGGGCAGACCACCGAGTTCCCCGTCGATCTCTGCGGCGTCTCCGGCGCGCAGACCGGCCGCACCGCGCGCGTCAGCGTCTGGGCCTACGACCCCGCCTGGCGGATCGCGGCCCACAGCAAAGAGGTCGGCCTCGACTGCGACACGCGACCGCGGGAGCCCGGCTGCCCCCGCGAGCACGGTGTCGACGATCCGCTGCCCGGCCCGCAAGCCGAAAGCGGCCTCGGCCCGGGACAGGTCTGGTTCCGCGGCGCGAAGGCCGTGCGCGGCTTCATGTGCGCCTACAGCGGCGTGAAAGCCGGACGAATCCAGTACCGCCTCGACGCAGGCCAGTGGCGGGACCTTCCGGGCTGCAGCGGCACCTGGGACCCCAACACCAACCGGCCGCAGGGCACTGACGTCGACCCCAACGCCGGCGTCTACCTGGACTGCACCTTCAACTCGACGCTGGGTACCACCGGTCAGACCATCGACTTCCGCGTCACGTATGAGGACGGAGCGATGAATGCCGCGAGTGTCAGTGAGCGATCGCCTAACGCGGATTCGATTGACAACGAGCCGCCCTCAGTCGGGGCGATCCAGATCGAGGGGCAGGCTCCCGCGGCCGCGAACCTGTCGGTGAACGGCTGGACCAACGCCCGGCAGGTCATCGCGCGCTGGCCCACGGTCAACCGCGGCAGCGGCGCGCCCATCACCAGCGTCCAGCATCAGCTCACCAGCGACTGCGGCACCACCACGAGCACCGACCCACCCGGCACCACCAGCCGCACCATCAACCACTCCGCTCAGGCCTGCGAAGAAGGCCAGCACACCGTCCGCGTCCGCGCCAGCGACCTCGCCGACCCCAACGACTACGGCGCCTGGACCAGCCGCACCTACGGCTACGACAGCATCCCCCCAGCCACCCCCGGAGGCCTCGTCCCAACCCCCGACGAGATCCGCGACATCAACGACTTCACCGTCACCTACCGCAACGACACCTGGGACGGCATCAAGCAATCCCCGATCGTCATGCGCCGCTTCCGCATCGCCGAAAGCCCCGTCAGCCAGAGCCCCAGCACCTGCGCCAGCGGCGCCCAGTGCACCCTCAGCGGCCTGACCATCCCCAACCCCGACGGCAGCAACGACCCCCCGCCCTCCGGCGACTACCCACTCAAGCTCTGGCTCACCGACGAAGCCGGCAACCAGACCGAATCCAACGCCGCCATCACCGTACTCCGCTTCATCAACCTCCTATGCCAACGCGACTAGGCGCGAGGTAGGTCCGGAAACTCCTCCGGAAACTCTTGAGGCCCGGATCCCCGATGAACACTGGGATTCCGGGCCTTCTTCGTTGTTGTCACGAAACTAGGGGTCCGAGATTGCGAGCTTTGCCCCGCTGGGACCCGCCGATTTTCCCGAAACTCGGGGTGGATCTGGGCGCGTCGCCGCTAGCTGTCGTCGGAGGCGATGTGGCGGGGGGCGCGGGCGCCGCCGAAGGTCTCGCGCAGGTCGTCGGTGATCTTCTTGACGAGGGTCTGGTCGATCGGGAATCCGGGGGCGTCGCGCGTGGCGATCCGGTGGAGGTCGAGCTGCTGCGCCGCGCGGTGGGTGGGCTCGTAGAGGCCGAGCTCGTGGATGAGGCGCTTGCCGGAGTGGGCGATGGTGGCCCAGGCCACGAGCCACTCGAGCTTGGCCTCATCGTGGCTCTTGAACTTGTCGTTGCCCTGCTGGCTGGCGAGCGAGTTCTTGAGGTTGGAGAAGGTGCTCTCGACGAGGTTGCGGCGGAGCATGAGCGCGACGCGGAGCGCGGCCGCGTTGCTGTCACCGGCGTAAGGCAGGTACGTGTTGGCGCGGACGTCCTGCCAGAAGTAGGTGTCGGTCGGCTCGCAGATGTCGCGGGGGCACCTCCAGCGCATGCGGGTGTCCTTGATGTCCATCGGGACACCGCGCTCCAGGCCCTGCCGGCGGCGGGCTTCCCGCGTGGGCCACTTCTCGCGATTGCGCAGGTTCATGTGGCCGTGCGCGCAGCTCGGGACGCCGAGGCTACGGTCGCGGCGGGCCTGGAAGACGGGCATCACCGAAAAGCAGGAGACGAGCATCTCCGCGACGCGCGAGTCCCGGTCGTAGTCAGCGTCGCCGACGAGGTACTCCAGAGGGCTATCGGGCCAGCGGCGGAAGTGCTGCTCGACGAGCAGGACGGCCGCGGCGCCCTCGCTGATGCTGGCGGGGAGCAGCGCCTGCTCGATCGTCATGCCGGTGGCGAGGCAGACCAGGCGCACGAGCTTGTAACCCATCCACTTCTTCGAGGTCGACCCGTCCTCGTAGACGTACCGCAAGAAGCTGGCGTTGTCGGCCATGCCCCGGGTGCGGAGCTTCTTGACGTGCTCGTCAACCGGGTTGGTCTGCAAGAAGTTGCCGGGAAGCGCGCTTCCGTCGACCAGGGCGTAGACGCCGGCGGTGGGATGGACCGGGCCTCCGTCGCGGTCGCGGATGTCGGCGACCTCACGGAGCATCTCGACGAGGACGTCGTTGGCGATGTCCACGTCGACGCGGCGACACATCGCGGAGAGCCCGTCGTAGAGGGACTTGAGGCTGGTCTCGGCCGGGTACTCCATGACCCACGACGCCTTCGGGTTGCCGCGGAGGTACGGGATCACCTCGCAGGTGCGGGGCTTGATGCGGCCGCTGGCCATCAGCAGGAGCGCCGCAACCCAGAGCGAGCGATCGGCGGGCCGGCCGGTCTTCGTGCGCTGCATGTGCTGCGAGAGCCAGCGGATCACAGGCAGTCGCATGACGGCCGCGACCTCGATGTTCGGGTCCAGGCCGAGCCGGGCCGGGGCCTGCGAGGTCTGCGCCACCTGGTGCAGGGCGCGGACGATCTTCGGGCTGAGGTCGGTGTACCGGCGGACCCTGGCCCAGACGAGCTCGCTGATCTCCGCGGCCGTCTTGTGCTCGCCCGCGGCGATGAGCTCGCCGATGACCTCGAGTTCGATGAGGTGGCGAAACTCCTCCTGCCGGGCAGGCCTGTTGTCGCGGCCGGGGCCGCGCTTGGGGCCGTGGTTGCGATTGATGCTGGTCACTGTGGGTTCCTCTTGGTCGGGGGAGGCGCCGGGGAAGGGCCGGCGAGAGTATGTGTGGAATTGCCACACATGGGTGCAACGTTTCGTGCGGTGCGTCATGACGCAGCGGGAAGATGACGCGATCGACGAGCTCCTCGAGATCGCCAGAAAGGCTCGGACCGCGTTCCCGCGTACCGCCGCAGGACAGCCGTCGGCCCTGACGATGCAAGTGCTCCTGGCCGTCGTCCGCCGCGGGCCTGTCACCGCCACCGATCTCGTCGACACGCTCGCGATCGACCGCACCAGCGTGGTCCACTGCGTGCGCGATCTCCGAGCAGGAGAGCTCATCGCCGACGCAGAAACCGCCGGAGGGCGCGAGCGTCCGGTCCTGGCCACCGCGCGCGGTCGCGCGGTGGCGAAGGACTACGCGCGCGCAGCGAAGCGGCGCCTGGCGGAGGACGTCGCCTAGGGGATCTCGGACGGCAGCCAGCGCCATCGCGCGCTCTGCGCGGCGACGACGTAGCTGGATCCGTCAAGGATCCCTGCTACGTTCAGCCGCGCCTCGGGTGTTCTTGCAACGTTCGCCATGGGGCTCCGGCCCCCGAGCGCTCCAACGCTCGGGGGCCGACTTCGTGGGTTCGCTGTTCTACTGCGCCTCTCGGGAGAACTTCGGTGGCCCGTAGCCACCGTCCGGGCTCCGCTCGACGCGGCCTGCCTTCATCATCCGTGTCAACAGCTTGCCGGCCTTGATCGGGTCAGTCCTGTCGATGCCGCGAGACTGCAGTGCGCGCGCGACTTCGCGTGGCGCCATGGGCGTCTTGCTGGCGTACAAGATCTCGAGCACGGCGCGCTTGATCCCGGTCGGGTCCTCAGACGAGGACAGGACCGGCGGCGTCCGGGCGGCAGAAGGGACGTGCAGGGTCCCGGCGCCAGCGACAGGCTCAGACGGACGGGGCTCGCCGGCAGTGTCATCAGAACGGTCGCGAAGGCCCGCCAGCGTGCTTGTCAGAAACTGGATCTGCCCGAGCTCGACGGTGACCTCGCGGAGCTCTTCTTTGGCATGGGCGAAGGCCGCCTCTGCATCGCGGAGCGCGTCCTGGGCGTCGATCATCGCCTCCTGCGCTCTCTCCTGGCGGGCGGCCAGCCCGGCAGCCCGCCGGTCGAGCTCGCGGCGCATGCGGTCTGGGTCCTCGACGGCCGCGGCCACGCTGGAGCGTGCGACGTCGATGAGGGCTTTGAGCTCGGGGGATGTACCAGACAAGAAGGCCAACGTCCTTGGGTGGGTGGTGGCGCACCGTACCCGACACCCAGGACGTAACCCACCCAGGGTGCACAGCGGCATGGCTCGTGGTCCGACCGCCGCCTCAAAAGCTTTGAACTCGTAGGGCCAGTTGGGGGTGGGTGGGCCAGGCGGGACGGTCCCAGGGTTCGGACAATCTGTCGGATCGTCATGGGTCAGAAGCTGCCGGCGCTCGAAGCTCCCGCTAGATCAGCGACGCGCGCCTGACCCATTCACTTTCCACCGCGCCACACCAACGTCTCGCACCAGCCCGCAACCGCATCAACACGCAGCCAGACCGGGAGGCGACCACGCCAAGAGGCGGCGCCATCTACGGCCGCGGGAGTTCCGTCGCGGCAGGTGTCACAATGTCCCGGTGCTCGAGGGGACCACCGAAGACGACGCGCTGTACATCGAAGGTGCTCTGCTCTGCTCGGTCGTCGAGGCGCTCGATGTCCACGCGCAGCAAGGACTGGACACGCCTTACCTTGTGCTCCTGAACCCCGCGAACCACGCTCTTCTCGCGTGGGATGAGATCTTCGGGATGCCTGTTCTCGCTGACGACCGAGTTCCCCCGATGCGCTGTCGCCTCGTCACCGGCGCCGAAGGGTGGGCCGGCGAGTACGAGGGAGAGCCAGTTTGGTGGATCGACGGTACGCCGTACCGAGTGCTCCGGGACGTCGATGAGGGCCAGGCGGCTGCCTAGTCGGCAAAGGCTTCGTGCTTGAACAGGCTGCCCCCGTAGTGGCGGGCGAGCTGCCGCTTGAGGTGCACGGCGGCGGTCACCGAGAGTTGAGCGATGCGTTGCTTCTCGAGGTAGCCATGGTCAAGGGTCGTCGGGGCGTACAGCAGCGCCAGGCTCTCCGGCATCTGCGCTGAAGCGATCGCCGGCAGATACAGATAGTTCGCCAGGTGGTCGTACTTGCGCAGTTGACCCAGGGAGGCTTCCTTGATCGCGCCCTGGACGACCAGGTCTTCGAGCGGCCAGACGGGGACCACGGTGCGAAATGGGTGCGCGTAGCGGCCGGGCTCGCCCTGAGCTGCCATTGAGCACGATGGAGTGATCAACATGGCGAATCCGACCTCGAACGGTCCGGAGACGAACTTGCGGTTGCCGTGGTTGAAGACCTCGGCCGGTAGCTGCAGACCCAAGGGGACCCCTGTGAAGAGGTCCCCTTGGCGCAGGTGGGTCGTGCGGTCCTCGTAGTAGAGGTGGTCGTCGGGTCGGGGCTGACTGCTCACCTGGCCAGTGTGAAGCCCCGACCCGCTGGAACTACGACTGGTGGTAGTCCTCGGGAGTGCTGAGGATGCGCTCGGGCATGTCGTCGCGTTCCTCGCCGATCTCTGTCTCGGGCGCGAATCGCTTGAACATCTCGTCGCGAACGCGATCGACGTCTTCCTTCTTGAACCGGCGGAAGCCTGATCCGGGGAGCCGGATCGCGGTCAGCTGGCCACGCTGTTCGAGGTTGCGAACGGTGTTCTCGTGGACGCCGAGCTCGCGGGCGGTCTCCCGGACGTTCAAGACGTCCTTCTGCGGGGGTGCTCCCGCGTCGGCGTTCACCGCGGTGAACTCCTGGGTCTTGCTCACGATGGCTCCTTCATCTCGGTGGACGGGTCCGACGAAACGACGTGGTGCGTCGCTTCTTCTCTTTGTCGTACCCGGTGCATGGTGACCTTAGCGCCTTTGTCAACGTTAAAGACTTGCAGGACTTTGTGGACCTTGTAGACTTTAGCCGGTATGGGGCGTTTTGAACCGCCTGAAATCACGAGTAGGAGGTAGCCGAGTGGCCACCAATACCCCGAAGGGGCCTGGCAGGAAGGGCGCTGTGAAGCAGCGCTCGCAGTTCAAGACGCCCAGCGGCAACTGGGCCAAGCGCGACTCGAACACGGGTCGCATCCTGGACCAGAAGGCCGACGGGACGCCCTTCAAGGGCGTCCGGCGCGAGAAGTAGCCAGTCAACGGACGGGGCGGGAGCTGCAACTTCCGCCCCGTCACTGAACTACGGCGGGAGAACTCTATCGCTCGCCGGGAAAGGAAAGACCCAATGAGATTTGAATTGGAGTACGCGCTCAACGGTCGTCGCGTTTCGCAGCGCCAGTTCCTCGACGGCATGCAGCAGGAGGCTCGCAACATGGCTGTCAGGGCCGCAACGGAACGCATCGAGTCGGTCCGGTGCCGGCAGCACGGCCAGCGAGCGCGGGCCACTCTCAAGAGCCAGCGCGGAGATCGGCTCGAATTCAGCATCACCGGATGCTGCGACCACCTGGTCGCAGCCGCGCAGCGGGCGATCTAGCCGGACCGTGGGCAGGCGCGGCATCCCGCCGATCCTGCACACGGCAAGCAGCGTAAGCGCCATACCGACCTTGAAGATCTGAGCGACGCGGCGGTAGAGGCCATGCAGAAGAACAAGAGTCTGCCTGCAGCGGAGCGAAACAAAGCCAAGGCGGAGCTGAAGGCACGAAGGCTTGCAAACAAGCAAAAGCGAAGGAAGTAAGCCATGGAGTCCGAGCTACACGGCCGCTGGTACGCCGTCCGATGCGTGCTGCGGGTGCCAAAAGGATCGGACACCTATGAGGAACGCATAACTCTCTGGCAAGCAGAAACCATCGACCACGCGATAGAGCTAGCGGACAGGGAAGCCGGCGAGTATGCAGCAGGAGTCGATGCCGACCACCTCGGGCTGATGCAGGCGTTCCAGCTCTTCGACGAGATTTGCTCGGGCGCCGAAGTCTTTTCACTAATGAGAGAGAGCGACCTAGACCCAGAGAGCTATATCGCGCGGTACTTTGCTTCGGGCACAGAGCTCCAACGCGAGGCATAGAGCCGGACGCACGCCGCGGCTTATCCCGGTTAGTCGCGGCTGGACCTCCGTCGACCGCGACTAACCGAGTCCGGCAGATCGAGTTCGGGGCTTCCGCCGCCGCGACTAATAGCGTCACCGGCACGAGCGGTGTTGCTCCGGCGTTCGATGAGGCGGTTGCGACGTACGCGGCGTGGCTTACGCGGCAGCCGCTGGCGGATCGCACCAAGCAGGAGTACGCGCGGTGGGTGCGTTCCTTCGCCGCCTGGGCGAGGGACGCGCCCGAGTCCGGCGAGTGGGGTTGCGACCCGTTGACCGACCCGCTCGCGCGTGATTACGCGGTGCGGGACTTCAAGCGGTGGTTGCAGGTCGAGCGGCGGCTGGCGCCGAGTTCGATCAACCTTGGTCTGGCGTCGCTGGACAGCTTCTTCGTCGTGCTCGGGCTGGGGCAGCCGCATGTTCGGCGCGAGCTGCTGCCGCAGGCCGCGCCGCGGGCGCTGGACCCGCCAGCCGCAAGTACCTCGACCCAGCCGCCTTCCTGCTCCCCGCACCGCAGTGGGCCCGTGCACGCGAGGAACTCGCGATCACCTTCGACCGGCCGCTTGACCCGGCCGAGCGGCTCTCGCACCTGGAGCGCGAGCAGAGCAAGCTTCTTGAACAGGCCCAAGCTGCCGTCGACGCCGGCCAGGGAGTTGGCCTGGACGAGCGCGGCCGCCTCACCAGCGCCCCGGCGCGCCCGGAGACCGAGGCCCCGGCGATCGCCGAGCTCAAGGGCGAGGTGCTGGGCCGGATCCCGGAGATCGAGCTGGCCGACCTGCTCATCGAGGTCGACGCCTGGACCAGCTTCACCGACGAGCTCCGCCACGTCGCAGGTGCCACACCGCGCGCCGGCCAGCTCCCCGAACGCCCCTACGCCGCGGTGGTCGCATCGGGCACGCTGCTGGGGCCGGTCGCGATGGCCCGCATCTGCGAGCTCTCCTACCGCCAGATCGCCTGGGCCCAAGAGTGGTACCTCGACGTCGAGAACGTCCGGGCGGCCAGCCGCCGGATCACCGATTACCACCATCGCCTCGAGCTGACCCAGCATCTCGGCAGCGGCCTCTTCTCCAGCAGCGACGGCCATCGCGTCGGACAGCGCGGTAAGCCCCCGACCGCGGCGATGCTCGCCCGCGAGTTCGGCCACCACCACGGCGGACTGACCGTGATGAGCTGGACGCTGGACGACTACAGCACCTACGGTGCGAAGATCGTCTCGGTCTCCGACCGCGAAGCGACCCACAGCCTCGACGCGATCGTCCACGCCCACGCACCAGATATCCGCGAGCACACCACCGACACCCACGGCTACACCGACATCGTCTTTGCGCTCTTAGCTAAAGGGTCTTGGATCGTCGGTCGATGTGCGTTTCATGGGTCTTCGTTCGTCTCGTGCTGTGGCTGCTGCGGCAGCAACGGCATTCCTCTCAAGCTTTGCGGTTGTCGCGAGCGCGGCCGAAGATCCGGTACCTCGGATCGACGGCGCTGCGTCGAGAGAGCTGCTGCAGGCGTCGCAAGAGCTCGATGCGCAGATGAAGGCGCGCGAGCGGTTCCTGGCTGCGCCGGCGCAGGCCGCGGAGCGCGAGCGATCGGAGTCCGAGCATCGAGCTGAGTCTCGTTCTGAGGCGGTCCAGACCACCCAGGAGAGCTTCGCGAGCCTGCTCGATGGCCTCGATTGGCAGGGCTCTCAGCTGGCCCGCGACGACGCGTTCGAGGCGTTCTCCTCGGACTATGTTGCCCGGGTCGAGATCGACGGGGATTCGCGGCTGATCGAGTCCAGCGTTCCGCTGCGCGCACGCAACGACGACGGCAAGCTTGAGGCGGTCGATCTGACGCTTGAGCGTCAGGCCGACGGGACGATCGAGCCCGTCAACCCCGCCGTCCCGCTCGAGCTCCCGCGCGCGCTTGAGGACGGGATCGACGTTGGCAAGGGTACCGGCGAGATCACCATCACCCCCGCTGACGCGGCCGGCGCGACCACAGCTGCGACCGTCGATGGCGTCGCCGCGCTGTGGGCCTCGACCAGCACCGACACGGACTTCCTTGCGGCCCCGGTCCCGCAGGGCGGTCTTGAGACCTTCACGCAGCTGCGCTCCCCGGCCGCTCCGGAGATCTCCAAGCTGCACGTGACCTCCGAGCATGGCGACATCGCGCTGGTCCCCTCGCCCCAAGGAGAGGTGTTCGTCAACCGCGACGGCGTGCGGATCGGCCGTTTCGCTCCGGCGTGGGCGGTGGACGCGCAGGGAACCCCGGTGGAGGTCCGCACGACGGTCCAGGACGACTCGATCGTCCTCGAGGTCAAGCACCGCGACGCCGACCTGGCCTACCCGATCCTCGTGGACCCGATCTACGAGGACTGGTTCAACGGCGGCCGCCGCTGGGATCAGGGCAGCACCGCCGGCCTGCGCGACGGCACCTGGCAGTACACGGAGAACCCGGCCGGCTGGTACCCCCACGACACCCGCTGCGTCAGCGGCGTCAACTGCGGCGGCACCGGTGACGGCTTCTACATCTACACCTACGCGAACGTCGGCTACAACCCCGCTGCCGGGCACATCGCCGAGTACTACTACACCGTCCACGAGTGGAACTCGCGCACCACCTACATCCCGCGCGTGGACTACTGGCAGAAGAACTTCTGGTGGGGCGCCGGCGCGAACTTCTGGACCATCAACGGCATCTTCGCCCCCAGCTACGGCAACTGGACCGGCTACCAGCTCAACGGCCAGCACCAAGACAGCAACAACAGCCAGTACGTCGCGGTCCAGAGCGGCAACAACATCAACACCGTGCCCGCCGCAGCTGGCAAGCAGGCCGTCTGGGGCGCCTTCCCCAACGGCACCAGCCACCCCGCCGCCGCCGCGCTCTCCCTCGGCGCCTCGATCGTCTACCTCGACGACCCCGAAGACCCAACCATCAACGTCAGCCACAGCGCCCCCGCGCCCTCCGGCTGGGTCCGCGACTACACCGACCGCATCAGCTTCAACGCCTCCGACCCCGGCCTTGGGATCAAGGCCTTCAACGTCTTCTACGGCAACAAGGTCTGGACCAGCAACCAGCCCACCACCGACGGCGGAGCCTGCGCCGGCGGCAAGGGACGCCCCTGCTACACCTACCGCGACGGCTACTTCGACCTCAACGCGCAAGCCCTTGGGTCGGGCACCCACGCGATTGGTGTCTGCGCCTACGACGCCCTCGGCAAGAGCGGGGCGACAGGCTGCAAGAGCACCCGAACCGTGAAGATCGATCGCACCCCACCGGTCGTCGAACTGAGCGGAGACCTCTATGACGCTCAGGACACCGGCTCGATGGTTGACCCCTTCGACCTCAAAGTCCTGGCAACGGACGCTCACTCTGGGGTGACCTCTGAGGAGATCCGCATCGGTGGGCAAGTCCAGACGCCGGTGTTCGATTCGGGCTGCTCATGCTGGAGCTTCCGCTACAAGGGCGGAGTGGGGCCGACTACCGTCAGCGTGGTCGTCCGCGACGCGGTCGGTAACGAATGGTCCAGTTCCTGGAACGTCGACGTCCTCGACCCGAAGGACGAGGGTGAGGACGAGCAGCAGTTCAACACAGACCGCTCTGCCCCAGCACCGGAGACCCCGTCGGCCATCACGGAGTCGGACTATTGCCAGGACACGGGCGGCGTCTGTACAGAAGCACCGCCCGCGCTCCCCGAAGGCCGCTCAGGGAGCGGAACACAGGGCTTCGGCTGGGGAATGTCCGACCCCTCCGTCGAGTTCATGGATCGTCCCGAGTTCACGTCGCTCGGCCTCAAGAAGGTCCGGATCATCGTTCCCTGGGACCTGCTTGCACTGGCCAAGCCCCAGGACCTGGTCGCGCTTGGTCTCACCCGCCCATCGCTCCCGAGCCGTTCCCGCAGCTGCCCGAAGATCAACGGCAACGGTGCCACTCGGACCTTCAACCTTCCCTTCTACGGCCAGTACGACGGGGATGGGGAGTACGGCAAGCCCTCCTACAACCACTCTCTACGTGGCTACGCCGCCTGGCTCAACAAGGCCCGAGCAGCCGGCTACGAAGTGATGGTCGCGTTCAACCGAACCGAGTTCAGGAGCGCCTACTGCTACCTGCCGACGACAGCCGAGTACCGGACAGCGGTCGGGGCGTTCGTGGACGCGTTCCCGTGGATCAAGGACTACGCGGCCTGGAACGAGCCAGACCACAAGTTCGAACCAACCAGCCCGTTCTACTCAAAGATCCGCGGCACCTCAAGCACGGCGGGCCTTTATCGGGCCGGGCAGTTCTGGCGCATCCTCAAGAGCGAGCTCTGCACGACGTGCCGCGTGACCGCGGGTGAGTTCTCCGGCAAGATTGACACGCGCGGCGGTGCCGGTTCAGGTCTGCAGCGATACATCGACGGGACCCGATCGAGCGGAAAGCTGCCGCCCCTGCGCTGGTCCTACCACGCGTATGCCCAGGCCGACGCTCGTCCATCGGTCGCGAACGAGGTCGGCAATACGCGGACCAAGATCGCAAACTTCATTGCGAGCACGACCTACGTCAAGCAGGGAAGTCCGACGATCGTCCCGGAGTTGTGGCTGACCGAGCAGGGAGGCCGTGTCCACGTCTACCGCGAGAAGCAGGGCAACTCGATGTCCGACGCGATCGCGCGCACGGGGCAGGCGGCGACAAATCTGTTCGACCTAATCAGCATCTTTCCGTCGATCACGCGGTTGTACTGGTACGACCTCGAGAGCGTCCCCGAAGGTGCCGTTCGCTTCAATGGCGCGGCTCCGACCCCGTACCCGTTTGATTCCGCTCTCCTCAACCCGGATGGCACCGCTCGTCCGGCCTACACAAAGTTCAAGGCATGCGTCGTCTCCAACATTTGCTAGCGGCTCTCATCGCTCTTCCGGCCTTCGCGGTCGCTACCGCGAGCGCCAGTGACGGGGTCAGGATCCCGAACAACCTGGGGCCGACTCCCAAGCTGGCCGGCAGTGGCGACCAGTTGCTCTGGAGCATGCCGTCGGGGACGAACCGCTATCGGCTCGTTCGAGTCGTCAATGGCGCCGTCCAAGTCTTGCCGGGCGTCCGCTCTGCTGAGTTCCCATTCGATCTTGATGTCGGTACGGACCGCAACGGCCGAGCTGTCGCGGTCTTCTCTAGGTGCTCCTCGCCCGAAGCCTGCGCAATTCGCACGCTCAATCTCCGAACGCTTAAAGAGAGGCCGGCCGGTATCGACCGACCAGCAAACGCGACGGACGCTACGCCTGCGATCTGGAAGGGGCGCATTGCCTTCTCCCGTCGGTACCCCGGTATCTCCGAGAAGGGCACCGAAGTTCGGGTTACGGAAGGTAATCGGGGCGCATCCCGCCTTGTCCACCGAGAGATCGCGAGTCGTCAAGACGGCAACTACTTGACGGGGATCGACCTACGCGGAACCTGGCTGGCCTGGATCTCCCACCGAGACCCCGTCGACGCCTGTCCGCTCTCGGCGGAAGGACAGTTCAGCGACGAGCAAACCATCCTCAGGAGAACCCGTCTAGAGACGGGGCGACGCCCGAGCACGCTCGTCGTCGCATGCACGTCGCGAACGACCACACGGGTCGAGGGCCCGCTCTTGACCAACAGTGGTCTCCTCGCGAGCCACATGACAGACGCTGACAACGGCCAGATCGTCCGCTACGGCACCGACAACCGTCCGCGGGTCGTTCTCGGACAGCGATCGAGCTGGCTCACTTACGGGCCAGGCGGGATCTGGGCCGCAGCTCCCACAGGCAATGCCCAAGACCGCGCCTTCCTAGCCATCCCGTCGACCCCTTCTCCCGCTGGCTAACGGCCGGCTGGACACTCCGAGATTGTCCTTCTCGGCGTCGACGTAATCGCGGCGCGCGACTCGCGTTTAGCCTCGATCCACCGCGAGGCTAGACCGGTGTCGTCCGGTTGCTAGCGAAGAATGACCTCCTGAGCAGGGCTTTTCACGGATGTAGCGGCATCCGGGGTCCTGCAGCAGGAGGTCACCTTCGTGGTGCAGCATGGCGGGCCGTCCGGACTGGACGCGATCGACGTCTGTTTTGACGATGAGCGGGCGGTCGCCAGCGCCGGGATCGCGCTGGTCGCGACGCTTGCCCAACGCCTTGGGGCCGAGCAGCTCATCGACGAGACCGTCGATCTCGGTGATCGTCCCGGCGCCGGCCTGGAGGGCGCGAAGGCGATGACGTTGGTCTCGGCGATGGCGCTCGGCGCCGACTGCATCGACGACTGCGACCTGTTGCGCTCGGGGCGCACCGCCGAACTGGTCGGCCACCGCGTGCTTGCCCCGTCGACGCTCGGCACGTTCTTGCGGGCGTTCACGTTCGGGCACGTCCGCCAGCTCGACCGTGTCCTCGGTGAGCTCGTCGCGCGCGCCTGGGCCGCTGGCGCGGGGCCGGGCGACGGGCGGCTGGTGATCGACCTCGACTCGTTCGTTGGTGAGGTCTACGGATCCAAGAAGCAGGGCGCGGCGTTCGGCTACACCCGCGTGCGCGGGATGCATCCGATCCTCGCCACGCGCGCCGACACCGGCGAGGTCCTGCACATCCGCCTCAGGAAGGGTTCGGCGAACACCTCCAGGGGCGCCGGCCGGTTCCTCGACGAGCTCATCGCCCGCATCGCCCGCACGAACGCGACCGGCCCCAGGTTGCTGCGCGCCGACAGCGGCTTCTGGAACAACAAGACCTTCGACAAGCTCGAGGCCGCGGGCTGGGACTTCTCGATCGGCGTTCGCCAGAACCCCAAGATCCGAGCAGCGATCGAAGCGATCGACGAGACCGCATGGACCACGCTCGAGGACTACCCGAAGACCTCGATCGCCCAGATCGCCGAAACCGAATGGGCCACAAGCCGCCGGCTCGTGATTCGCCGCGTTCGCACCCTCGACCGCCAAGGCCAGCTGCTGCCGACCTGGGAGCACTACGCGTTCATCACCAACCGCACCGACGACCTCGCGCTCGTCGAGGCCGAGCACCGCCAGCACGCACAGATCGAGCTGGCCATCCGCGACCTCAAAGACCAGGCCCTCGCGCACTTCCCCTCCGGCCGCTTTTGCGCCAACAGCGCCTGGACGGTCCTCGCCGCGATCGCGCACAACCTGCTGCGCTGGACCCAGCTGCTTGGCGCCCCCAACCAGACCATCCGCACCGCCCGCACCCTGCGCCGCCGCTGGCTGACGTTGCCCGGCCGACTGACCCGCACCGCCCGGCGCTGGACCCTGCACCTGCCAGCCCGCTGGCCCTGGCGCAACGCCTTCACCCAAGCCCTCGAACGCATCCGCGCCCTGCAGCCGGCCTGACCGCCGGCCACTCGTTCGACGACGATCGCACCGCAGGACCTCCGCGACGGCCCCTGCACGCACACCCTGCTCAACCGCCGCCTCAACAGCTTCCGAAGGCGACCGCTAGCTCAGTTGGCGGACCATCGGCTTCCCGAGCCACCGCTCACGCGCTCGACCCCCTCGGACCGAGCGCGCTCACCGTTTACGCGGTGGATCGAGGTTTAGACGTTGAGCAGTGGTAGCAGCCGCTAGGGAATTTGAGCAGCGCACGAACTGCCCGGTGATAAACCGGGGAGCAGCGTGGCCGCGAGTCGTGCGACGGCGGGATCCCGCTCGGATTTGACCCCTGATAAAGGCGCCTATCAGGGGCATCCGCCCGGGCCGGCAGTCACGATCCGGCGTATGGCTGATCTGCGTCTCCTCCCCGAACCCCCGGCCGCGGTCCCCGGCGTGTGGCCGGTCGACCCGCAGTTGCAGGTCAACGTCGGCGACCTCGTCGACGCCGAGCTGCGCCTGCTGGCCCGCGCCACCGGCGAGCACCTCCCCGCGGAGCTCGCGGCGCAGGTCCTCGAACTGCGCGCCCGCCGGGCGCGCGCAGGCCTATGACGCTGCTCGGCGACTGCCGCGCTACTCGGGTTGACGCGGGCGCGCGCGAACACACCATCGTGCGCCGCGGTGTCGGTTCGCGGTTCGGGGTGGGTTCGTGAGTGGGCTGGTCCGGCGCGAGCTCGTGGAGGTCCTCGACGGGCCGGGGGAGGGGGCCGACCTGCTGCAGGCCGCCCCGAACACCCGCCGCGCCTACGCCGCAGCCTATCGCCAGCTCGCCGACTTCGCCGTGGTCCGCGCCGGCGGCCAGCCCGTCACCGCGGCCGCGATCGACCGCGACCTCGTCGTGGCGTTCCGGGATGACCTCGCACGCCGCGGCCTGTCGTCGTCGACGCTGTCTTCGAGGATGGCCGCAGTTCGCCGGCTCGCCGACGCGCTCGAGCTCGACCCGCGCATCCAGCGCGTCAAGACGATCAAGGCCGCCTACGAGAACCCCGTCCGCGCGCTCTCGCTCGCCGAGTACGACGGGCTGCTGCGGATCCCCGACCGCCGCACCACCGCCGGGCTGCGCGACCGGCGGCCGCGTCGGCCGTCGGTAGATCGCCTGCCGGCTGATCCCCGCCACGCGGGCGACCAAGGCGGCGGGACGGCCCTGCGCGACGAGCTCGCGGGAACGGGCGACGCGCATGCTCACTCCCATCCCCGCAAGAGTTCCCCCGCCTGTGCCCCGAACGGGGTGCGACCTCCACCTCCATCGTCTTGCGGCCCGAGCGCACGCTCGAGCTTGCTCACCTGCTGGCGCAGTTCGTCCAGCTCGGTGCGCTCAGCCTTGGCCGACAGACGCTGGGCGCCGGCGGCGAGGAACTGCTCACGCCAACGCCTGAGCAGGGTCTCGGAGATGTCGTGCTCGCGGCACAGCTCCGCGATCGTCTTCTGGCCCCGCAGCGACGCGAGCACCAGCTCGGTCTTCTGCTGCGCGGTGAACTCCCGGTACTTGCGGGTCTCGCCCATCAGGTCCCCCTCGGAGGGATGTTGGGCGGCCATGCTGCGAGGTGCGCCGGACGGGATCGCCACTCGGCTCGGCCTACGGCCTCGCCTTCGTGACGACCCCGTCCGGGTCCACATTCCTCACAGCCAAGCTGTCAACACGATCCCGGGGTCCACGCCAGCTCTAGGCGGACGAGGCCAATGAGGATCCGGTACGACACGGTCGTCAGATGCGCGGACGGGTAGACGAGGCGTCACGCCAGAGATGTCCTCCGGCCCGGTGACCTGGTGTGAGGCCGTGACGGCGCACGCTCGGGAAGCGCTACTCGCGCGCTGGAATGAAGACGGAGAGTGGGTCGGGGAGCCATGGTGCGCTCGCCCAGATACGGATGCGGTCGGCCTCAAGATTGGCAGTGCCGTGCCAGGCGCTGTCGGCGAGTTGTTGCCTGGTGTCGCGGAGCTTTCGCAACTCCGGGGTCGTGGGAAGAGGGGAGCGTTGGTCGTTTTGGACGCGTCCGCCTGGCCACTCGCGCGCGATGCGTTCTTGGACGTAGGCGTCGTTCAGTTCGAGTCCGAGTTCGTCGAGAAGTCGGAGACGTTCGCTGCCGTGTTGGGAGATCCAGCGTGTGCGCTCCGCGGTGCGCACGTCTTCTGCGGCGGCGACGTCACGCACTTCGTCGCTGAGTTGTTGGGCGAGTTCTGGGGACAGGAGGGTGGTGATGTTGATCTCGTCGGCGGTTGGTTCGATGTCGCTGGCGACTACCTGCCGGTAGGCCAGCTCGCTGAGCGTACGGCTGCGCTGGAGCGCGGCGTAGACGCGTAGGGCGCGTCGGCCCTGCTCAGCGGTGAGGGCGTGGCGGGCGGACCATGCGGGGCGGCTTTGGAGGCGGTCGACCTGGACCAAGCCGTCGAGGGCGCGCGCGAGATCGTCGTAGACGGCTCGTTCCTGCGCAAAGGATGCGAGCGCGTCCTCCAGGAGCGCCAGTGCAGCGGCTTCGAGTGAGCCGGTCAGGCCCGAGACGACGAAGCTCCCGGTGTTGTCGTCGGCAAGCTGCACTCCAAGGGCTGGTTGGAGGACGTTGCCGTCGCGGTCGATGAGCGCCCGACTCGAGAGTTCCAGTGCGCTGCTGAGTTGCTCCAGCGCGTTCAGGATCTGGGCTCGGTCGGCCGGTTGAATCACGGCGAGGTCGATCACGGTCCGCGCGACCTCGGGGGCGCGCATGCCGTGCTCGAGGAGCAGGTGCCGCTGGTAGCCGTCGCTGGGGGTGACCTCCAGGACGACGATCTGGGGTGTGGCGCCCGGGGGAGTCATGCGGTCTCGTCCCAGGGCTGCGTGCGCTTGGCCTGCTGGACGGCGCGCGGGTAGGTGCCGAAGTTCCGTTCGATCGTCCCGATGCTGGGGACGCGGGTACGGCCTCGCCCGAGGTTGCGGGCTAGCTCGCGGCTCAGTCGCCGCCATTCTTCGTACTCGATGCGGCTGGGCCAGTGATGCAGGTCGCGGCGTGCGGCGCGGAGGGCGTCGACGAGTTCCTCGCGCGTGTACGCCTTGGACTCGTAGTCTGGGTTTCGGTGACCTGTGCTGTTGCGCCGCGGGTCGGGGTAGGCGAGCTGAAACGCCGTTCGGACCGCGCGGATCCAGCCTCCGAAGTTCTCAGACAGGCTGCTCTGCGCGGGCCACACCTCGCCCTGGTTGAGGCGCTCCTGGCGCAGGCGCTTGTAGTCGTCGGCGTTGGGGACCTCGCCGTGCATCGCGAGAACGAGCTCACAGAGCAGGCCCAGTCGGGCCTCGCGCCATTCCTGGCGGCGCGGGGCAGCGATGCTGTACTCGAGCATGCGCAGCAGGTCGTGCTGGGTGCGGGTCGGCAGGTGCGGCGCGATCGCGGCGATCGCTTCCGCGGTCTCGCATGGCTCGGTGCGCTCCGTGGGCAGGTCATTGTCGTTCTGAAGGTTCACGACGGGCCTCCTTCTGTCAGGCGGGCGCCAGGGATGTGATCGAGGATTCCGTCTATCCCGCGGTTGTGGTTGCCGGACTCCGTCGCGACCGCGACCGCGTTGCGCCAGGTGCCCAGATGCATGCGGATGATCTGCACGCTCACAGGCTTGGGGTCGGTGGGATGCTGGTAGCGGGCTTGAGCCCATGTGGTGTAGGTCCGCTGGGTCAGCCGGCTGGCCGAACCGACTTCGACCAAGGCGGTCCACAGTGACCAGGCGACGTGCTCCGGCGTGGCCCTGACACCTTGCCCGCCGATGAACCAGTCGCTCTGGTAGTCACTGATCAGCCCGGCGGCGAGCAACGCCTTGCCCCAGGTCCCGAACCGAAGGCATACCGTGTTCGATGTCGGGAGCACTACCAGGCGCCCGTCCGCCGCCCCGGCCTCGATCTTCGCGCGGCGCCACTTGTCGAACTGGTGGCCGGAGAAGCGACGCACGCCGATGGCCTCCGAGGCCTCCTTCAGCCACGCGATCAACTGCTCCTGCGGATACTCACGCCGCGTTACGCTCGCACCGCGCCAGCCGACCATCACGTCCAGGCCAGCGAGCTGCTGTGAACGCCGCCAACTTCCGAACCGGCGATGGAACGGCTGCGCGCTGATGATCAGCGTCGGCCTCGTCTGACCCGCCGCAAGCCGGCCGACCGCCCATTGCCGATACTGCGCGAAGGTCAACCGGTCAAGTCCGAGCTGGAACGCGCACTCACGCAACGAGCGCAGCATCTCCTCATCGGTTGGCGGCGGGAGCATCGTGCGCATTCGCCGCGCGGAGTGGTCGAGCGTCGGTTGCAGTCCCATCCCGGCGAGCGCCCTGATCCACGAGCCTCCGAAGGACCTCGCGATCCACTGTTGCGCCGGAAGGCTCTGCTTCTCTTCGTGCGCACCTCGCCACGCCGAGTACCTCTTCGCGCTAGCGGGTCCCCCGGTCTCATCCAAGAACCGCTGGACGGCCATGCGAGCAGCGTGCTGCCGCTCAGGCTCCGGGGTCGAGGGCCCCTCCACGGCCGCCGCTCGCAACTGGCGCAGCACAAGCAGGCGGTCCGTCGCCTCCAACGGACGCAGGAGCCCGAAGATGTGCAGAGCAAGAGGATCCGTCGTGTGCCGTGCCGGCGAACGTCCCTCCCCCTCCAGCCAATAGCCAGCCTCGGGCTCGAGCTCATCAGTCGGGGTCTCGTCGGTCACGGCCCGCAAACTAGGGCCCCGTCACGACGCCGGCAACCGCACCATCCGGGGGAGTTTCGGGACACACCAGCCCGATAGAACCTCGCCGATTCGCAGATTCCACGAACGCACGTTCCGGGGGGTGTTGGGCGGGACCCTCCGATAATCCGGGGGACCGTTGCGCCGAGCAGAACTGCGCTAGCAAGCAACGCCAGTACTCATCGGGACGGCACGAGTTTCGGGAGTTACCCGCGCCGCGCGCCGCCGCCGCCGCGCGGCGCGATGATGACGAGAGTCGTTCAGGTCCCAGCCGATGTTCCGGCCCTCGCCGGCGTCGACCGACCAGCGGGTGAGCTCGGAGTCGTTCCGGGTCGCATCCAGGAAGGTCGGGGTTACGGAAGTCGCGACTGCGACAGGCACCGCCGCTAGAGTTAGCACATCGTGATCGCGCGACTTCTCACTGCGTTGTGCTGCTGTTCCCTTGGGCTCGTGAGCGTGGCTGATGCTTCGTCGCTCGATGTGCGCGTGTCGTTCCCCAACGGCCAGCCGTACGCGGGTGGTCTCCTGCTTGCCGACTTCGCAGGCAAGACAGATGCGGGTCGGCTGGGTTCAGATGGGCGCTCCCTTGTCCCTGTGCCGACCTCGACGGAAGCGACCGTCCGGGTGTCGCTAGGGCGCGTGCGCGGGATCCCGCCGAGTAACGAGAGCTACGAGTACGACACGTCGGACTGTTCGACGCAGTCGCCGGCGACGGTGGTGTCGCCGACGGTGGTGTCGCCGTCGGATCCGTTCGGGGTGTCGGCGCCGATCGAGTTGGTGGTGGCGACGGCGGTGCGGGAGACGACGCATGGTCTGGAGGTCACGGACATGGAGCGGGAGTTCGTGTCGATCGTGAACCAGGGTCGCGCGTCGCAGCGGGGGTACGGGCCGCTGGTGCTGGACGAGCGGCTGTCGCTGGTCCAGGACGCGCACGCGACGTTCTTGGACATCGTGCGCCCGCCGGTCGGGGGCGGGCACAACGGCTGGGAGTGCGATCAGGGCGAGGCGCGCCGGGCGGAGCTCGGAATCCGGCCGCAGGGGCCGACGGTCTTGGGTGGCGGGGAGATCGTGACGAGGGATCTCTCGACGCGAGCGCCGGTGTTCACCGCCCGGGAGGCCTACGAGAACTTCCTGACGAGTCCGGCGCATCGCTCGGTGATGTTCTGCTCGGACTGCGACCGGATCGGCGTGGCGTTCGTGAACAACGTCTGGGTCGCGTTCGTGACGCACGCGGCGGCGTACACGGTGACGCCGGAGGTGCCGCCGTTCCCCGGGCGCAGCACGCCGACGCAGTGGAACCCGGGCGGGCCGCCGAGCGCGCCCGCGCCCGCCCCGACCCCGGTCACCCCGACCCCGACGCCGTCGCCGACCGTGGTGCCGGCGGGGTCGGTGTCGATCGAGCGGTTCGGCCCGGCGCTGTACGGGCAGCTCGCGCGGATGCGGCTGCGCACCCCGGTCGCGGCGCAGCTGACGATCGAGCAGCTCGGCAAGCCCGCGGTGCGGATGTCGGTGCGCGCGGGGGAGTCGTTCCTGCGGATCACGCGACTGACCGGGCTGCTGCGCTTTCGCCTGCAGGCCGGCAGCACGACGGCGACCGGTCAGCTGCGGCCGGGCGTCCGCGTCCACGGCGTGCGGCACCGCTCCACGCGTACCCGCTCAGGCGCGCGGGCGCTGCGCATCACCGGGCGCGTCGCGCCCGCTCGCGCCGGCCTGAAGCTCACCGTCGCCGGTCGCACGGTTCGCACCACCAGGAAGGGCACGTTCACCGTCACCCTCACCGGTCGCCGCATCCCCGCGGCCGCCGGCACCGTGACCGTCACCGCGGCCGCGGCCCGGGACCTCGACGAGAGCCGGTTCACCTACCGGCCTCGCACCCGCACCCTGCGCGCCCGCTGACCCCCCGCGAGGCCCCCCGGGGCCTCTGGCGGTTCACCTGTTCGGTGCCCGGGTTCACCACCGAGCCCGCCGCTTCGGCGCACCCCGCTCGTACGGTCTGGGGGGTGAACGACGTGGACCGGAGCGATCGATGAGGAACCCACTGACGTTCGGCGGGCGCCTGCGCGGCGACGAGGACCCCGAGCTCGAGGACGCTCCACCTGCTGTCCCGTCCCTGAGCGGCCCGTCCGTCCCGGGGCCGGACGAGAGCATCTTCGCCGACCTGCTGCACAGCAGAGCAGCCACGCAGCCCACCGGCGGCGAGGTGCAGATCCCGGATACGCGCACCGAGGAGCTCCGCGACCGCAAGCGCAGCGGGTCGATCTTCAGCCTCCCCGGCCGGGAGAACGACAGCCTCCCGATCCCGGCCAACGAGTCCCTCGTCGACCGCGCGCAACGCCTGAGCCGCAGCCTGGACTCGCTGGGCCTGCCGATCTCGGTGCGCACCTACGTCGGGGCGCTGCTGGCCCACAACGTGATCCGCCAGCAGGACCTCGAGAAGATGCTGGTGGCCACCGGGGGCGACCTGCTGCAGATCTACGACCACCTCCGCGATCCGCTCAAGATCCCCGAGAGCGTCCTGATCCGCTGCCGCGCCACGAGCATGCGGATGGAATGGGTCGACGTCAACATCAGCAGCTGGTCGCCCAAGCTCGTCCAGTACCTCGATCCCAGCCTTGCGCTCGCGCAGCGCGCGGTCCCGGTCTCAACGCACCAGTCCAGCGCCGAGACCCTCGTGGTCACCTACGCCGTGGCGGTCCCGCTGGAGCCCAGTCCCCGCGTGCGCAGCGCCCGATCGGCGCTGGACGACTTCGCCCGGATCAACGACTGGGAGGCCGTCGTCCTGGCCGCCGACCCCAGCCGGGTCGACAGCATCCTCAACGCGCACTTCAACGGCGTCGTCGACGTCGCCGCGCTGAAGGCCGAGGAGCTGCTGTACGACCAGGGCACCCCGGTCCGCGACATCAGCCAGCTGGACCTCGCCAACCCCGTCTTCCGCGTCGTCCACTCGATCCTCACCAACGCCGTGCGCAACGCGGTCTCCGACGTGCATCTGCAGCCCGAGCACGAGGACGACACGCTGCAGGTGCGCTACCGCCTCGACGGCAGGATGTACACGTCGATGACCGTCCCCGCCGAGCTGCGCGACCGCGTCGTGGCCGTGATGATCGGCATGTTCGGGATGGACGCCTCCGAACGCCGCGGCCACCAGGACGGGGGCAGCACGGTCCTCGTCGACGGGCTCCCCGTCGAGGTCCGCGCGAACGCGATGACGGTCGGCGACAGCCACGACGGGCGGCGGAAGGTCACGCTCCGACTCCTCGCCGCCGGCGTGCAGCACGAGACCATCGCGGACCTCGGCTTCGCTCCCGACAGCCTGCGCGCGCTGCAGTGGCTGTTCGCCCGCCCTTCCGGGGCGTTCGTCGTCAGCGGCGCCACCGGATCGGGCAAGAGCAGCACGCTGCACTCGGGCCTGCGCTCGATGGACCGCCGCTCGATGAACGTCGTGTCGATCGAGGACCCGATCGAACGGCGGATCCCCGGGGTCACCCACTTCGCGGTCAACGAGCGCGCCGTCAACGAGCGCGCACGCGTGACGTTCGCCAGCACTCTGCGCAGCGTCCTGCGCGCGGACCCGGACGTCATCCTCGTCGGCGAGATCCGCGACCCGGACACCGCCAAGACCGCCTGCGACGCCGCGAGCACCGGCCACCTCGTGCTCACCACGGTGCACGCCAACGACGCTGCCAGCGTCCCCGCCCGCCTCGCCGCCCTCGGCGTGCCCGCCGACGTCGTCGCCAGCACCCTGCGAGGCGCGATGAGCCAGGCGCTCGTGCGTCGCCTGTGCACGCACTGCCGCGTCACCGCCGAGCACTCCCACCGGAGCCTCCGGGATGCGGGCCTGACCGACGACAACCAGGCCCGCCTGCTGGGGCAGCTCAAGGAGTTCTACGGGCTGGACGAGCCGACCGTCTTCGAGGCCAGCTCGACTGGCTGCGGCGAGTGCACCGCCGGCTACTCCGGCCGCATGGCGGTCGCCGAGGTCGTCGTCTTCACGAGAGCGCAGCGAGAGATCATCAGCAACGAAGCCGGCGCCGAGCACCGGCTGCGCCGCGACATCCGGGGGCGCGGCGTGCGGACGATGCGCGAGGACGGCCTGCTGCGGGTGCTGGCCGGCCTAACCAGCGTCAGCGAGCTCGAGCGGGTGTTCGGCTTCGACGCCGACTTCGACGACGACTAGGACCCCGTCGGCCACGCGAACCGGCGGCGGGGAGCGCGGGGGCTAGCCGAGGTACTTCACGGCGGAGGCGGTGACGTCGTGCTCGTCGATGTGGTCGCGCCCGTCCTGCCAGGCGAGGTTGAGCGCCTCGTGGGTGATTCCCAGGACGGTGCGCAGATTCCGTCGAGCCGGTCCCCGGTTGAGCTCGGTGAGACGATCGATGGCCTGGGAGGTGAAGACGTCGTGCGCGTCGCCGCCGGTGGTGGCGTGCACGCGGCGCTGCAGGATCCGGCGCAGCTGGCCGCTGAGGATCTCGGGGACGTCGACGATCCGCAGCCCGGTCCACTGGGTCTGCGCCTCACGGAAGGCCGGCATCGTCGGGTAGCTGTCGTGGACCGCGACGACCAGCCCGCACCGCTGCCGGGCGATCTCGCCCAGGACGGGACCGAAGAAGGAGCCGACCAGCGCCTCGTGGTCTCCCGGCCGCCCGACGCGCGTGAAGGCGTCGGAGTCGTCGATGACCAGGCATGGGGTCAGCTCGTGGCTGGCGAACACGCGGTGCAGCAGCTCGTCGGCCAGGTCGCGCAGGTCCTGCAGCGGGCGCGGAAGCTCTCCGGACGGCATGGTCAGCGTGACGTCGCGCGAGAGCTCGGCGTTGGCCAGCCAGAACTTCGCCGAGAGCTTGCCGCCGAGCCGCCGAGCCCGGGCGGGGAGAAGCCGCTTCTCGGTCGCAGCGCGCAGGATCTCCTCCCGGTCCGCGTCGCTGATCTGCTGAGCGTTGGTGGCGTGGCGAGCGATCGCCTGGATCACGTGGGCCAAGAACGCGTGCGGGTCCTGCAGCAGGGTCTCGCGGTCGCGGGCAACGGAGATCCAGATCGGCGCCACGTCGCTGTCGACGTGGTCCAGGCAGTAGCGCAGCACGCTGGTCTTCCCGGCGCCGATCGGGGCGCACAGCCCGATGCGCTCGGCGCGCCGCGCGGCGGCCTGCACGACGGCCTCCACGCCGCCGCGGCCGCGGTCGTCGTAGGGGACGTGCAGCGCGGCCAGGTCGAGCTCCAAGGGCGAGCCGTCGAGCCCGAAGACGTCGAGCAGGCGCGTGAGGTCCTCGTGGGTCATGCGGGCTCCTGGGGGTCGGCGATGGCGTGCAGGACGCGGGAGCGGCCGGTCTGCGGGTCGGGGGTGCGGGTGGCGGTGAGGTCGCCGCTGTCGCGCAACGCGGCGAGGATCTGGGCCAGGCGCCCGCGCCGCACGCCCAGGGCGTTCTGCAGGTCGGGGTCCGACGCGGAGACGGGGCCGTGGGCGGTGATCCAGTCCAGCACGACGCGGTGCTGGTCGTCTGCGGCGACCGGGTCGGTCGGGGTGGGGGGGAGGGGGAGTCCGAAGGCCCCGGCGAGCAGGAGCCGCGGGGTGCGCGGCGCCGGCCCGCGGGTGGGCGTCGGCGCGGGCCGGTCGCGTCGCGCGAGGATCTGGGTGGCCTGGTCGTCGGTGAGGTCGGGGATCGTGGCCCGGGCGTCCCAGAAGGCGTCGGCGGGCGGGGCGAGCAGGTGCGTGGTCTGGCCGGGGGTGCAGGTCAGGATCCAGGTCAGCGGCAGGTTCCAGACGTCGTTGCGCTGGCTGCCGAAGAGCGAGTGCCCGACCTGGGTGCGGATGCCGTCGACCGCCAGGACGCGCTGCGCAGTTTCGGCGGCGAGCGTGTCGGCGATCTCGTCGAGCAGGCGGGCGGTGACGGCGGGGCCGACGAGCTGCTCGGAGAGCTCGCTGAGGTCGTGCAGCTCGCGGCTGTCCAGGGGCCCGCGCAGCGCCTGCAGGGCGACGAGCAGCAGCGCCGCGGGGGTGCGGCAGGCCTCGGCGGTGATCTGGGTCCAGCGGCGGTCCTGGTCCTGGTGGGCGAGGTGGGCCAGCAGGGTGGTGCGGCCGCTGCCGGGCGCGCCGGTGATGAGCAGGTTGCGGCCCAGGCGCAGGTGTTCGGCGAGGTCCTGCTCGATGCCGCGCGGCACGTAGAGCGCCTGGTCGGCGCGGGTCGGGCGAAGCGGACGAACCGTCGTGCTACTCACAATGACAACACTAGCAGCTAGTGGTGCTAGCAAATAGCACCAACCGGGTGTTGGTCCCCGGGAACGCGCACGACCCCGTGCTCGCCGACCACGCTGCCCCGGCGCGGGAGAAGCGAGCCGGAGCGGGCGCGTAGCAGTCGGGTGTGGACTCCCCGCACGGTCGCGACCCGGAGCGCCCGACCGCTCCGGCGGTGCACGGGCGCTCTGCAGGGTGCGGGCCACGATGCTCCCCACGACCCCCGCCCCTTCCCGCTGGCCCCGGCTCATCGGCGTCCTGCTGACCGTCGCGGCGACCGTCCTGCTGGCCGTCGCCCTGGCCGCCGACACGCGCGCCTCCCGCGTCCCCGACGTCCTGGGCATCGCGCTCCAGGCCGCACCCGCCGCCGACCACGACATCGTCAGGGAGGCCGCGAAGTGCCCGTTCATCGCCGCCCGGACCGGCCCCAAGTCGCGCATCGCGATGCGCTGCGCGATCGCCGCGTTCCGCCGCGCCGAAGGCCTTGCGCCCCTGCGCCTGAACCTCGAGCTCAACCGCTCGGCCCGCCGCAAGACGCGCGACCTGCTGCGCTGCGGCTTCTCCCACCGCGCCTGCGGGCACGGCCTGACGATCTACCCCCGCCGCGAGGGCTACATGCCCCAGCGTGGCAGCTGGCTGGTGGCCGAGAACCTCGCCTGGGGCACCCGCGACCGCGGCTCGGCGCTGTCGGTCTTCGCGATGTGGCTCGCCAGCCCACCGCACCGCGAGCTGCTCACCGACAGCACCGTGCGCGACGTCGGCCTGGGCGCCGTCAGCGCCCGAACCCAACCCGAGCGCTTCGCCGCCACCGCCACCGTCTGGACCCTCCACGCCGGCTGCCGCCAGGGCTGCCCCGCCCCCTGACCGCGCCGGCGGGCCAGGATGCCCACGGGCACCGCGCCCGCGGGCGAGACCCCGGGGGGTCAGTTCCCGCCAGGGGTGAACCGGTGGTGAACCGCGGGGGGAGCCACCGTCACGCCCCGGGGGTCGCGGCCCTCGAGCACGTTGGCCGCGACCTGGTCGCCGCAGAACCGCCGCACGTCCTCGATGAGCCGGCGCCGCAGCACCGCGAGCACGTCGGCCTCCTCCGTGAACGCGCCGACCATCGGCAGCCGCTCGTCCGCCACGAACGCCAGCGGCCGGAACGCGATCAGCTCGCACGCCGGCGTGTGCGCGACGCTCACCCGCGTCCACGGATGGAACAGCAGCTCGATCGTGTCCGCGTCCTCCAGCCCCGGCGGCAGATAGCCGATCGCCCGCCGACGCGCCGTGTCGATCTCCACGATCACGTTGCAGTGCTCGTCGGCGCGCGCGAGGTCCCGCAGCATCGGCAGCAGCCGCTGCGGGCCCCCCACGTAGCGTCGCCCGGCCTCGTACTGCGTCGGCCCGGCCAACAGGCGTGTGGGACCGCGATCTGACTCAGGCTGCCCGGGCATCCGGCGCACCGTACGCACCCGCCGCGCACACCCGCAACGCTCGACCCGGACGTTCACCTCTTCGCACCGATTTCACACCCCGCAAGGCCCTACGTACGGTCTTCGAGGTGACCGCCCTCTCCAACGCCGACGCCTACGAGCCCGCCGACCTGGGGGCCTTCCGCTGGCGCCGCGCGCACCTCGGTGAGGTGACCGGTGAACCGACCGGCGCCGTCGGGCCGAGCGCCATGCTGACGCTGCTCTACCCCGCCCACTACACGGGCCAGGGGGAGCCGCATGTGGCTGCTGCAGGCCGACGATCCAACCGCCGCGCAGGGCCTCCTCAGCACCCGCGAGGTCTACGAGCGCATCCCCGAAAGCGCCCACCGTCTCATCACCGACGCCATCCTCGACACCCTGGACCTCACCTGGCAGGAAGCGATGGACGACGCCGCGCCGCTGCTGGCCGGCGAGGGCAGCGCCGCCGCCCGGATGGCCGTCCTGGCCCAGACCGCCGAGGCATGCAGCGGCATGCGCGCCGAGCTCGACGACCTGCGCCACGCCGGCGTGGTCAAGGACTCCCGCTTCAAGGGCGACGAGTTCGTCAGCGACCAGTACGACGGCCCCGCCCGCGCCGCCAGCGCCGTCGTGCAGATCACCTGCCGCCCCTGCGCCGGCGCTGGCCCGGCCGCGGTCCGCCGCGCCCTGCAGCCGCTACGCAGCAAGCCCGTGACCGTCGTGGTCGCCCCGAGCACCCCGCACTCGGGCTCGATCACCGTGACCATGCACATCGCCGCCGCCCCGCTCAGCGCCGCGCAACGACTCACCGTCCAGCTGCGCGAACTGCTGGACCGCAGCGACCAGATCGCCACCGTCGGCGCCCCGACCCTCACCCACCCCTACGCCTGAACTCGGCCGCCGGGGGGGCCAAGCTCGACACCGCTCGCCGGTCGCGCCCACGGCAACCGGGCGGCACGCGACAGACCTCGCTGCCCACTACCGGCTGGGACGGAGCGTCCTTCCCCGTGCGGCGGGCGCGTGGCCCGGTGGCGCTGCCGGCCCGATCTGCGCCGCCGCCGCGGCACAGGGTCAGCGGTCCAGCCGCCTGCCGACGGTGCCGGCCGGCAGGCCGGTCCGTGCCGACGACGCGAGCCGCGGGCGACCGTGGCGAGTGCGCGAGAGCGCCACGGCCAGCACGCAGACCGTCGCGATCGCCGCGAGGTAGCGCGCGTTGAGCGCGGCGAGATCGCCTGGCGGGGTGCGGTCGACCCAGAGCGACAACACGCTGGCCGACAGGCTCAGCATCGGCCGTCCGGGCCGGACCCGCAGCTCCCAGGCCAGCAGGCACACCATCGCCGGAAGCACGTAGTAGACGGCGGGCAGCGGGTCCATCACCGCCCGCACCAGCAGCACCACCGCCAGCAGCCCCAGCGCTCCGTCGCCCATCCGGAATCGGTGCGCCGCGGCGATCAGCAGCCCGACCAGCGTCGCGGCCAGCACGACGATCAGTCGCCCGTGCTGCGCGACGAGCGCCGGGAGCATGTGCCGGCCGGTCTGCGGATCGGCGGGCAGCAACGGGAAGTAGAGGCTCAGGCCCGACGCGTACGGCACGCCGCCGGCCGAGACCTGCGCGGTCGCCGCGTGCTCCTGGGCGGCGACCGCGACCATCGGCCCGAACAGCAGCAGCAGGCCCCCGACCGCCCCGCCCAGCACCCACCAGGGACGGGCGCCCGCGCACAGGACCGCGACCAGGCCCACGATCGCCCACGGCTTGCACGCCACCGCCACACCGAACAGCACCCCGGCAAGCAGCGGCCGGTCCGCGCGCGCCAACAGCACCGACCCGACCAGCGCGCTCACGGTGAGCGCCTCCTCGGGGTGCCCGCCGTTGACCGCGTAGCGCAGCTCGACCGCCACGGTCAGGAGCGCCACCACGGCCAGCAGATCGACCCACACGCCCGCCCGGCTGAGCCCGCGGTCGAGCACCAGCCACAGCAGCAGCCCGCAGAGCGCCCACACGCACGGCACCGCCCCCCACAGCGCCAGATCCTCCAGCCGATCGGTCCCGCCGACCGCCACGAACGGGGCACGCACGATCACCGATCCCGGCCCCATCGCCGGGACCCGCTCCCAGAACGCCAGCAGATCTCCGCCCGCCAAGGCCCGCAAGGCCGGCGCGGCGTCGTTGCCGCCCCCGCCCAGATCCCCGGGCCCGGACCAGCGCTGCGCGACGAGCACCGCCAGCAGCAGCCCGCCCAGGGCCGCGACCGTCGCCCGCGCCCCCAGTTCATCGGCCAGCCGTCCACGCACCCACAGGACCGTACGAGCACCCGGACCGCAAACGGCCCACGACCCCGCCAGCAGCCCGGGACCCCAGCCGGGTGAACGGGCGCGGCCTGCACACGCCCCCGTCACGCTCCCCAGACCCCTGGCTGCGCGCGATCGCGTTCGCGTCAGCGCTCGCCGCCACCATGCACCTGCGATGACTGCACCGACGCCCCCGCTTGCTGCCCCGCCCCGCCGAACGAGCCGCGATCCACAGCGCTACGCGCTGGAGGCCGAGAACCGCCGTCGCGCCCGCGCCCTGGAGCAGGTCCTCGCCCTCCCGGACCTCGACCAGGCCCCGCCACCGCCCACCCTCCAGGACATCCCGGCCCGCAACGGCCGCATGCCGCTGCTGTCGCTCCAGGCGCTGACGCTCGCCCACCGCGTCTACTACGGCGAGTCCGGCACGCTCACCGACGCCGCCCGCGCGATCATCGCCGCGGGCCTCAGCGACACCGACTCCCTGACCCGGGTGACCGACCGGCTGCGGACCTGGTGGGTACGACAGCGCTGGCCCACCCGGCCCGCGCGGGCCTCCGTGACGCTGCGAGACATCGCCCACGACGGCGGCCTCATCCGCTCACCGCGCACCTGCCAGCAGCGCACCACCGGCAACGGGCGGGCGCCCGCCGGCAAGATCTGCGGCCAGAACGCGCTCAAGGACAGCGACTTCTGCCACCACCACGACCCACGACCCCAGTACGTCGCCCGACGCGCCGAGCACGCACGCCGCCTGGCCGCTGCGCGCACCGGGGACCTGATCGACCTCGGACCCTTCCGCGCCTGGTGCCAGCAGCGCCGCGTGGAGCTCCTCGCCCAGGCCGACAGCCCCCACCGCAACGACCGGGGCTGGGGCCGGCTGGCCGCCGAACTGGGCACCAGCACCACCGTCCTGCTGCGGGTCATGCACGGCACCCACAACCGTGACCCGGCCAAACGTGACCTCATCCGCGCCCGGACCCTGCGCGCCTACCTCACCGACACCCCCGTCTCCCTCCACGACCTCTACGGCCCCGACACCCCCACGTCGCCCGGCGCGTCTGCCCCGGCGCCCTGCCCGGGGTGCGGGGCCCCGAAGGACCGGACCGCGACTCGCTGCCTGGCCTGCCACCGCGCCCAGCAGCAGCAGTGCACCCACGTCGACCATCGCGGCCTGCGCTGCCCGACCCGCACCGCCGACCCCTCAGCACGCTGCGCCCAGCACCGCCGGCCGCTCGGACCGCGCCGCCCGCGACCCGGCCGCCCCAGCGCCCTGACCGACGAGGTCCTGCTGCACGCCCTCACGCTGATGCGCCCCGGACAGAGCTGGCGGCACACCGCAGAGATCCTCTGGACCCGCAACCCCGCCGACGTCCGCACCGCCTACCGCGACCCCAAGGCCCTGGCCCAGGCGATCACCCGCAAGGTCCGCGCCCTGACCGGCGAGGACCCCGACCGCATCGAGCAGCTGCGCGACCAGCTCACCCACACCCTCGGCCAGCCCGTCCTGCCCGAGCCCAGCCCCGACGCCCAGAACCCGATCAGCCAGTTCGTGCCCGCCGGCCCGCTCCGCGCCGCGCTGGCCGCCCGACCCGACCTCACCCACGCCCACCTGTCCCGCAGCACCGGCATCAGCGTCGACGTCCTCAGCCGCATCCACGGCAGCCAGCGACGCCGCGCCCATCGCGTACACCGCCGCACCGCCACGCGGCTGCTCGAGGCGCTGCAGATCCCCTGGTCCACCGCCTACCCCGACCTGCTGCCATGAGCGCCCTGCAGCTGCGTCACTGGCAAGCCCGCGCCGTTGCGCGCATCAGCAGCCACCCCGACCCCGACTTCCTGCTCGTCGCTGCCCCCGCCGCCGGCAAGACCCGCGCGGCGATCGCCGCCGCAGGCGTCCTGCTCGAGCGCCACCAGGCCGACCAGCTCATCCTCGTCTGCCCGACCGTGCTGGTCCGCGACCAGTGGGCACGCGCCCTCACCGAGGTCGGCTACCGCATCCAGACCACCCTCGACGCGCAGGGCTGGCCCGCCCACCAGCACGGCGTCGCCGTCACCTACGCCCAGATCGCCGCCCGCCCGCAGACCTTCGCCGACGCCTGCCGCAACCGCGCCACCGTCACGATCCTCGACGAGCTCCACCACGGCGCCGACAACCGCGTCTGGGGCGGCGCGCTGCGCCACGCGCTCACCGACGCGCGCGCCCGGCTGCTGCTCTCCGGCACGCCGTTTCGCAGCGACGGCGACCAGATCCCGTTCGTGCGCTACGCCCCCGACGGGCACTGCATCCCCGACTTCACCTACAGCTACCCGGAGGCGATCCGCGACGAGGTCTGCCGGCCCGTGCGCTTCGTCGCCCACGACGCCACGGTGACCTACCGCACCAGCGAGAACCTCGTGCGCACCGGGCAGCTCAACGACCCACACACCACCCATGCCGACCGCACCCTGCGGCTGCGCGCCGGTCTGGACCCCGCCCAGATCTTCCTGCGCCAGATGCTCGCTCGAGCCCACCAAGACCTCGTGCGCATCCGCCAGCGCATCCCCGACGCCGCCGGCCTGATCGTCTGCGACACCCAGGAGCACGCCCGCGAGGTCGACCAGCTGCTCACCACCATCACCCAGACCGTCCCCGCGCTCGCCACCAGCGACGTCCCCCGCGCACACCAGGCCATCAGCTCCTTCAACGCCGAGGCCGACAGCCAGTGGCTCGTGTCCGTGAGGATGGTCAGCGAGGGGGTCGACATTCCCCGCCTGTGCGTCACCGTCTTGGCGTCCGCCGCGAAGTCCGAGGTCCTCATGCGCCAGATCGTCGGACGGTCCCTGCGCCGCCGCCCGCAGGACCCCGACCAAGAGGCGATCGTCCACCTCGCCGCCGACCCCGACCACCTCGCCTACGCCCGGCGCCTGCACGTCGTCAAGAGCCTGCGCGCCAGCGCCCCCCAACCGCCCGCCAAGCCCGCCTCGAGCACCGGCACACCGAGCCGACCGCGCCGCCGCCCGACCGCCCTGGCGCTGCGCGCCGTCGCCTCCGACCAGCCCACCCACCTCACGCCGATCAGCCCCACCCCGCGATCGGCAAGCGCGCCCCAGCACGCCCAGTCCGCGGTGACCCCCACGATCCCCGCGCTGCCCCCGAGCCCCGAAGAGCTCCAGCGCGCCGCCGCACGACAGCAGGCCGACCGCGCCCAGCTCATGGACCTGCTGACCACCTACGTGCTCCTGCGCCGCGAAACCGATCCGCAGTTCACCATCCTCAGCGCCCGCCGCGAGCTCGCCGAGCACCTGCACACCGCCACGATCGACCAGGACCCCGAAACCATCAGCACCGCCCTGTGCTGGGTCCGCCGACGCACCGGCGAGCTCGCCGGCTACCACCCGGCCCTCGTGCGCCGCCTGGCCACCCTGCGCCGCGCCCAGCGTCTGGCCAGCTAAGCCTCGCCCCCAAGGTCAGACCCGGCCGGCGCGCAGCGACCCTGCACGCATGCCGCACACCACCGTCCAACGGGCCGCACTGGCCTGGGTTCGCGCCCGCGCCGACCGGTCCGCCTGGCAGACCACCGACCCGATCGCCGTCGCCAACGCCCACGGCATCACCGACGGCCCCGACCTCACCGCCGCCCTGCGGCTCATGGCCATCAGCGAAGCGCTCGCGATCACCACCGGCCACCTCCCCTCGGCCAGCGCACACCACGGCCCGCGCGCCCGCCTGCCCGACACCTACACTCGGCGGCAATGACCGACGAGGACGATCCGCTCAGCCTCATCCGCACCCAGCTGCGCGCGATCGCCAACGCCGCCGAGACCCCGGAGGCGATGGTCGCCATCGAGACCCACATCCGCTTCCTCGACGCCTTCCGCGCCGGCCCGATCCTGCACCCCGCCGACCTGCTGCTGGCCGCCTACGGCTCCATCACCGACCTCGACCGCGCCCTCGCCGAACTGCGCCCCGTCTGGGAGGCCCTGCCCTCCAGCGAACCGACCCCGCTGACCCTCGACGTCGGTCGCCTCCAACGACGCCTGCTGCCCCACCCGACCCTGCACGACGGCCTCCTCGCCGACCGGCCCCTACGCCGGGTCTTCACCATGATCCTGGACAGCTGCGAGGACCTCGAGCGCGCGGTCCTGCGCACCCTCCAGGAGCCCGTGCCCGAGGCCCACCGCGAGACCCTCGACGCGCTCCCCGACGCCCTCACCCAGGCCGCTGACGCACTCCACCACGCCCGCGCCGAGCTCCCCGACACCGGCGACCAGGTCGGGGTCGCCCGCTTGCTGCCGCCATGCGAGCACCTCGCCGGACTGGCCTGGCACACGCTGCTGCTCGCCGCCTACACCCCGCCACAACCCGCCCCAGGCCAGGCCACGCCGTACACCGAACTGCTCCGCGCCGCCCGTCGCGTCGCAACGCTCCTCGCGGAGCTCGTCGGGCCGCCGCTCAGCGCGCCCCGCTGAGCGCCACGGCGCGCCCCCGGGACCCGCAGGCCGGGTCGTTCGCGGGTCAGCTGGCGGTCGGGGCCGGCAACGCCTGCGGCTGCGGCGCCAGGGGAGAGGGGGCGGTGATCGTGATCTCGCCCAGCGGCTCAGGCTGCTCCCAGTCGACCTCGCCGCTCTTGTAGAGCTCGAGCATCGCCCACACCGTGACCGCAACCGTCGCGCGATCGTCCTGGCCCGTCACGACGTCGTCCAACGTGCACCGCCCACCGTGGGCCTGCAACGCGTCGGTCACCACCGCCGCGCGCTCCTTGACGCTGATGCGCGGCGCCAGCAGATGCCGCACGTCGATGCGCTCCGGCACCGTCAGCAGCCGTCCGATCGCCCGCCCGAGCCGCTCCGGGCGAAACTGCGCCCGAGCCCGCTGCGGATCCAGCGTGACGCCCTCGCCGCGCCGCACCCAGTCCGGCGGCGGCGCCTGCCGGTAGCGGTGCCCGGCCTCCCGCGCCAGCAGCCCGCCGAGGTACCCGGCCGCCGCGGTGAACCGCATCGTCTCCAGCATCCCGGCCAGCAACTCCTCCAGCGAGGGATCGGGCTCCGGCGGACCGAGCTCGTCCTCGTCGAGCGGGAGCATCAGCCGCGACTTCAGCTCAAGCAGCGACGAGGAGATCGTCAGCCAGTCCGTCGTGCTGTCGAGATCCGCACGCTCCTGGCGCAGCGTCTGCACGCAGGCCTCCACGAGCTCCAGCAACTCGACGTCGCGTAGGTCGATCGCCCGGCGCATGACCAACGTGACGAACAGATCCAGCGGGCCGCTGTAGTCCGAGAGCTCCAGCCAGATGTCCGTCGGGTCACGCACGTCTGCCGCTGACCGTACTGGCCACCGCGGCGCGCACGGCCGAACCAAGGGACCCCGGAAGGTGAACGCGATATCGCCGAGCGTGCACACCCGCTACCTACCGTGCGCGCATGCTCATCGATCTCCCGACGCTCCAGGCCCGCAACGCCCTGCACCGCATCGGCCTCCTGGCGCGGATCCCCGTCCCCATCCAGTCCCCGATCACGCTCACCGACCAGCAGGCCGCCGCGTTGCGCACCGTCGCCGACCGCCTGCACACCCAGAACGGCGCCTGGGTCATCGACAGCGACGCGGCCGCCATCCAGACCGTCCGCGACGCCCTCGCCCCACGCCCCGCCCCGCTCGGCTCGATCTGGGACGGCCCCGTCACCGCCGCCCGGCCCATCCCCGCAACCTGAGCCCTGGACGGCCCCGCGCAGCCCCGGCCGCCCCGGGGCCGCCGCGCTCGACGCCGGCCCGAAACGACGAAGGCCCGAAGCTCACGCCTCGGGCCCCGCCTGCGATGGAGACCATCGCGCTGATCGCCGCACAGCGTAGGCGATCCTGCCGCCTATGCCCAGCCCCGGCCGCCCGATGGGCGGCCGGGCCCGTCGCTACCCTGCAACGCATGGAGCCCATCGACGTCCTGGACGCGGAACGGCGCACGGCCGTCGAGGCCTGGCTGCAGACGCCCGTCGCGACCTGCCCGGACTGCGACACAGCGATCCTGCCGGTCGACTCGCGGCGCCTGGTGAAGGTCGACGGCGACGAGGTCCTCAAGCACTCCCGCTGCGCCGCCTGACCGCGGTGCACCCTTGCGGCGGGACCCAGAGCGCCCGCGACCGCGATCGTCAGCAGGCCGTCCCGGCCTATCGCGCAGTGACGATTCAGGTCGTTTCGACCCGATAGCGATCGTCTCGGGCATGGACCCTGCTCCTCGTCCGCGCGCCACCGACGACGTCACACAGGCCGCGGTCGGCCTCTCGTTGACGCTTGCCCCGGACCTCAAGACCTGGATCGTCGCCGCGATCTTCCTGACCATCCGGGCCGGCGGGATCAAGCAGATCGCTCGCGGCCTGTGGGGGTCCGGGCGCACCGTGAGCGCGGGCCAGGGCACAGAGGCATCCCCGGGAGCCGCCGGCCCGACGGCCTCCGACCGGCCTGACACCATGCTGCGCCCATGACCTCCCAGGGTTCGAGCTACAGCCGCTTCCAGCGTGCCCTCACAACGCACAACCTCGCGATCATCACCGCGGCCGCCCGCGAGCTCCCGGCGATCGACCTGCACGACGCTGCGCGCATCACCGCGGTCATCGCCCGGCAGCGCCCCGAACGTCTGGACGCCGCCGGCGTGCGCTGGCTCCACCGCTACTGCACCGAACACGACCCCACCCTGGCCGACCTCGCCCGCGCGACGGCCGCCCTGCAGACCATGCGCGAGGACCACGACCGCGGCCTGCGCGAGCTGCTGCACACCACCCGAGCGTCGTAACGCGCCCCCGGGAGGCTTGGTGCCCGCCGCACGCGTCCAGGGCCATCGGCTGCACCGGGTGCTCGACCACCAGGTCGAGTTCACGTCAGGTCGCATCACGGCGGCCGGGCGCTGGCACCGGCGGTCACTGGGGCCAGGCGAGCAGCGCTGGTGGCAGACGTGGACGGTGGTCGCGGTCGCGCTGGAGCTCGACGCGCGCGGACACAGCGGCGGCGAGCTCTGCCGGAAGCTCCTGGACCCCGAGCGCGCACAGGCGGCACTCCGACCGGTCCCGGGGGACGCTCAGGCCACCGATCGTGTGCGGATCGGCGTCGGTGCAGGGCTGATCGTTCCGTGGTTGCAGGTCGACCAGCACAACGACGTCGGCCCGAACGCCCGTACGCGCCTTCGACAGGCCGCAGCGACGCTGCTCCTCGCCCTGCACCAGAACAGCGGGACGCAGTGCACCGACGCGCTGGCGGGAGAGACCGCGCGGGTGCTCGCCCGGCTTGCGGGCGCCGCGACGCCCGCAACGGACCGCGACCGTGCACTTCTGGCGACCGTGACCCTGGCCCGCCTGGCCTACCGCGGTCTCGTCGACGATCTCGCGGACCTCACCTCGAGTGTGCCGCTCGGGTACCTCCAGAGCGCGTGGTGAGGCGCGGGCGCGCCCACCCTCACGGTGGGCGGCGCCGGCGCTTCGGGCCCCGTCTACGTCGCGGACTTCTCGGCCAGCGCGTAGCCCCGGTCGGCCTTGACGATGGTGCCCGCCTTGCGCAGGGTCAGCAGCTTGCTGTTGACGGTGTTGCGGTTGACGTCCAGGGCGGCCGCAAGCTGACCGGCGGTCGAGTTCGGCTGCTTCTTGAGCTGCGAGAGGATCTCGGGCACGAGGTCACGCTTGAGCGGCTTGACCGCGGCGCGACGCTTGCGCGCCCGCGAGTCCTTCTCCAGACGCTTGGCCCGCTTGGGCGCCGCGGTGGCCACGGGCTCAGCAGCGGGAGTAGGGGACGCCGGGATGGCGGGTGCCTGCTCGGCGTGTGCGCGGAAGGACTCGATCTGCTGATCGAGCCACTCCAGGCGGGCCTGGAGGTCGGCCTTCTCGGCCTCGAGCGTCTCGATGACCTGCGTGATGCGCGTTGACACAACGTCCTCCTAATGCGGGAGAGGGGGGTGGGGGTGGAGTCCCGCTGGACGGGAAGTCTCGCACGCGCCACCCGTCAGCCCCTGTCCGGTCATCACCGGGGGCGGGGCGTTGCTCGCCCCGCCCCCCTTTGGTGCGTCGTCGCGTGGGCGCTAGTGCAGCGCTGCTGCTGAGTGCCGGTCTGGCTGCCGGCTGGTGTGTCCGCGGTGGCGGCGGCGCCGCCAGGGGCCGGGGAAGCACCCCCGGGGTGAGGACGGTGCGCGCCAGCAGGCGGCCGGCCATGACCGGGTCAGGGTCCGGCGCGATCATCACGGTGCCGGCCATGTCCAGGTGCAGCAGCGCCCGCTGCGTTCCCCGGGGTCCCCGCCGGCGCCCCGGGCCCCATCGGGCACATCGCGAACAGAGGTGTTGACGCAGCCAGCGGGCGCGCGCGATCGTGTTCGCGTGTCGTCGCGACGTCCGCCCGTATCGCCTGCCTCAGACCTCGCGCAGCACGCGCGAGCCGAAGCGCTGCTGCAACTCGGCGAGCCCCTGCCGGTCGTGCTGGCCGATGCCTGCCGAGAAGCGCACACCACGGCGATGGTTCTCCAGGCCGTCCTCGCGGTCAGCGCCGCGGTCAACCAGCTCCTGGCCGACGAGACGCTCAGCCCGACCTTGGGCTGGCCGATGACCCGCACCCTGGACCGCCTCCTGGACAACCCCGACCACCAGCTGCTCCCCGACGAGCTCGCCCCGCTCGTCTGCGCGCGCCTGCGCGCCACCGGCATCGCACTCAGCGACCTGCTCCCGCCGACCACACCGACCCCCGGCGAGGCCTGAAGCCCCCGGACCGACAACGCCTCGTCCTCGCCCCGACCTACGACCCTGGGGTGGGGGAGGCATGCCTGCCGTGGTCCGAGCCGATCGGCGCCGCTATCGGTGACTCTGCCCGGCTGCGACGCGTCGAACGGGGATGCGTCAGCTCGGTCCGGATCCTTCAAGGGCGCGTCGCGCTGTCCGGCGCTCACTGTCAGATGTGAGGGGCGGACGACGACCGTCGCTGACCGTCGTCGCTGCCCGTGGGGAGATGAATCGCTTGCACCTGTCGTGTCGTTCCCGTCGGTCTGCGTGTCGTATGGAGCGCCGGCTCAGCCCTGGGCGCCCCGCTGCCGACACCATCCGTATCCGTTGTACGTATCGCACATGCTGGGTGGGGCTGGTGGCCGCGGTGCTGGTGCTGCTCGCGCCGGGCTCGGCGGCCGCCGCGACCTGCGCGGACTATCCCAACCAGGCTGCAGCGCAGAAGGCCGCCGACACCCGAGACGGTGACGGTGACGGCCTGTACTGCGAGTCGCTGCCGTGTCCGTGCTCGAAGGCCAAGCGGCCGGCCAGGGCTCCGGGCAAGGACAAGTCCGAGCGGCCCAAGCGGCCGGGACGCTCGTGTGTGCGCGAGGACCGCGTCGTGCCGATCGGCTTCTCCGCCACCAGGTTCCCGACCATCCGCGCGCACGCCAACGCCGCGATCGCGGCCGGATGGCCCAGCACGCTGGTACTCAACCGCCGTGGCGCCGACGCGCGCCGCGACCGACTGCTGCGCGGCTTCCCGACCCGCCCCGGACTCGACCGCGACGAGTACCCGCCGGCGATCGGCCGCGGCCGCGGCCCCGCCGCCCTGCGACGCGGGACCCGGCCGGTGGGGTGGAAGGCCGACGTCGCCTACGTCCCGTCCTCGGAGAACCGCTCCCACGGCTCGACGATGGGCATCAAGCTGCGGCGCTTCTGCGACGGCCAGCGGTTCACCTACGTCTTCTTCTAGCCACCACGACCCGAGGTTCCTTGCATGACCGGTCCAGACTCCACCCGCCCGCCATGGCTCCTCGCCGCCGCGGCTCTCGCCGCCGTCACGGTGATCATCGCCCTGCTCTCCTGCGGCCAGGACACCAGCACCACGAGCAGCTCCACCACCACGCAGACCGCCACCACCGCGGCCCGCGAAGCAGACCCCACCCCGACCCCGGCCCCGACGCCGACCTTCCAGGACGCCGAGGCGCTGGCCCAGGACGGCAACTTCGAGGAGGCGATCGCCGCCGCGGCGCTGCTGGGCGATGAGGACCGCGACCGCATGCGCGGCCTCGTCAGCCGCACCATCGCCCGCCAGGCCCGCAGCGCCCTGCGCCAGGGCAACCGCCGGCTGGCCTCCCGGCGAGCCGCGCGCGCGTTGCGGTTCGCCAACACCGCCGACGCCCGAACCGCACGCCGCGAAGTCCGCGCCGCCAGCCAGCGCGCCGCCGCCCGCCGCGCCGCCAAACGCGCCCGGGCCCGCGCCGCCGCCCGCGCCCGCCGCGCCGCTCGCGCCCGGGCCCGCGCCGCGGCCGCCGCGCGGCGCGCCGCCCAGGACGCCGCCCAGGCCGCCCCGCCCGTCAGCGACATCCCCACGGGCACGACCTGCGCGGACACCGCCGCCACGGACTTCCCCGTGCCGCCCGGCGACCCCCGCGACCGCGACGGTGACGGCATCGCCTGCGAGTCCTGACCCCCGCACCCAGCACGCCCCGGTCCGGCCCCCGGACCGGGGCACCCGGCCCACCGATCGAAGGGAGGCCCGTCGATGACCGAGTCGTTCACGCACACCTACCGCAGTGACCGCCCGCGCACGACGGGAGCGTCGCCGTGAGCTGGAGCGGCACTACCGCGACACCGTGCACGACGACGCCACCGGGGTCCGCTGCGAACGCGAAGAGGACTGTCGTGCGTCGGTGGAGGGCACGCCGTTCTTCCCCTGGAGGCCCTCATCGCCGACCGCGCGACCTGAGGCCAGTTGCACCGCTCGTCGCACAACGAATCCCCGGCGGCGTGTCGCAGCGGGTAGCGTGCGCGGATGAGCCTTCGATCCCTGACGTGCGTGCCGCTGGCGGCATGCGTGCTGCTGCTGGCCGTTCCCGCGCAGGCCGCCCAGCCCAAGAAGTACAAGAACTGCGCCGCGCTCAACAAGGTCTACCCCCACGGGGTCGGCAAGCCCGGCGCGCGCGACAAGTCCCAGGACGAGCGCGTCACCAACTTCCGCGTCAACCGCGCGGTCTACAACCTCAACAAGGGCAAGGACCGCGACAAGGACGGCATCGCCTGCGAGAAGCTCTAGACGCCCGCGCTCACGCCCGCGAGCGCCGGGCCAGGAACGCGCGCGGCGCCGCGTGACGACCTCGGGTTCGGGCCGTTCGCGCATCCACAGCTCGAGGTCCTCGTCCCGCGCGCGCAGCGGGCTCTGCAGCAGCCGCATAAGCGCCCCGGCAGCGAAGGGGGAGACCGCCTGGCGCACGAGCGCCGGCCACCACGGCGTCCCGTGCCAGTCGAGGTTGCGCAACACGCCCTCCTGCGCGAGCACCTCCACCTCGAGAGGCAGCGTGGACGAGCGCGCGAGCGCGTCCCGGCGATACGTGGCCGCGCCCAGCTCGCCGAGCTGCTGGCGCAGGGTGGCCCCGGTCGGCAGTGGACGGTCCGGCGCGCTGAGCGCCTCGGCGAGCGCGCGCGCCTGCGCGCGGTCCAGACCGTGGTCGGCGAACGCGGCGGGCAGAAGGCCCAGCACGAGCTCGACGGTGGCGATGTTGCACCGCATCATCTGCGCGTCGGTCAGGTGCTCGTGCAGGTCCTCGATCACCGTGTTGCGCCACAGCCGGTCGGTGAGCGCGAACGCCGCGAGCCGCACCCGGATCCCTTCCGGCAACGCCCCGACCGAGACACCGAGGCGCTCACGTGCAAGGTCCGCGCGCGTCGTAGAGATCTCGTCGGCGATCGCCTGGCGTTGCGCCGCGAGTAGCTCGAGCTCCTGGTCGGCCGCGGCCGTGCCGTCGGCCTGCCAGCCGGCCCAGAGCCTGTCGAGCTCGTCGGCCTGATCGTGCAGCTCCGCGCGCTCGTCGACGTCCAGGACGCTGCGCGCGTCCTGGCGGATCATCCCGGCCCGCGCCCGGAGCGCCTCACGGACCCAGTCGTGCATCGCCGCCGGGAGCAGCCGCACCAGATCAGCGGCGGGTACCTCCTCCGCGACCATGACGTCCTCCGCCTCGTGCAGGTAGCTCAGCAGCCAGTGCGTCTCCTGAAATCCGCTGTGGTAGTGGTCGCTGGCGAGCTCCCACATCTCCCCGTCGACCACCAACCCGGCACGCGGCTCCTCGCCCTCATCGACACGGACCGGCCGCCACAGCTCTCGCAACACCCTGGGAGGAGCGAGCCCATGCCAGCCATCCCCACCCTGCGACTGAGCCCCCATGCACCGAACCGTACGCGGACGGCCCACCACCGCGACGCAGAGACCCCGGGAGCGCCCGTGCACCGACCCGCGACGGGCCGGCGCGCACCGTTCCGAACCCGTTCGCGCCCCGCTCCGTTTTGCGGTCGGACGGCGTAGGCTTGCCGCCATGATCGACCGGATGGGGACCGGGCGAGCCGCCGTGCTCGCCACGCTGCTGCTGAGCGCGATGCCGCTGGCGGGGTGCGGTGACTCCGACACCCCGACCACCACGGTGGTGCAGACCGTCGAGCGCACCGTCACCGCGTCGACCCCCGAGCCGACAGCCACCCCCACGCCAACCCCGACACCGACACCGGAGGCCGCGGTCCCCGACGTCCCCGGCGTCGAGCGGATCACCGGGCCGGCCGCCGACGCGCAGACCGAAGCGCGCCGCGAGGAGATCGCGGCCGCGCTCGCGACCGCACTGCTGAAGGCCAAGGGCCCCTGGCGACCGATGGTCACCGCCTATGGCACCGGCGACCCCAACAGCGAGTTCGACACCGACCCCTACGTCCTGCTCGACATCGCGCCGCCCGAGAGCGACGAGGGCGCGCAGGAGTACCGGGCACGCGGCCGCGAGGCCTGCCGCGCCCTGGACCGCCCCGTCGAACGCGCCCTCGACGACGAAGTCGCCACCCTCATCGCCCGCACGTCCATGGGCGAAGGGATCGAGAACACCCTGATCAACCCCATCGCCAGCTGCTGAGGCAGCCGCAGACGCACACCGCCGCCAGCAGGCTGGTGAGATCAGGCCGCCAGTGCTCCGGCGACGACCTCGTAAGCCGCGGCCCAACCCCCGAGGCGGCGACGGCCCGCTCTGCGGCCCGCTCGAGATCGCGGCGGAGCGTGTCTTGACAGCGGGGGGCGTGATCGTCGAGCGTGCCGCGACATGGGGTTGCGGATGCGCAAGAGCATCAAGCTGGGGCCGGGGGTCCGCTTGAACGTCAGTCACAAGAGCGTGGGGCTGCGGGTCGGCGGCCGCGGGGCGGGGGTGACGGTGAACTCCTCCGGACGCCACAGCGCGTCGGTCGGAATCCCGGGCTCCGGGGTCGGCTACTCGACCCGGCTGGGCGGGTCGGGCGGCAGCCGGGCGCGCGCCGCGGCGATCGCGCCGTCACCGCCGCCGAAGCCGGGCCTCATGGCCTCCGGCACGGAGAAGGCGTTCTACAAGGCGATCGCGGCGGTCGCCGCCGGCCAGCATCAGGAGGCGCTGCGCCTGTTTCGGGCCTCCAACGCCAAGGACAGCAAGGACAAGGCGCTGGCCGACGACTTCTTCGTCGGGCTGCTCAGCGCCCAGCTCGCCGAGGATGAGGCGGCGATCGCGGCGCTCGAGAAGGTCGTCGATAGCGATCGCGCGCTGCCCGACACGCTGATGGAGAAGTACCTCGACGGTGGCGGGACGGTGCTGGCGATCACCGAGCACGTCGCGGTGCAGGTGCCGTTCGGCTCGGCGTGCGCGGCCCTGGTGCTCGCCGAGGTCTACCAGCGCAACGGCCGGCTGGAGGAGGCCATCGGGGTCGTGCAGCAGCTCGTGGACGTGCACCCGCACCCCTACCTCGTGCTGAGCCTGTGCGACCTGCTCGCGGCCGCCGGGGCGTACGACGAGCTCGTCCTGGTCGCCGCCGGCGTCAGCAACCAGGACGACGTCAGCTGCCAGATCCGCATCCTCCAAGCAGACGCGCTCGCCAAGCAGGGCATGCGCGACGCAGCACTCGAGGCCTACAAGGACGCCCTGCGCTCCAAGAAGCGCGAGCCCGGGCTGCTCAAGGACGCCCGCTACGCCCGCGCGCTGCTGCACCTCGACAGCGGCAAGAAGGCGCTCGCACGCAAGGAACTCGAGAAGCTCTACGCCGAGGACCCCCGCTACCGCGACGTCGCCGACCGCCTCCGCGCGCTCACGCCCGACCGCTGAGCCCGCCAGGGAGTCACCGGGCTCATCTCGCTCGGCTGCACACCGATCTCGTCCGGCAGCTAGAGCAGGAAACGCCCGGCAAGGCTGTACACGAGCCGACACCGTCGGAGCTCCAGCCGCTCGGAAAGGCTGCGCAGCCGCCCACGAAGTCGGAGAACCAGTGTTTTCGGCTGGTCGGCTTCGGGGGGTGCTGAGCTGTCGGTCTTGGTCTCGCAGCCTCCGGTGCCGGGCGTGCGCTCATGCCGGGCTTCGCCGATCTCTGGCCCGGTATCGGTACCGAGGGAGGGGTCCGGGTCGCGGAAGAGCCAGCGCAGCACGAGCACCAGCAGGAAAACGAGCGCGCTCGAGATGAACGGGTTCTGGAGCATTCTGGCCGCATCGGTTCCTCGGTCCAGGGCAGCCGACCAGTCGATCAGTGGCGCGACGCTCACCGCGCCGAGGACGAGGAACACGATCGCCGCAGTGATCGCGGGCAGGACCAGCCGGCCGGAGGAAGATTGCTCGCGCCTGTCTCGTGGTCGGCCGCCGGTCGTGATGTCGTGTCCCCAACCACGCCCGATGCGTTTCTCGTGGTCTCGAGCTTTGCTCACTCCGCGGTAGCGACGCCGACGGAGCTCCTCGGGGAGAGCGTCGGGAATGCGGAGGCGACCTCCTTCTGTTGGGTCTGGCTGCGCTCGTCGTCGTGTCCGGCGGCCGCGGGCTCCGTTCGAAGCAAGCCGTCGATCCCGTGGGGCCGCCAGCGGGTACGGGTGATTCCTGCGACCGGAAGCCGCCACGGCAGCGGTGCGGTCAGCCGACGCAGCGACCAGCGGGCCGCATCGAGCCGCTCGTAGAGCTCGACCAAGAACTCCTCCTCGCGCTTGCGCTCATCCGACGTGCTTCCGAATGGGTACTCGTGCTCGTCCGTGCTCGTGGTGGCGCTGTCTCCGTCTTTCGTGTCCGGCTCAGTGCTTCCCTGCTCGGAGGGGGGCGTCTCCTCGTCGGGCTTGGTGGGGGCGTGCGCCCGGGCGCGGACGACTTCCAACCACCCGAGCGCGCTGGAGATGGTCGCCCATTCGTTGGGCCTTGCGGCGGTCGCGATCCGTTCTTGGCCGTCGCGGTCGATGCGTGGTTCCAAGAACAGCGACGGCTTGTACGCGCCGCGGCGGTAGCAACGCACCACTGCGGACTGCGCGCGACGCATATCGTCAGCCAGCACCCTGGCGATGCCCTTCCGACGAAGCCGGTTGCGATTCCATTCGCCTGCCGTCAGCCCGTACAGCGCGACAAGCGCCGCGGCAACCCCGGCGAGGACCCGGATCGAGGTGTCATCCATCGCACAGAGAGGTTCTGCGCGAAGTCGGCTCCACCTTCTGCGGCGCTCGTGATCTCGGGTGATGCGGAGCGAACCTCAAAGGCAGATGACCACCGCCGCGCGGGTCCGTTGAGAGATCTCCGTCGGTGACGCACAAGGTGCTCATCTGTCGGGGTCTGTCGTGCCATGTGGCCGATCTGTCCGGCGCCCGCGTCGCGTGTCCCTACGGTGCGGGCATGCCCTCGATCGATCTCGCCACCGCTGCGCGCAGCCGACGCGCATCAGCGCTCGAAGCGCTGGAGTCGCCGAACGTCGCGCACGAGAACGCCGTGCGCGTCCTACGTCTGAACTACACCGGGATCTCGCTCAGCGATCTCTCCGCATCGACCGGCGTGGCTCGCGCCCGGCTCACGGCCATCGAGCAGGGCGCACCGTGCAACGACGTGACCGCGTACCGCGTTGCCGCCGCACTGGGCGTACGGACCACCGATGTGTTCGCCCTGGGGAGACCCGTCTGCGGGCGATGACGTGCGCGCAGGCAATCCGTCACACCGCCCGACGCGCCGCCTAGCATCACCACGTCGTGTCATCCACGCCGCCTCAGGAGCCCTCGCGCGCGCAGGCCCAGCGCGCCCTACGCCAGTTGCTCGACGAGGCGCAGGAGTGGACCGCACCCACCGCAGCCCTCGATCCCGCCCGTCTGCAGGCGTGGGGCCGGCGGGCGCACGGCGCCGCAGGCGCGCTGGCCGCCAGCCTCGACGGAGCGTCGCGCTCACGGGCCCTGGAAGCCCTCAGCGCTACTCCCGCCCATCTCGCCGACTCGTCCGCCGTCGCCGTGCTGCGGTTCAGCGAAGGACTCACGACGACCGCGCTGAGCGACCTCGCAGGGATCTCCACTCGCACCGTCCAGCGAGTCGAGCGCGGCGAGCGTTGCCTGGTCACGGTCGGCTTCGCGCTCGCCCGCGCCTTCGGCCTCCGACCCACGGACCTCCTCTGCGACATCGCCAACGAACGCGGACGCTGCCGCACCGTCTGCGAACTCATCGCCACCCTCGACGGCGACGAGCAACCACCCACCTTCCGCACCACCTAACCCACCGCGCATCCCAGCCGAACACGCCTCCGCGCCACACCTCGCCACGCCGCGACGCTGGACGGCGGCGGCACACCACTGAGCAGCGCTCGCTGGCACAGCGCACCCCGACCAGGCGGGGCTTGGGAGGGTCGCTTGATGCCGGAGATGGCCCGTGGTTCAGCCTGCGTCGAGGTGCCAGAAGCTGCGAGGGCGGATCTGCACCTCCGTTGCGCCTCGACCGCACGGGCGCACGCACGCTCCGGTTTCGGTCGTCAGCGCGCGGGTGACCGGCCCGGTACGGTCGGGACGGTGAGCGCGCTGGCCAGCCCACCTCCGCCCTACCCAGCCCGCTATCAGCATGCGCAAGCGCGGCTTGAGCCGTTGGTGGTCGTCGCGGCGCTGTTGGTCGTCCCGTCAATCGTGCTGGACGCGGAGGATCCCCAGGGCACGCTGGGGCTGCTCGCCAGCGCCTTGCGGGTGGTGATCTGGCTGATCTTCGTCCTCGAGGCAGCGGTGCTCCTGTCGCTGAGCGGCGACCGGGCCCGGTGGATGCGCTCCCATCCGCTGGAGCTCGCGGTCATCGTGCTGACGCCGCCGTTCGTGACCGCGGTCCTGGGCGCCGTCGGCGTGCTGCGCCTAGTGCGTGTGGTGCGGCTGCTGCGCCTCGTACGGCTGCTGCGGTTCGCCCAGCGCATCTTCACCCCGGAAGGCGTCCGCTGGGCGGCAGGCCTCGCCGCGTTCACCGCGATCTTCAGCGCCGGAGCGTTCGTCGAGCTCGAGCGCGACGCCGCGACCGAGAGCTCCTACACGTTCGCCGACGGCCTCTACTGGGCCATCAGCACGATGACCACGGTCGGCTACGGCGACATCGCCCCGACGACCAGCGCCGCGCGCCTGCTCGCGGTGCTCCTCATGCTCGTCGGGATCGGGTTCGTCGCCGTGGTCACCGGCGCGATCGCCGAACGGTTCGTCGGGCACCGGACTCGACACGACCCGCGGATCCTGGCGGCCCTCGACGACCTCACGCAGCGACTGGACCGCCTCGAGAGCCACCTCCGCACCAACCCGCCGCCCCAGCAGCCCACCGCGGACCGTCGACCACCCAACTGACACGCACGCGCCGATCACGGCGACCACGTCAGCGGCGACGGCTGGCGCAGACGGTGCGTCCTCGTTCTAGGCGTTGGCGCTGGCGAGTGCGGCGGCCCAGGAGCCGAAGCGGTTGCGGACGGTCGATCGGCAGGGGTGGTCGGGGGAGGACTCGTGCCACTCGGCCGGGGTCGGTGGCCGCCCGTGCTGCTCGGTGAACGCGACGATCGCCGCGGTGATCCGCTCCGGGGTCCAGAGCTCGCGTCCGGGGTCCAGGCCGGCCTGGCGGACCGCCTCGGTGAAGGAGCCGAACATCCGCCGGACGGTGGCCGAGGAGGGGTGTGAGCCGTCGGTGGTGTCCCAGGCCTGCTTGGGTGGGGCCTTGCCGTGTTCCTGTGCCCAGGCGCGCAGCGCGTCGAGGACCTGCTCGCGGGTCCACGACGCGTTGTAGATCGGGAAGCCGGCGGCGAGCAGCAGGTTGGCCCACGACCCGAACACGATCCGGCCCGCGCTCGCCGGCGGCCACCGCGGCAGCTCCAGCGTCCACCGTGACGGCCGGTCGGGATCCGCGCTGGGCATCCAGTCCTGGGTCCGGGGTGGCTGCCCGTCGTGCTCGGCGGCCCACTCCTTCACGAGCGCTACGAGCTCGGCCTTGGTCCAGCGGCGCGGGTTCGCGGCGCGGACGGCGCACCGGGTGCACCGGTCCCCGTCCCCGACGATCACGCCGGCCTCACACCCCGGGCAGGGGTGGGCGCGCAGGTACCGCGAGGCGGTCTGGGCGCTGACCCCGATCTCCTCGCCGATCTGCTCCATCGTGAGCCCCGCGTGCGCGAGCCGCCGCGCCGCGGCCACGCGCGCGGGCAGGTCGCGGCGTGCCGCGACCGGCGCGGCCGCACTCAGGCCCGCCTGCGCCAGGGCCTCAGGCCACGAGTCGTAGAAGCGGTAGACGGTCGTCGAGCTCGGCCAGCGCGGATGCTCCCGCTCCCACAGCGTCTTCTCGGGCCCCCCGCGCCCCAGGCTGCGCTGCGTCGAAGGGCAGAAGTCGATCGACCGCGGCGGCGCACCGGTCTCCCGCGCCCAGTCGCGCAACGCCTCCAGCACGCTCTGCGCGTTCCACGTGCCCCGCGCGCCGGTGTGGCGATCGTGCAACCGATGCTTCTCACCAAAGTCAAGTCGCGTGTTGTGGTGTAGCTCGCTCGTCGGGTACATCGCGGCGTGTCAGGCCGTGTGGAGGGGGCTCTTCTCCTCTCGGATCGCGTTGGGGGTGTCGCTGAGGTGAGCCCGGAGGGCGAGCCGAGGCGAGACCCCCAACGCGTGCAGCCTCCAGCGGAGGGGGTCAGGCCGCAAGGCTCGCGACCTCCAGGTCGTGGACCTCGTCGGCGTCCTCGATGGGGCCCGCCAGGACGACCGCCATCGACTCTTCGGAGAGGTAGCGCCGGCAGGTCAGCCACTCGTCGTTCTGCTCGATCAGGACGGCGCCGCAGAGCCGGATCGCGGACGCGTCGTTGGGGAAGATCCCGACGACATCCGAACGCCTGCCGATCTCCTTGTTGACCCGTTCCAGCGGGTTGGTCGAGCGCAGCTTGCTCCAGTGCGCTTTCGGGAACGCGTAGAACGCCAGGAGGTCCTCTTCGGCAGCATCGAGCAGCTCGCAGACCTTCGGAGCGACCGGTGCGAGGCGATCGAGCAGTTCGCCGACGCGGCGGCGCGCCTCGGTGCCGTCGGCGGCCTGGAAGACCTCGCGCAGGCCAGCGCTGATCAGGCCGCGCTCGTTGCGGCGGCAGTGGCCGTGCATGTTGCGGACGAAGTGCACGGTGCAGCGCTGCCACGGCGCGTCCAGGACCTGCGCGATCGCCGCCTTCAGGCCTTCGTGGTGGTCGCTGATCGCGAGCTGCACCCCGTGCAGCCCACGGGCTTTCAGCGAGCGCAGGAACGCCACCCAGAACGGGCCCGACTCGACCTGGCCGATATCCAGGCCGATCACCTCCCGCACCCCGTCCTGATTGACCGCGTAGGCGACCACCAGCGCCTTCGAGACAACCCGGCCGCGCTCGCGGACCTTGACGTGCTTGGCATCCAGCCACAGGTACGGATAGGCGTCCGTGAGCTCGCGCTCACGGAACTCGGCCACCAGCTCGTCCAGATCACGACAGAGCCGGCTGACGCGGTCCTTGCTCATCGCCCCGATCCCCAGCTGCTCCACCAGCCGATCGACCTTGCGGGTGCTGACGCCGTTGACGTAGGCCTCCATCACCACGCTCACGATCGCCTGCTCACACCGGCTCCGAGGCTCCAGGAAGCTCGGGAAGTACGACGGCCCGGACCGCGTCCTGGGGATCGCCAGCTCGATGCTCCCCACCCGGGTGTCCCACGCCCGCTGGCGGTACCCGTTGAGATTCGCGACGCGGTCCTCGGACCGCTCACCGCGGCCCGCCCCGGTCAGCTGCGCGACCTCGGCCTCCATCAACTCACGCACGACCAGCGCGACCGCGTCGCGCAACAGATCTCCGTGCTCGCCGCTCATCGCTCGCGCAACGACATCGGCAGGGGTCATCATCCGGTCCTCGGCCATCGTGGTGCTCCATTCATCGATCCTGTGGAAGGGACCGACGAGCATGGACACCACGGTGGTCGGACTACGTCCGGACCCGGTGTCCTCCTACACCACTTCTACCGACGTGACCCTCACCAACGAACCGAGGCTCATCATCAACCCCCAGAACCGGCGGCGGCGGTGCGTCAACAGGTCTCCGGCGACGAGCCACACCCACATCCTCCCAAGCACCCACGACATCAGAAGCGGTAGCACCTACGCGATTCGCGCGCCGCCTTGTGCGGAGCCCCGAGGCCCGCAATATCACGCACGGCGTGATGCGATATCACGCAATGCGTGATGCTCGGAGGGTCGGCAGTGGTTTGCTGTTCCCGACCGACCTGGTGATTCGTTCGTTAGTGCAGGTCCTTGCGCACGCGCCCTAGACCGAGAGGCCCAGCGCTGGATCGCGCTGCTCCACTCGGCCAGGAGCGGGCCTGACCCTCTGTCGGGTAAGCCGCGGCCTGAGCTCAGATGAACGCGTTTCCTGTGGTTTGTGCGCGCCACACGAGGCTGGCTTCAGCTGTGCGCCGCCCCCTGGGCGGAGTCGGCCGCTTTGTCCAACCGCCACCCGGGTCAGACCAGTACGGTCGATCGCCGTTACGCACGCCGACGCGTCTCGAGAATCCGCCCGCCGGTCGCCGCGCTACGCAGGCGCCGCCTAGCGACCGGCTGGTGGCACATGTCCGGAGAAGGGCATTCTCGGACACGTGATCCGGGTGCGCGACGCTCGTCCAGAGCGCCGCTTAGCCTCGATCCACCGCGAGGCTAGACCGGTGTCGTCCGGTTGCTAGCGAAGAATGACCTCCTGAGCAGGGCTTTTCACGGATGTAGCGGCATCCGGGGTCCTGCAGCAGGAGGTCACCTTCGTGGTGCAGCATGGCGGGCCGTCCGGACTGGACGCGATCGACGTCTGTTTTGACGATGAGCGGGCGGTCGCCAGCGCCGGGATCGCGCTGGTCGCGACGCTTGCCCAACGCCTTGGGGCCGAGCAGCTCATCGACGAGACCGTCGATCTCGGTGATCGTCCCGGCGCCGGCCTGGAGGGCGCGAAGGCGATGACGTTGGTCTCGGCGATGGCGCTCGGCGCCGACTGCATCGACGACTGCGACCTGTTGCGCTCGGGGCGCACCGCCGAACTGGTCGGCCACCGCGTGCTTGCCCCGTCGACGCTCGGCACGTTCTTGCGGGCGTTCACGTTCGGGCACGTCCGCCAGCTCGACCGTGTCCTCGGTGAGCTCGTCGCGCGCGCCTGGGCCGCTGGCGCGGGGCCGGGCGACGGGCGGCTGGTGATCGACCTCGACTCGTTCGTTGGTGAGGTCTACGGATCCAAGAAGCAGGGCGCGGCGTTCGGCTACACCCGCGTGCGCGGGATGCATCCGATCCTCGCCACGCGCGCCGACACCGGCGAGGTCCTGCACATCCGCCTCAGGAAGGGTTCGGCGAACACCTCCAGGGGCGCCGGCCGGTTCCTCGACGAGCTCATCGCCCGCATCGCCCGCACGAACGCGACCGGCCCCAGGTTGCTGCGCGCCGACAGCGGCTTCTGGAACAACAAGACCTTCGACAAGCTCGAGGCCGCGGGCTGGGACTTCTCGATCGGCGTTCGCCAGAACCCCAAGATCCGAGCAGCGATCGAAGCGATCGACGAGACCGCATGGACCACGCTCGAGGACTACCCGAAGACCTCGATCGCCCAGATCGCCGAAACCGAATGGGCCACAAGCCGCCGGCTCGTGATTCGCCGCGTTCGCACCCTCGACCGCCAAGGCCAGCTGCTGCCGACCTGGGAGCACTACGCGTTCATCACCAACCGCACCGACGACCTCGCGCTCGTCGAGGCCGAGCACCGCCAGCACGCACAGATCGAGCTGGCCATCCGCGACCTCAAAGACCAGGCCCTCGCGCACTTCCCCTCCGGCCGCTTTTGCGCCAACAGCGCCTGGACGGTCCTCGCCGCGATCGCGCACAACCTGCTGCGCTGGACCCAGCTGCTTGGCGCCCCCAACCAGACCATCCGCACCGCCCGCACCCTGCGCCGCCGCTGGCTGACGTTGCCCGGCCGACTGACCCGCACCGCCCGGCGCTGGACCCTGCACCTGCCAGCCCGCTGGCCCTGGCGCAACGCCTTCACCCAAGCCCTCGAACGCATCCGCGCCCTGCAGCCGGCCTGACCGCCGGCCACTCGTTCGACGACGATCGCACCGCAGGACCTCCGCGACGGCCCCTGCACGCACACCCTGCTCAACCGCCGCCTCAACAGCTTCCGAAGGCGACCGCTAGCTCAGTTGGCGGACCATCGGCTTCCCGAGCCACCGCTCACGCGCTCGACCCCCTCGGACCGAGCGCGCTCACCGTTTACGCGGTGGATCGAGGCTTAGCGACATTCGCAGGTGCCGGCCTGGGGGGCGGCCCGAGCGGAGGACGATTCGGGCGCCGTTGCGCCGACCAAGGCCTCCAGTTCCTACTTTTCGTCAGCGGCACACTCGTCAGGAACGTCGGAGCCAAGGGCGAGCCCTTCGGATCTGGGAATCCGGACGATCTCCGAGAGCTGGCGGGCTCCGGTCCCCTGGATCGCGCGAGCAAGATAGATGAAGCCGGAATCACTCGACGCGTCCAGGACGGACCCCTGTGAATCAAAGCGGCGGTAGACGTTTGCAGTCAGATCGAAGCTAAAGAGACCCGCGATGTAGCTCCTTGCGCCCGTGGCAGGGTCACGCAGGTTTCGTCCGCAGCTAAACGTCACCTCTCGGCCGCTGCGAGTCACGTCGGCTATCTCGGAGATGTTCGGACCAACCACGAACTTCGCAACGTTGCCACCGCCATCGAAGACAGGCGCGCCGTCGCTTCTCCCTGCGAACGGCCCGGAAGCTGGGACCCTGATCGGGGGTAAACGACGCGGTCGCACGCGTCCGAAACTGAGGCGCGTCCCGGAGTGCTTCGCGCGTTAGGGAAGTCGACGACCTTCCGGCTCTGCCCGTAGAAAAGTCGCCACTTGGGTTCCTGGCCGCTGGGGCGCACGTACTTGACCACCGCGCAACGTCCCGACGGGCTCATGACCGTGTCCGGCCAGGGCAGGTATCCCCTGGGGCTAGGCACCGTGAGCTGCGCGAACTTTCCTGTTACCACGTCCAGAATGCCGACCACGGACCGGCGATCCCCTTTGTTCACGAACACTCGCCGAGCTGTGGCGTCACCTCCTCCGTACAACGAGAAGCCGGGACGCCGGACGTTTTTTCCAGTCCGCAGGTCACGCCTTACTACGCCTTGCGCCCGCTCAGAATCGTTGGCGACGACGTACCGGCCATCCCGCGACAGCACAGGTCGAGTGGGCGGAGCAGTGCTCGTCATGACCGTCTTCGCTCGGCCATTGCGGATAACGCGAAGCGAAGCGCCACCATCAGATCGCGGCACAACGTGAGCGAGTACGCCGGAGTCGGCAGCGATCGCTACCTCGCTCGGGTACTCGAAAGGCCCCGCCAGGCGCTGCTCGACCGCCTGAGCGAACGACACCGACAGAAAGACCGCGGTGAGCGTGCTAGCTATAAATAGGGTTCGCCGAGACATAGGCGCACGCTAACGAAGACCGTGTTCTCGGTGCGTCGCCGAGACCGGGACAACATCGGCGAGGTGCTATTGGCGGTAGGAGCGCCCGACCCGCTTCCAAGCGAGAACCGTAAGAAGCGCCTGGTCGCAGGCGTGCTCGCGGCCCAACTCCGAGACCGCCACGATGCGGTCGTCGACGCCTTCGTCGCGCTAGGCGAGGAGCGCCGTCTGATCACGCTCGCCGCCCTACCAGGCGCGCGAGTCCGACCTAGACGAGGACTCACTGAGTGCTTCGCGGTACGCGTCCGAGCGGGCACTTGAGGCTCTGCGGTCTGTCTCATCCGCCCCACGCTGCAAAGGGCGGACGCCGAACAGGACCGTCGTCGGTCAGCTGACCACGATCTGCGCGTGCGCGTCCAGCCAGCGGCGCGTTTCGTCGATCAGCCCGGAGTCGCGCATCGCATGCCCGTCGGCGTCGGTCCCGTACTGGACGTAGACGAGCAACGCGGCCAGCGCCGCAGCGTGCTGGTCCCGCGGGCAGATGGCATCGAGCCACACGGCCCAGTCAGCGAACCGGGTCGCCGCGCGCGGCTGCAAGGCCGCCGAAACCTCCTCCGGAGAGCCTTGCGCGAGGAGCCAATCGAAGAGCCACCAGCGGCCCGCCGCGCATTGCACCCAAGAGCCCACCGGCACCGAGGCGGTGTCGCCGTCCGCACGATTGATCTCGTCGGCCCGGCGGGCTGCGGCGAGTACTTCCGGCGGGGGCGGGCCGGCGACCGCGCCGACGACGTCGGCGCCGAGCGCCGAAAGCAGAGTCGGCAGCGGCGCTCTGGCGATGAGCTCCAAGCGGTCGACTTCGTCGATCCGTGCAATCGCTTCCGGCGGATAAGACATTGCGAAAGCGAGGTTCGGCTGCGCGGCGACCAGTGCCTCAACGGGTGGGGCGGACGTGAGCGCGGCTGACTCGACTCCGCTGAACAAGATTTCGGCCGGCTGCTCGAGCGGCTGCGGTGGGACGTCGCGCATCTCACCGGCCGCGAGGAACGCCATGCGTGCCGCGGTCGACGGATGGTCATCACCGCAGACGAGATACGTCGTGCTCACCGCGTGCACGACCCCGAGCGCCAACCGGACCGCAACGCGCACGAGCGCGTCGAGCTCGACGCCGACGGGCGCGGCGTCGGGGTGCGCAGCCCGCGCCATCCTCCGCAACGCCCGCACGGCGAACTCGTCCGCGGCGTGCTCCTCGTCATCGGTGCGGCGAGGCAACGTCCCGCTTTCCGTGCGCAGATGGCCGAGCGCGAGATGCCCGACCTCGTGCGCGATGATGAACTGCACCGCCCACGCGCTGAGCACTGCCGCGGTGCGGCGATCCGCGTCCGGGACGCGGACGTAGATCGGCTGCCACAGCTCGCCCGCCCACCGAAGCATGCCGAGTTCCAGACGGAGCACCCGTACGCAGTCGAAAAACGGCAGCGACCGTGCCGTGTCGCCAGACGCCTGCTCCGGCGGCGGTCCCCAGCCGGCCATCATGAGCTTCGCTGCGGAGTACGTCAGGTCGTGCGTCGCGTCGTCGACGACGATCAGGCCGCCCGAAGGCAAAGGCAACGTGAACGCAGCGTGCAGCCCGGACCGCAACGGGCGCACGTGCAGGTCGCGCGCGTGCGCGCCATCGAGGTCGCCGAGGAACGGTGCGATCTCACGCAGCGCATCTTCCAAGCGGCCGCGAGCCACCGACTCCGCGAGCGTCTCGGCATCGTGTGCGCTGACCTGACCCGACGGAGCCCTGCCGAGCAGCGCCGCGTGCAGCCACAGCTCCGCCGACGTCGCCGACCCGGCACGCCCCGGACCTGCCGGTTCGAGCGCCGCGCGCAGGCCCGCATACAAGCGGTCCGCGTCGCTGGTCTCGCCGGTCACCCGCAGAGACGATCGAGGCCCCGCCGCACGAGCAGTACGGCGACCGTCGCAGCCGGGGGTCCGCCGAAGAGCGGCGCGACCAAGTCGGCGATCGCCGCAGCGATGAGTAGAGCTTCGCCGTCAGCCCTCGCCGCTGACACACGCGGGTCGCTGCAGACCGCGTCTCGCAACCGGTCTTCTTGCGCGTCGAGCCACGCTTTCGCGATCCGGCGCTTACGGTCCGGGTCAAGCGGTCCAACACCCGCAGCGACGTCGTCGGCGAGCTGCACAAGCAGCAGGTCGTCATCGAGATCGAGGAGGCGTTGGAGGTCGTCGTGGCCGCGGCTCGTCGTCATCCCCGCATTGTCCTGCGCCCCGGGGTACAAATGCCAACGTCGCGCCGCCGGAAGGCGTGGCTCACCGCTTCGTGAGCGGCGGCTTCGCTATGCAGCTTCATGTCCCGCTCCAGGTCTTTCGCTAGTTGCGGCGACTCGCGCGCGATCCAGCTGACCTCGCAGTCGTGATCCACTCAAAGACCCGGCCTGCGTCGTCCGGCCGCGCGGGTCTGGGGAGGCTGCGCGCTGGGCCTGGGCGCGTGAGGGCTGGTCTGCTGGCTTGGCGGGCACCAGTGGACGACATCGCCAACGAACGCGGACGATGCCGAACCGTCCACGAGCTCATCGCCACCCAGCGAGTCGAGCGCGGCGAGCGCGGCCGCGAGGCCTGCCGCGTCCTGGGCCGCCGTAACGAGCGGACCCTCGGCGAGGAGGTCTTCGGCCTCGTCGCCCGCGTCCCGATGAGCGAGGGCCTCGAGAACACCCTTATCGAACCGATCGCCACCTGCTGAAGACGGCCGGGCAGCGTCGCTGCAATTGACCCCGCCCCCCGGAGGTCATGCCCGGCGTGCGGCGCCGAACGTGCCGGGACGCGGCGGCTTGGCCCGCTGTCCGGCACCGTTGGGGCGCGGTCGCGCGGAGGGCGCCCCATGCGGGTCAGCGGTGGAAGGCGTCGGCCCGAAGGAGCACTCCTAGGCGCTCGGCGATCGCGGTGCTGTCCAAAGGGTCCCCGTTGGCGTCCGGCGGTGTCGCGCGGTCGCTGCTCGGTGCGGCGCCGAACGGGGCGGGCGGGTCGAACCACTGGTCGATCGCATGTCCGCCCGCCGCCGCCCGGGCCTGCTCGAGGGCGCGGGCGCGCGGTCCGCTGTCGAGGTCGGCGGCGCGGAGGTGGAGCTCGAGGAAACGGGCGAGCACGATGGCCTTGGGGAAGCGGTCGAGGTCGCTTCTGGCTTCGCGCGTGAGCGTGATCGCCATGTCGACCGCCTCGCGCAGTTCGAGGGGGTCGCGCTCCTCGCTGCGGGCGATGTGCGCGCACGCGTCGCTGAACGCGGACGCGCCGGCGCGCTGGGCAGATGTGAGGTCGGCGTAGCGATCGCGCAGGGTCGCCAGCGCGTCGAGTTGCCTGCCGGTGAGGAAGGCGCAGGCCTCGGCTTCGGGGTCCGACCAGGCGGGGTCGAGTTCGGGGCGCCGGGTGATCGTGGGGCCGGGGGAGGGACGCGAGCCGCATCCCAGCAGGAACCGGCGGGCGCCGGTCGGGACGTCCCCGGTCGCGCCGGCGAACAGCTCGAGTCCGGCCTTCAGCTCATCGAAGTGCCGGAACTTCGTCGCGTGTGGGCCGGTTGCAAGCTTGCGGACCGTCGTCTGATCGGTGTTGCTGGCGAGGGCCTCGATCGCCTGGAAGTACCAGGGGTGAAATGGCGTCGTGACGCGCTTGTTCCAGAGCTTCTCGGCGGTCTTTGCGTGGTGCGTGCGGACCTCGGCGGCGCGTCGCGCGAGGATCCACCCGTGTGGGGATTCCGCAGGCGCGAACCCAGGGTCGTGCAGCAGGCGGTGCAACTCGTCACCGGTCGAGGCGGTGCGGGGCAGTTCGCACAGCTTGGCCCAATCGAGGATCGCGAAGACGCCGGTGTCCAGGAGGCTCGTGAGCGAGCCGTCAATGAACTGCGTCATCGCGATCGCACGGGTCCGCGCGAGGTGCGAGTGAGTGGTGATGGTGGCCAGGATGCGATCGCCGCTGCGGTCGGCGGACTCGTCGCCGGCGTAGAGATCGATCAGCGCGCAGACCGGCTGGTCCTGGTGCTGCAGCCAGGCGAGCCGGAGGAGCAGCAGGTTGCGGCTGGAGATCGGCTCGAGGACGAGCGGGGCGCGGACCTTGGCGAGATCGAGTCGGTCCGCGAGAGCGGCGCCGCGCCCGCGCGCAGAGTCAGGTTCACCGTCGTAGACGAGGACATGCATCAGATGCGGCTCCCTTCCGAAATGGTGATGGTGACGTGCTGGGGCATCGGCGTGACGGAGATCCCGCCGCTGGCGCGGACCGTGTGGTTGCGCATAAGCCGCTCGGTGCTCTGGTGGCGCGGGGTGGTGGTGATGTCGAGGCGCACCGCGGCGGTGTCGTCAAGCGGGCGAGCGGTGACGTGCACGGAGCGCAGCTGTGGCTTGCCGAACGCGGTTGCCGGGACGGCGGGCCTGATGAAGTGCTCGGCGGCGAAGCTGAGCTCGTCCAGCAGGCGGGCTCGCGCTCCGTAGAGACGGATCGCGGCACCCGTGTAGTTGGTGTTCAGACGGGGGATCGCGAAGAAGTTGAGGGTGTAGACGGGGACCTCGAGCACAGACTTGAAGGCGGCGATGACCGCGTCCTCGAGCTCGTCGGAGACGTCGTAGCAGCGGTCAATGTCTGTGCCGAGGTTCGTCATCCTGCTGCGCAGGTCGGCGAGCTGATCTGCGAGGTCGTGTTCCTGCGCCGATGTGGGCGTGGCGAGCGCGTCGCTGAGGGCCCCGAAGAGCTCGTGGCGCACGGAGAGGTTCCGGGCGACCTGCGCGAGCACGGCGGAGCGCTCTGCTTGGGTACCGACGTCCTGCTGGGCGGCGGCCGTCCGCGACACCAGGCGGTGAGCGGCCGCGGCCGCCAGCCCGCACGCCACCGGGAAGAGCACCTGGGCGCTCAGGGCGCGCAGCACGTTCTCGTCGGGGACGTAGATCGTCGCGAGGATCACGGCGATGCGCGCGAGCTCCACGGCCACCCAGGCGCGAAGTCCTTTGCGCCAGGCCACCTCGACCATCACGGCGGCGGCGAAGCCAGTGGACTGGTAGTGGCCTCCCTGCGGCAACGCGGCGCTCGCGAGCAAAGCTATCGCCAGCGCCGCCCAGACCATGCTGTCGTCGGTGCGGTCCTCGCCCCGCATTCCGGCGCGCCTCATGAAGAACTCCACGCCGGCAGTGGCCCCGACGGCGATCAGGGTCGCCGTGACCTGACGCTCATCGAGGTCCAGAGCGGAGACACCGATCATGGTCACGGCGCCCGCCCAGCGCAGGGCCCGCAGCGCTTGCGAGGTCCACAGGGTGACCTGGCGGACGTGGTCAGTGCTCGGGACGTCATCGGCGCGCGCCGCCGGCTGGTCGTGGTGCAAACCACTGAGGTGCGCCCGGGCGATCCATCCGCTCCCGCCCGGGCTGGGACCCCACCGGAAGCTGCTGCCGGGGCTCACCGCCTCGACCGCGTCGCGCGCGAGAGACCCGCCCAGCCCGCCACCCCCGCTGGGGGCCGCCGCCTCGCCGCTGCCGGGCCGGTCGTCTTCGGGTCCGGTGTAGATCTCCGCGATCAGCCCGAGGCCTTCGGGCCGCAGGTCGACGCGGAGCTCCCTGAAGGTCGCGGTACGCGAAGCGTTAGCGATCGTCTGCGCGAGCACCTCCTGCAACGCGCGGATCGCCGGCAATGAGAGGCGCTCGAGCTCAGAAGCCACGGTGAATCGCTCGATGACGACCCGCGCACCCAAGGCCGTCCTCGCAGAGTCCAGCAGCATCCAGGAGGTGCTGTCGCCCGCAAGGCCGCCAGCGTCCGGGCTGACCGAGGACTCCAGGCGGCGCTGGGCGAGCTCCGAGCGGGCCACCGCGCTCAGCAGCGCCTCGCGCCGGGGGGCAGGCGCGTCCTCGGCCAACGCGGACATCGCGGCGCGGATCGCCGTGGCCTCCCCGGTGTGGCGCTCGAGCGCGGGAAGGTGCTCGCCGCGCAGGCGCACCAGGTGCTCGCGCTCGCGCGATGCAAGCAGCCCGAGGCGCCGCATGCGCACCGCGATCCGCATGAACGTCTTGCCCACGTAGGCACCAGCCACGAAGTTCGCGGGGAACGCGATGGCCACCCAGGCGACGTTCTCGTTCTCGGCGAGCTCGCCCGACTGGCCCGTGAGGAACAGGAGCGCGAAGTTCACGACGACCGCGGCGAGGCTGTAGGTCAGCCAGCCCTGGCCGGGAAGCAGCGAAGCGCCAACGGTGATCGCGACCGCGGAGAAGAAGAAGAGCGGCCCGTACTCGATGCCGTAGACCGCGTTGACGGCAAAGCTCGCGATGAACAGCCCTGGGACGACGAACTCCGGACGACCGTGCACGATGCGTCGCAGCCGGTCCGGGCGCACCGTCAAGCCCGCCCCCACCACGCTGATCGCCGCGCCCAGCACCAAAGCCGAACCGCGCGCGAGATCCGAGAACCCGGGCGCGTTCAGCGCCCCCGGTATCGCGAGCAGACCCCCGACCAGAAACCCGAGGGCCGCGACGCGGTACGCGAGCAGAAGATCGTCGTGCGGTGAGCGAAACATCTACGGGACTCGAGCACGCCGCCCACCCGGCCGGTGGGACATCTCTCACGCCGCCCTGCTCACGGTCCGGTGAGCATCACGTCGTAGCGCAGCTTCCCCGCGGGCCGGCCAGCCGCGGCCGCGACCTGGACGACGAGCGTGTAGCGACCGGTGGTCGGCAGGGCCCGGACTCCCAACACCCCATCGAAGCGCGAGGGGTCCTTCGCGCGCTGGCGTCCGTCGGCCCGCAGGAACACCTTCCCGCCCTGCGCTGCGGCCAGGCTGATGGACGCCTTTGGGCCCTTGGCGGACGTCTTGCTCTGCGCCGGACTGGGCCCTTCGGCCGCGAGGTGCCCGGCGGAGAACGCGCTCCCGACGAGGGCGACGACGATGCCGCGCCGTCCCCAGGGGCTCCGCACGAAAAGTCTGCCGCGATTGCACGTCGAAATCCGGTGCATCATGACCGAAACGGTACTTGTGCGGCGGGTACCGGCGCGGCCGCGCGCTCGCGACATTCGTCGTGTGCGCATCAGACGCACAGCTGCAGGCGGGCCGCAAACGCTCTGCACGGCCTTGTCGTCGAAGAGCCCCAGAGCGAGGTTTACGGCCCGGAGTTGCGTCCTTCCGAAGGCGGACGCCGGCACAGAGGGACGGATGAAGCGCTCGTGCCGAAGCTGTGGTCTAGGAGGCGGACGCGCGCCGCGAAGATGCTGCATGTACTCGCGGTAGCGCGTTGTGAGGAGGTTCAGGCCGCGCAGCATCCGCGCACGAGAACGGGCGCGTCCCCTTGAACGACGCCGAAGGGCGGCCCGTGCGGGCCGCCCTTCGCGACGTCTCTGCGGTGTCTGTCCAGATCGGCCGGGGGACGACGTGCTCCCGGCGCCGGGCTCCCGAAAAGCCGCCCGAGCCCGCTGCTAGCAGCGGTAGGCGAACGGCTCCGGGGTGGTGCGGAAGTGGCTCTTGTAGACGGCCAGGCACCAGCCGCGGTCGATCGCCCGGTTGGCCATGGCCTGGATCGGCGGCGCCCCGATGATCGCGGTGACGACGCCGACGACGCGGCTGGCGGGGATGAACGCGATCGCCCAGGAGCCCCAGGCCACCGCGCTCTTGGACTCGCTGCGGTTGAGGTACGCGTAGACCCCGTGCCACGCCCACGCGAAGCGCGGGTCCGCCACGATCGGGTACGTCGCCTCGCTGGAGCGGTGCTCGACGACCATGGTCAGATCGGTCCCGTCCAGCTCGTAGCGGACCGGGACCGCGGCCCCCGTGGCGTCCTTCGCCCACGGCGGGGCGATCGTCAGCGCGATCGTCGTGCCGTCGGCCTCGAGGACGACGTAGCCGCCGTCGCCGGTGGCCTGGATCGTCTGGCCCTCGGCGAGGGTGAGCGGGTAGCGGAAGCGCTCCGGCGCCTCCGCGGACTCGATCGTGGCGAGGACCTGCGCCCCGTCCTCCTTCGCCACCACCACGGTGCTGGACAGGCCGCTGTCGTACGCGACGGCCGACGAGGAGATCGCCTGCGCGTCGTCGCTCTTGGTGGCCGCGGGCAGGCCGACCTTGACCGCCGGTCCGGTGCTCGAGTCGAGCTTGACACCGCTCTCGGGCTGGTCGGCCACGGAGACCTTGCCGCCCTCCTGCGAGACGCTGAGCGCCACGGGACGGTCCTCGCGGACCGTGGCGTCGGCGTCGCCCTGCAGCGCCTCGGGAGCCACCGCCTGGATCGTCTGGGCGGTGGTGTCGGCCTCCTGCGCCCGCGCCGGGCTGCCGACGCTGACCAGCCCCACCACCGTGATCGCCGTCGCGATCGTGTACTTCGCCGCCATGCGGCCCATGAGGGACCTCCTTTTGTCGCGGCGCCTCTGCCCAGTGCCGAGGTACGCCGGATCCCTGACCGCAAAAAACGGTGCAGCACGCTGCGCCCGGCTCATGAGACTTCTCTCACGTCCAGCCCCAGAACCGGGGCCTAAGCGGCACTTTGTTCGCGAGTGACGAGCGGCGCCCAAGCGACCGACCGCCGGGTCAACTACCTGGCTCACCCAGAGTTTGACTCTCCGTGCGACCGCGAACCGCGCTACCAAAAAGTGTCGCGCGGAGAAGCCGCTGAACGGTCTCATGTTGGCGCCGTATCCGTCGCATCTCGCAGACGCCTGACACGTGCGCGTGACGCTGTTTCCGTAGGTACGTTAGGAAATACGATCACGGGGGAAGGAAGAGACCCCTTCGAGCGCGAAACGACACCCTGAATGGGCTCTGACCTCGAACCACATCGCGACGGGCGCCCCGCGCGCGGGCGCCCGCCGAAGCTGCTCAGCCGAGAGGACTCCCGCGCCGTCGCGGCGACCGCGCGCCGGCTGCTGGCCGACGCCGACGACGGCGACGTGCGCCTGGCCGACGGCGCCGAGCTCGACGGCCAGTCGTTGGCGCTCGTGCTGCTGCGCGCCGACCTGGCGCCGCGCACCCGCGAGGCCTACGCGCGGGACCTCGTCGAGTTCGCCGGGTTCCTCGCGCGCCGCGGCCGCCAGGACCTCCTCGAGGCGACCGCCGAGGACGTCGACGACTTCCGCCGGCGCCTGGAGGCCACCGGCGCAGCGAAGGGCACCCAGGCCCGCAAGCGCGCGACCCTCTCCCGCTACTACGGGCTGGCCGTCGAGCGTCGCCTCATCGGGGCGAGCCCGGTGCAGGCCAGCAGCCGGGTGCGCGTCGACGTCGCCAAGCACCAGCGCCAGCAGCCCGCCCTGGCGCGCGACGAGCAACGCGAGCTCCTCGCCCTCGCAGCGAAGGCCGGCGCCGACGTCGCGGCTGCCGTGCGCCTGATGAGCCAGCACGCCCTCCGGGCCAGCGAGGTCTGCGCCCTGAACGTCTCAGACCTGCAGGGCACGCGGCTGCGCATCCACGGCAAGGGAGCGACCGCGGGCGTGCAAGACGTCGAGCTCTCCGGTCCGATCGTCGAGCTCCTCGAGGACCTGGCCAAGGAGCGCGAGCCCGACGAGCCGCTCGTGCGCTCCCCCACCGGAAGGCGCTACAGCCGCCAGAACCTCTCCCAGCGCGTCAAGCGCCTCACGCGAACCCTCACGCCCACCAGCGCCCACGGACTCCGCGCGACCTACGTCACCCGCGCCGCCGCGCTCGGAGTACCCCTCCAGGACATCGCCGCCGGCGCCCGCCACAAGAACATCGCCACCACCCAGCGCTACCTCCGCGAACACGACCCCGCCGCCGCCAGCCGCCGCCTCGTCGACGACCAAGGCTGACCCAAGACGCGACGATCTCAGCCGACCACGGATCGTGACGCCGTAGGCCGTTGCGCCGACCCGGTGGGCTGTTCGCCGGAGTCGCCCGCGGGACGGGATCTCTCTCGCCCGGTTCGAGACGGTCTCTCTGAGTCACAGGACCATGCCGCCTAAACCCCACCAGTCCACCGGACCGGGGCACTCCACTTGCAAGTTGTCGATGGACCTGAGTACGGTGTCGCACATGCGTACAACGGGAGAGATTCTGCGCGAGGGCCTCGTGCTGGCCGTAGCGTTGGTGGCGTTCGCCGCCTCGGCCGCGACGGCTGATCATTGGCACAACACGGGGGGCGGGTATCACGGCGTCGTGCATGGCTCGTCAACGACCGATCAGTCCTTCTTCGCGCGAGTCGACTCCACCGGTCTGAACCTCAACTACTGCCGCGTCGGCGATCTGCAGTGGGGCTACTACTCTCCGGCCTCGACCGTCACGGGGGGGACCGATCTGTGCCAGCAGTGGAGTAGCGCTTACGCAAGTGGCACCAAGAACGAGTGTCAGGCCCTGGCGGCGGTGGCAAAGGACGGCTTCTTTTCCCCTCATGGGCACTATGGCCACAACTACACCACGCAAACCTGCCGCGTGATCTACACCTAAGAGAGGTATGAGGATGAGACTTTCTCGAACGGGAGCGGGCGTGCTTTTGTTTGCCGTGACCGCTGGCGGCCTAACCGGGATCAGCATGTCAGCTCCCACCGAATCGGAGCAAGGCCCTGACGTGCGTCCGGTGAGAGCGCCGGAGATCAAGCAGAAGGCTGCGGGGCCGAAGGGGCAACTCGCGATCGCGACCTACCGCAACGGAAACGGTCAGGCCTGCTTTGCCACCGGCCGCGTCCGAGGCGATGAGGTCGGCGCAGTCGATAGCAAGGGACGTTTTCTGCCGCTGCCCCCCGAAGGCGGCAACTGCAAGTCCGAGGGCGCGCCGGTTGGGTTTCAGGTCGAGCCGGTCGACGGTGGTGGGGTCCTGGTATCGGGCGTCGCAGACGGCGACATCGTGAAGGTCGAACTCAAAGCGGACGGAGTGTCGGCGGAGGGCGTACCGACCAAGGAGGACGGCGCGTTCTCCTTCTACTCGCCCCAGGTCCCACGCAAGAATTCGCGCCTGCGATTCGTGTACGCCGACGGCCGCACCGTCGAATCCGCGCGCTTCGACGAACCGGAGTTCCCGAGCCTGGAAGAGATGCAACGAGATGCGGCTCTCGCGGCAGAGAACCCCACGGAGGCGCAGGCGAAGCACGCGCAGCGGCACCAAACCCCCTGATCGCGAGCCGAAGCCGGCAGCGGCGGCCTAGAAGCGCCGCTGCCGCGGTCCTCTAGCTGCGTGGAGCGACGTATTCCTCGAACGCTCCAGGTAATCAGCTATGTTCAGGACGCCGGCCTGGTTGGTCTTGGAGGGCGGGAGCTCGTAGCTGACGCCCTAGTGCTTGAGGGTGAGCTGGCGGCACTGGGTCGCGACGAGCTCCGAGCGGCGGAATGCGCCAAGCGCAGCCGAGGAAGAATGAGTGCACGGTGGGACAGGTTGACGGGCCCGGCGCTGTCCTCGCGCGGGACGACCTTCGCGGGCTCCTCGCCGGGTCAGGGCGCGGGAGGCGTGGTCGGATCTCGACGCTCGAGCGCCCCCTCCTGCTGGCGATAATATCTCCATATCAACAGCTGCAGGGGAGAGGCGGCGAGTCGCTCGGCCTTGGGCATGACCGTCGGCCTGCCGGCGGGCGGACTCCGCCTACCGCACGCGGAAGAGCACGGTCTTCGCGGTCGAGCGGAGGACGCCCTCGGAAAGGCCAGCGACCGAATGGCACCTGGCGATAAGGCCCGTCAGCGGTGGGGCTGTCTCGACGGCCGGCGATCACGGAATCCGCTACCCGCAGGGATGGCCCCTGCGGATGGTGCTTCCGGGGCGCCCCCGGTCAGGTTCTCGGACGAGAGTCGGATCCGTGACCGGACACGGCTGAGCTCGACAACGAGCTAGTTCGACTCGGGGCTCGCTACCTCGCGCACGGCTTCGCGCCGTCGGCGGTATCGACCTGGTGCTCTGCGTCGCTCTGTGGACCACGTTCTTCTCACGGCCTCGTTCTACCCGGCCCCGTCGTCGGCCTCGAAGCGATCGCCTCCCGCCCTGGTGCAGATTGAGCCGTTGGCCATCTGCGGAGCGAGGCACGTCCATTCGTCTAGGCGCGTGCCCTCGATCCTTGACTGCCCAGGTTCCCCTTCGCCGTTGAGGTAGCGCTCGTAGACGCTCTGGGCCTCGTCGCAATCGACGCCGGCGCTGACCGTAGTGAACCCCTGGCAGTCCGCGCGCGGCGATGGGTCGGGTGGGCTCTGCTCCTGCTGGTCACCAACGGTCACTCGCAGCCCGTCCGTACCGGCTTGGATATCGACCGGAGATGTCGCGCTCTGGCCGTCGAGCTCGAAGGCACACGAGGCGCGGTCACCGGCGGAGAACGGCTCCGAGCCTTGACAGGAGGCGGTCGACTCAGAGCCGAACTGCTCCCTAACCGCGGCCACGACCTTCTCTTCGAGCTCGGCGAGAGACAAGCCTGCGGTGTCCTCGGCGTCCTCGTCTCGCGCTTGCTCACGCTTTTAGGCACTCAGCGTCCTGTAGGCACTCGAGGGTCTCCTCACAGAGCCGCGCCTCTTTGTTGAAGTCCTCAGAGCCTGGGGGGTTGCCCGCCGAGCGGGCGGCCTCGCTGCAGGTCGCCGGGAAGTTCTGCTCTCCGCACCCGCTGGTTGCAAGAATCAGCGCAACTGCGCTGGCGAAAACACCGACCGTGGCCCTCATCACGCGAACGCTATGCAGGCGCTGAGCTTCTTCGCGCTGAGCAAGGGAGCGTGCGAGCGCCGCCATCTGCGCGTGTTGGCGCTGCGCGTCGATTTGGTCGGGGTCGGACCCGACGGCTCGAGCTCACCACCCTCGCGGCCATCGAACGCCGCGGCACCGCCACGATCCCCGAGCTAGCCGACGCCCTCGAGCGCCACGGACTCGCCGCCGTGACCGCGACCACGAGTACCTGGGCGACGTAACCATCAGCGCCACCGCATGCCACGAAGGTCGCGGTCAATGCGGACGGACCCGCTGATCGCTGGATGCCGGTCGGCGTGCTGTGGTTCCTCTAGAGAGCGGCGGACGGGTATGTCTTGGTCGCGCCCCTCCCGGTCACGACGACCGTGTCTCTGAGCGAGGCGGTCACGACACGCACCGAGGTGGGAAGTCCTCGTCACGGCCGTTCGCCTTTTCGATTGGCTTCGTGCGCTGATGCGTCTACTCCGTGAGCGTGATCCTGCCCTCGGCGGTTACGGTGGCGTTCGGTGCGGCCCTGAGCTCTTCAAGGGATCCGAGTGCGTCAGCGTCGGCGCCAAGGAGCTCCCACGATCCAGCCTTGACGAAGGCTCCAACCACTGGCCCGGCGACAATTACGCACGTGCCCTCCGAGACGGTGGCATCGGTCCCAGACAGTGTCATCCTGACCACGGGTCCAGGCCATTCTGCGACCGTAACTGACGCGGGCACTCCGCCGAATGTTGAACCCCCGGCCAAGCCGAACGCCTGACCGCGCGCGTCTTGATCTGCGGTGGAGTTCCAGTCAGCAACGCACGCCTGCAACGAGTCCGTTCCGGGGTCTGACGACTCGGCGTCGGATCCGCTCGAGTCTGAGCCGCAGCCTGCGATGACCAGAATGGCGAGCGCCGCGGCGGCAGCTGTCCGTGGCATGCGGCAAACATAACTCCTGCACTCGCCCTAGGGGAAGGGATAGCGCGCTCGACCTTGAGCGCAAGGGTTCGGCCCTGGTTCCTCGGACATGGTGCGTCGATGTCCGACAGCTACCGTGGTCCCAACGCGTGGGTCGATAGGGTCGTCCCGCAGACCCTCGAGCAAAGCCGCGCCGGGTCGCGTCGGCGTGGCGGCGGCGGCGGGCGAGCTCGCCTGGCGTCGGCCAGGTCCGCGGCAAGCTCGGCGTTTAGCGACGCGCCGGCGGGGACGAGCTCGCTCCCCATTTTCGTTCCCGAGTTCGCCTCACCAAGGCGACCCGCACTGGCCGCTGGTCGCTCCCCGCCTCCCGCTGCGCCGCCCTTCGACGCAAGGAGGCCGCCAAGCGCCGCCAGGCCGCCGCAAAGAAGCGCAGACAGCAGAGCTCGTCCGGCGGCTCGACCGGCGGAGGCGGCAGCTCCGGAGGTGGCGGGTCCTCCGGCGGCGGGTCGGTCGGCTGCGACGGCGACCCCAACGCCACGCCCTACCCGCAGTTCCCCGGCCAGCGCGACGGAGACGGAGACGGCTGCTACGGCGAGAGCTGACCGTGCGCCCGAGCCCCTTCGCCGCGATCACCCCAAAGACCCCGGCCGCCTGGACCTGCCCCCCGGCCGGATCGGTGAAACCGAGCAGCTCCCCGAGGCCTCGAGGGCCGTCCGCCGAGCCGCCCGAGGCACCGGTGCCCAAAGCCCCTAAGCGCCGCGAGTCACGCCACCGCATGACCTGGTGTCCGGCTGCCCGACGGCGCAATCGCTGCCGTGGTCACGGAACTCGCGCGCAGGTAGCGTTGTCGACCACATGGCGAAGAGCGAGCCGCCCCGCCTGACGCGTCTGAAGGACCTACCTGAGGTCACGCCCGCCGCCGTCTGGCGAAGAGGCAGACGACAGCGCGTGTGGGTTGTCGAACCGCAACCGGGCACGCGGTTCACACTTAGCCTCGATCCACCGCGAGGCTAGACCGGTGTCGTCCGGTTGCTAGCGAAGAATGACCTCCTGAGCAGGGCTTTTCACGGATGTAGCGGCATCCGGGGTCCTGCAGCAGGAGGTCACCTTCGTGGTGCAGCATGGCGGGCCGTCCGGACTGGACGCGATCGACGTCTGTTTTGACGATGAGCGGGCGGTCGCCAGCGCCGGGATCGCGCTGGTCGCGACGCTTGCCCAACGCCTTGGGGCCGAGCAGCTCATCGACGAGACCGTCGATCTCGGTGATCGTCCCGGCGCCGGCCTGGAGGGCGCGAAGGCGATGACGTTGGTCTCGGCGATGGCGCTCGGCGCCGACTGCATCGACGACTGCGACCTGTTGCGCTCGGGGCGCACCGCCGAACTGGTCGGCCACCGCGTGCTTGCCCCGTCGACGCTCGGCACGTTCTTGCGGGCGTTCACGTTCGGGCACGTCCGCCAGCTCGACCGTGTCCTCGGTGAGCTCGTCGCGCGCGCCTGGGCCGCTGGCGCGGGGCCGGGCGACGGGCGGCTGGTGATCGACCTCGACTCGTTCGTTGGTGAGGTCTACGGATCCAAGAAGCAGGGCGCGGCGTTCGGCTACACCCGCGTGCGCGGGATGCATCCGATCCTCGCCACGCGCGCCGACACCGGCGAGGTCCTGCACATCCGCCTCAGGAAGGGTTCGGCGAACACCTCCAGGGGCGCCGGCCGGTTCCTCGACGAGCTCATCGCCCGCATCGCCCGCACGAACGCGACCGGCCCCAGGTTGCTGCGCGCCGACAGCGGCTTCTGGAACAACAAGACCTTCGACAAGCTCGAGGCCGCGGGCTGGGACTTCTCGATCGGCGTTCGCCAGAACCCCAAGATCCGAGCAGCGATCGAAGCGATCGACGAGACCGCATGGACCACGCTCGAGGACTACCCGAAGACCTCGATCGCCCAGATCGCCGAAACCGAATGGGCCACAAGCCGCCGGCTCGTGATTCGCCGCGTTCGCACCCTCGACCGCCAAGGCCAGCTGCTGCCGACCTGGGAGCACTACGCGTTCATCACCAACCGCACCGACGACCTCGCGCTCGTCGAGGCCGAGCACCGCCAGCACGCACAGATCGAGCTGGCCATCCGCGACCTCAAAGACCAGGCCCTCGCGCACTTCCCCTCCGGCCGCTTTTGCGCCAACAGCGCCTGGACGGTCCTCGCCGCGATCGCGCACAACCTGCTGCGCTGGACCCAGCTGCTTGGCGCCCCCAACCAGACCATCCGCACCGCCCGCACCCTGCGCCGCCGCTGGCTGACGTTGCCCGGCCGACTGACCCGCACCGCCCGGCGCTGGACCCTGCACCTGCCAGCCCGCTGGCCCTGGCGCAACGCCTTCACCCAAGCCCTCGAACGCATCCGCGCCCTGCAGCCGGCCTGACCGCCGGCCACTCGTTCGACGACGATCGCACCGCAGGACCTCCGCGACGGCCCCTGCACGCACACCCTGCTCAACCGCCGCCTCAACAGCTTCCGAAGGCGACCGCTAGCTCAGTTGGCGGACCATCGGCTTCCCGAGCCACCGCTCACGCGCTCGACCCCCTCGGACCGAGCGCGCTCACCGTTTACGCGGTGGATCGAGGCTTAGCCCTCGGCCTGCCGGAGCAAGCTGGCTCGAATACTTCAGGGGCGTGGCGTACCTCGGCGAGGCCGACGGGCACCACTACTGGATGGTCAATCTCGACTGCTGGGTCACTCCTGACCACCTCTCTCTCGACGAGTTCGCCCGCCACGTCACGCGCGTCACGCGTAACGAGGCGCGCCGAGAAGCGCGCGCCGAAGCACAGGCCAAGGAACAGGCGGCCCAGCAGCGAGCCGCGAAGGCTGCCCGCGCGCGCGAGGACGAGCTCATCTCGCAGGCCCGACTTCTCGACGCCGAGCGCCGACATCGCGAAGAGGTGGCATGGGCGCGCAGCGTCCTGGACGACAACCACGGCGCACCGACCAAGCGTCGGACACCAACCCGCAAGGTCCGTGCCGCCGTGTGGGAACGTGACGGCGGCGCTTGCCAGGGATGCGGCAGCACACAGCTGCTGCAGTTCGACCACATCATTCCCCTGGCCAAGGGCGGCTCCAACGCGATCACCAATCTGCAACTGCTCTGCGACACCTGCAATCAGCGCAAGAGCGCCTCGATCTGAGCCTCAAGCTCTGCCTGTCCGGCCCGCCGGTGCTCGCGACGGCGACGTCGGTCCCGCTTTGACCAGCAACGCGGATCTCGTGATGTGCAGGCCGCACCGGGTGCAGCGAGATCGCGGGTGGTTCGCGCGCACGGAACAGACGAGAGGCAACTCCTTGCACCGTGGATCGACGATCCGGGATCCCGGACGCGCAGACCCCGTCGGCTACCAGCGCCATAGCGTCGGCGCAGTGGCGCAGCGCGCTGCTGGACTCGAGGTGCCGGCCGCGGCTGGGAGCTCCAGACGCGGCGTCGCACTAGCGCTGGGGGCGGAACCGAAACGCCGGCGTCTGCAGATCGTCTGTGGTGATCTGCAGCAGCGGGGCTGAGCAGTAGCCGTGGCGGCGTGCGTAGGTGCATACCCACGGATAGATGCTCAAGCCCGCGACCCAGTTGTTGACGACCGAGAACGCCTCAAGGCAGCGCACCGCCACGAGCTTCTCGAGCACCAAGCGGCCGTCGAAGCAGGTCGGTGCAGGTTTGGGTTTGCTGGGTCGCGGTCGCCGCACTGTGACGGTCGCGCGAGCGACCACCTTCCCGCCGACGATCCAGCGCACGCGATGGCGGCCCTGCCTGCTGCGGCGCGCGAGCGTCACGGACCTCCCGGCTCGACCGAAGACGCAGTGTCGCCGCTCGCACACCTTCACCGGGCTCGAGCGTCCCCACGCATCGACGAGCGTCGCCTTCAGCGCGCGCCCGACATACGGCTCGTTCACGACACCCTCAAAGCGCTCCCGGCACGGCACGATGAACAGGTCGTCGGTGACCGCCGCACGCCGCTGACCCGCCAGCACCACCGAGGCCTCCTCCACGCCGCCAATGCTGCAGGTCCACCGCACGCGGGTTTGAGACTTGCCCACGGGCAGCGGCCAGCGGCGCCGGGTCTTGCCTGCGCGCAGCAGCCGCAGCTCTCCCGGGGCGCCGGACAAGGTCGCGGTCAGGACGCTTTCCCCGTGGCGCGAGCGGACCGCCAGGCGTGCGGTTGCACGCGTCGGAGCGGCACCCGCGCCGCCAGGCTGCGGCGCGGTGCCGCCTTCGGGCGCCGGTGAAGCGGGAGCCGGGTCCGGTGCCGGGGCGGGGTCTGGCCCGGTCGGCGTGGTCGGCTCGCCGGTGCCCGGCGGCGGGGCGCTGGGCGTGCCGTCCTGAACCAGCGTGACGGTTCCCGGGGCGGTGGTCTGGAAGGGCAGCAGCGCCGTGGGCTGGAGAAATCCAGGCCCGCTCGAGCGCACCGAGACCGTCCCTGCAGCGATCGCGAAGATCGCGCCGCTGCCACCGAAGGCCGATTGGTCGGCGACCTCGACGGCGGAATCGGCGCGCAGCCCAACCGCGACGGGGTCGACGAAGTCCGAGCCACTGGCGACGACCGTCGCGGTCTGCGCACCGCCGTCCACGCGGACCACCGCGCCGGCCCCAGCGGTCTCCCGGTCGGCGACGAGGACGGTCCCGTCGGCGTCGATCGCGGGGCGTGTCGGGTCGGCCAGCGGCGGGCCGCTGGCCATGCGGTACTGCACACCGGTCGACGGGCGGATCCCGACGACCGAGCCCGAACTGCCTCCGCCGACCACGAGGGTGCCCGCGGCGTCGGCTGCGATGCCGACCGGGTTGGAAAGCAAGCCCCCGGAAGAGATGTGGGTCTGCGCCCCGGTCGCGGGGTCCACGCCGATCACGCCGCCCCCGCCGCCAAACGCGGTGATGTCCACCACCGCCAGCCGACCGTCGGGCAGCTCAGTCAGGTCGCTGGGATCACGCAGGTACCCGGAGCTGGCGATCAGCGTCTCCTCACCGGTCTGCGGATCCAAGCGCAGCACCGCGCCGCCCCCGCCGCTGGCGCTGCTCTGCGCGGTCAGGAACACCTCGCCCGCGCGGGTGCGCAGCACGCCGGTCGGATGAACCCACGGCCCGGCCGTCCAGACCCGACGGGCCTGCCCCGCAGCATCGACAACGAACACGGCACCGCACCCCGGATTGCCGAACGACGCGCAGCCCCCGCCCGCCTGGTAATCGACCACCAGCGTCTCACCCGCGCCGAACGCCGCCGCTGACCCACAGCAGATCGTCAACCACAGCGCCACGACGCTCAGCACACCCAGCGCGGCGCGCCCCAGCAACGTCCCCGCGCGGCCTTCAAGGGAGTCACGTGTCTCGGCGATCGCAAGCATCAGATCAGGCGCTGCATCGACCTGCATGGCAACGGTCTTGAGAGACTACCCTCGCGGCCGCGAGCGCTGCGCCCTGCTGCTCGCAGAGTTCCGCGCCTGGGTCCTGGACGAGCAGGGACGCGTGTTGCGCACCCGCTACGAGATCGGGCTCTGGTCGGCCGTCCGCGACGCCCTGCGCGCCGGACGCCTGCAACGCGCCGCCAGCCGCAAGTACCTCGACCCAGCCGCCTTCCTGCTCCCCGCCGCAGACGCTCCGGACCAGAATCACCGCTCCCCGAGCTCCCGTCACCCCGCACGAGCGCGTCGAGGAGACAGGACGAGCCACGGGAAGCCGCGTCCCCGGAGGGTTGACGAGACCACTAGCCCGGCTGCCGGGGCGGTCATCGCCCTCGGTCCCTCGGCGGGCTGGGCCACGCGAAGAGGCCGCGGTACACGCTCTCGCACACGTGGCGGGTCGCCGGCGCCACGTGGCGAGCGGCGACCGCCTCGGCGATCTCGAGGCAGGCTGCCCGTCAGGTCGGCACGAACGGCCCTGCGGGTTCAGCGGGGCGGCGGGTTTTCGGTCAGCGCGGCGGCCAGGAACGGGTCGGCGAGGGCCCATTGGCGAGCGGCGGGTTGGTAGATGAGGTCGGCTCGTTGCAGGGCGCGGAGGGCTCCGGCGACACGGGGCGGGGTGACGTTGGGGACGGCCGGGTAGGGGCGTGCGCCGGCGGCGATCGCCAGCAGCAGTCGCGCGCCCCAGGGCGCGAGCTGGCGCGCGATGGTGAGCGCGCTGCCGGTCGATGCGGCACGCCGGTCGCGCGCGGCGTTCCAGGCGGTGTCGAGGTCGGCCGTGCTTGCGGCGAGGCGGGCGAGCTCGGCGTACGGGGCGCGTGCGGCCCGGGTGCGGGCGAGCATCCAGTCGATCTCGGCGTCCGTGCGCCCGGCCGCGCGGGCTTGCGCCGGGGTGATCGCGGCGGGGAGCTCGAGGTGTTGTGCAGTCCCGAACATCGCCGCGTCGCGCTTGAGCAGCGCCGGCGCGGCCCAGGGGCGGCTGGTGAGGACCGTCGGGCGTCCGTCCTGGGCGTGGCCGCGGATCGCCCACAGGATGTCGGGGTCCAGCAGGTCGGCGTGCAGGATCCGCAGCTCGGTGCCGTCGGGGACCGCGCTGAGCGCCTTGTCGAGGGTGAGGTCGGCATGCGGTGCACCCATCGCCGAGGCGATCGCGACGTCAGGGTTGCCGTAGGCGGTGGCGATCGCGAGCGCGTCGTCGCGGTGCACGGTGCTGACGCCCGTGTGGAACTGGCTCGCGGGTGCGATCTGGGTGAGCGTGCCGCGGACGAGATCGACGAGCAGGGCATCGCTGGAGGCGCTGAGGCGCGCGTCCAGGGTGAGGGCCGGGCCGGGGCGGGCGAGCGTGAGGAGCGCGAGATCCGCGGCGCCGGGAGGACAGGTCAGCAGCAACGGCCGGTCCCGCGCGGCGGCCCGCTCGACGTGCTCGGGGCTGAAGAGGTCAGTCCAGTCCATCATGGCGTAGCTCCCACGCCTCGTCGGTGCGCGCAACGAGCAGGCCGGCCCGCACAGCGGCCTGCGTCGTCTGTTCCAGGAACTCGCTGACCACCGCGGTTTCGCGGGCGAGCAGCATCGTGCAGTACGGGTGCCGATGGGAGAGCTCGAGCAGGTCGGCGAGGGCCGACGGCTCGATCGGTGCGCCGAGCCGTCGGAAGCGGTCGGTCAGCGCGCTACGCCAGTCCGCGTCGATGATGGCGGGCAGCGGCAGCCGCGTCCCCGCGTATCGCAACGGACCGTTGTCGGCGGTGAGGTGCTCGAGGGCGTGCGCCTCGCTTGAGGCGACCAGCACCCCGACCGATCGGTCCTCGCGCAGGACCGATCGGATCGCGGCTTGCTCGTCGGCGGGCCAGTCGGCCAGCACGTGTGCTTCGTCCAGCACCACGACGGCGGACGCGCCGTGCTCCCCGACGCTCTTACCCAGGCTCTCGAGCACCTCCGCCGGACTCTTGGCCGCCGGGTCAAGAAGTCGCGCAAGCGTCTGCCCCACCAGCCCCTCCTGCGAGCTATGGCCCTGGCTGGCGCTCCTCAGCACGCGGCTGGCGCCGCTCCTCCCCTTCCGGGCTGCCGCGCTCGCCGGTCGCAGCTGGGCAATCAAGCTCTCCGCGGTCGCCGCGGCGCTCTGCAGACGCGCGAGATCGACGATCGCGCCCGGACGTCCCCGCGCCCGGAACCGCAGCACGATCGCGCGCGCCGCGCTGGTCTTCCCCGTCCGTCGCGTCGCGAACAGCTTGTGCTTCTCGCCGCGCGTCATCCGCGCGTCGAGATCGTCCAGGAACGAGGGTCGCCCGACCTGGTCCTGCTCGTCGAGCGGCACCCCAACCGGAAACAAGGTCGCTATATCGCTCATCGAGCTATCATGTACGCCCGAACGATATAAGGCAAGCCGCGACGTTTCGACATCATCGGACCGACGCTGAGCGGAGGACGACATCGCGTCCGTCACACGCCTGCCTCACGTCGCGCCCGTGCCCTCGCAAAGGCTTCCGCGGCACGCTCGACTTCACCCCGCTCCTTGAGCAGGACCCCGAGGTTGAACGCGCCGGCCGCGTCGCCGCGTTGGTCGGCGCGCTCGAAGGCCTGCACGGGTAGCGACAGTAGCCGTGCGTACGGCAACCCTTAATGCTAGTCACGGTTGACCGTTCCCACAGCGTGCAACGCCGTGCGCAGGCTTCGGCCCGACCGAGTCCAGTTCTCACCTTCCCGCGTCGTCTCGCGCGTCGATGAGCCCAGCCTCTAACGGTTTCGTGCAAGCGCGTACACCTTTTCGTAGTCACATCGGCGTCAGCACGGGCGGCCAAGGCACGCTGAAGCAGCCCTGCTGACGGCGAGGCCCCCCGCCTTGGGTCAGCCGCGGACGCGGACCTGGCGGGTGTTCGAGCTGCCGGTGACGTAGGAGTAGGTGCTGTCGCGCAGGACGCGGGCGCGGAACTCGTAGGTGCGCGTGCGGGTCGTGGAGCGGAAGCGGTAGCTGAGCTTCCAGGTGCCGGCGGTGCGTCGTGCGGGTGCGACGGCCTTCCAGCCCTTGGTGCCCTTGCGGCGGGCCTGGACCTGGACGAGCACGCCGGAGCGCGGCAGGGGCCGGGACTGCACGCGGCCGCTGAGGCGCAGCAGCTGGCCGTTGCGCATGCGGGTGCGGCTCAGTCGCAGGCTGCTGGCGGCGCGGACGTAGAGCTTGATCTCGGTCTTGGCCGCCCAGGCGGTGTCGGTGGGCTGCGGCTTGTAGGCGGCGGTGAGGATGCGGTTGGCGCCCTTGGGGCTCGTGATGCGTGCGCGTCCGTTGGCGTCGGTGCGGCCGGCGGCGACCTGCTGATCGCTGGTGCTGGTGCTGGTGGCCGATCGGGCCAGCAGGTAGATGGTGGCGCCGGCGATCGGCGTGCCCTGCGCGGTCCTCAGGCGCGTGCTCAGCGTCGCGGAGCGGTTGAATCGCACGGTTCGCGTCGAGGGGCCGGCGACGGTCAGCTTGACCGCGCCTGGGCTGGTGCTGGCGCCGGGGTTGACGGGCGCACCGGCCGGGGCCGCGGCGGGGCTGCCGGTGCCTGCGGCGACGCCGGGCGTCTGTCCGGGGTCTCCCTGGGCGGTGACCGGTGCGGCGGGCTTCACGGTGCGCCCGTCGGCGAACGGTCCGGCGGTGATCGCGGTGGTGTGCGTCGCGGTGCCGCCTGCGTCGGTGGCGATCGTGCGCAGCAGCAGCTTTTTGCCCTCGTCCTGTGCGGTGGGGGTGTACGTGGAGGCGGTGGCGGCGGGGATGTCCGTGCAGCCGGTGCCGTCGGCGTTGCAGCGGCGCCACTGCAGCGTCGTGGTGTGGTTCTGGCCGTTGAAGGCGGCCGGAGTGGCGGTGAGTTCGACGCCGACCTGGGCCTCGGGCGCGTCGATGGTGCCCTCGCGCGTCTGGGCGGGCGGGTGGTTGTCAAAGACGACGGTCCGCGGCCCCATGGCGAGGCTTGCGTTCTCGGCGACGTCGACGACGTAGGCGCGGATGACGTGCTGGCCGTCCGGGACCTGGGCGGGGTTGTAGATGAGCTCGGCGCTACCGGACCCTGGGCAGGGCACGGGAGCGCGGTACGGGGGCCGACAGCCGGAGTAGCTGCCGGAGGCGACGGTCTGGCCGTCGACGCTGAGGCGCAGGGAGTGCAGACCGCCGCCGCTGTCGGTCGCCGAGGCCGACAGCGACTTCGACCCGTGCCAGGTCGTGTCTGCGCGGGCGCTGCCGTCCACGGAGCCGACGGCGGGAGCGTTGGGATCCTTGATCCGCACGCGGATGTCCCGCACCGCGGCGTATGCCTGGTTCTGGCCTGGGTGCGGGACGCAGGACTGGCTGCCGCCGCAGATCACCCAGAAGCGCACCGCGCGGGTGTTGTTCAGAGACGGCGGTCCCCATGCCAGGCCGCCGTCTACGGAGCGGCATCCCTGGAAGCTCGTGCAGGAGAAGAACTCCTGCGCTCCGTTGTAGTTGCCGTCGGTGCGGTCGCGGGTCCAGGCGAAGGTCGGGTGGCCGCCGTCGCTGGGGCCGAGCGCGACCCGGTGGTTGCCGTGGACCTCCTCGATCGACAGGGATTCGGCCTGCGCGCCTGACGGTACGGCGAACGTCCACCACGCCCGCGCGTTGCTCGCGATCACCTGCGTGTTGTCGAGGCTGACCGACAGGCCCTGGCCGGCGGCGCAGCCCGCGGAGGTATAGGCGAACGCGCCGCTGATGTCGGTCGTCCATCCATGGTGGGTGCCGGTGCCGTTGCCGTCCGCGCAGCCGATGACGTCGAAGGTGCCCGCCGAAACGGCCGACGGCACCATCAGCGCCGCGCACGCGGCGGCAAGAACCGGGATCGAGAAGCGCATGGCTCCACGGTGACCGGCGGGTGTGCAGGCCGCCGACGATCGCCCCGTGCCGGTGGTGAATGACCGTCCCGCGGCTCGGTCAGGGATCGTCGAGCCTGCGGTGCATCTCGTGCGCGCGGGCCGCGAGCTCGGAGGGCTCCAGCGTGGCGCCCGTGGCCCATGCGCTGCTGACGATCCCGGTGGCGATCAGGTGCAGCTCATCGGGGAGCACCTAAGCCTCGATCCACCGCGAGGCTAGACCGGTGTCGTCCGGTTGCTAGCGAAGAATGACCTCCTGAGCAGGGCTTTTCACGGATGTAGCGGCATCCGGGGTCCTGCAGCAGGAGGTCACCTTCGTGGTGCAGCATGGCGGGCCGTCCGGACTGGACGCGATCGACGTCTGTTTTGACGATGAGCGGGCGGTCGCCAGCGCCGGGATCGCGCTGGTCGCGACGCTTGCCCAACGCCTTGGGGCCGAGCAGCTCATCGACGAGACCGTCGATCTCGGTGATCGTCCCGGCGCCGGCCTGGAGGGCGCGAAGGCGATGACGTTGGTCTCGGCGATGGCGCTCGGCGCCGACTGCATCGACGACTGCGACCTGTTGCGCTCGGGGCGCACCGCCGAACTGGTCGGCCACCGCGTGCTTGCCCCGTCGACGCTCGGCACGTTCTTGCGGGCGTTCACGTTCGGGCACGTCCGCCAGCTCGACCGTGTCCTCGGTGAGCTCGTCGCGCGCGCCTGGGCCGCTGGCGCGGGGCCGGGCGACGGGCGGCTGGTGATCGACCTCGACTCGTTCGTTGGTGAGGTCTACGGATCCAAGAAGCAGGGCGCGGCGTTCGGCTACACCCGCGTGCGCGGGATGCATCCGATCCTCGCCACGCGCGCCGACACCGGCGAGGTCCTGCACATCCGCCTCAGGAAGGGTTCGGCGAACACCTCCAGGGGCGCCGGCCGGTTCCTCGACGAGCTCATCGCCCGCATCGCCCGCACGAACGCGACCGGCCCCAGGTTGCTGCGCGCCGACAGCGGCTTCTGGAACAACAAGACCTTCGACAAGCTCGAGGCCGCGGGCTGGGACTTCTCGATCGGCGTTCGCCAGAACCCCAAGATCCGAGCAGCGATCGAAGCGATCGACGAGACCGCATGGACCACGCTCGAGGACTACCCGAAGACCTCGATCGCCCAGATCGCCGAAACCGAATGGGCCACAAGCCGCCGGCTCGTGATTCGCCGCGTTCGCACCCTCGACCGCCAAGGCCAGCTGCTGCCGACCTGGGAGCACTACGCGTTCATCACCAACCGCACCGACGACCTCGCGCTCGTCGAGGCCGAGCACCGCCAGCACGCACAGATCGAGCTGGCCATCCGCGACCTCAAAGACCAGGCCCTCGCGCACTTCCCCTCCGGCCGCTTTTGCGCCAACAGCGCCTGGACGGTCCTCGCCGCGATCGCGCACAACCTGCTGCGCTGGACCCAGCTGCTTGGCGCCCCCAACCAGACCATCCGCACCGCCCGCACCCTGCGCCGCCGCTGGCTGACGTTGCCCGGCCGACTGACCCGCACCGCCCGGCGCTGGACCCTGCACCTGCCAGCCCGCTGGCCCTGGCGCAACGCCTTCACCCAAGCCCTCGAACGCATCCGCGCCCTGCAGCCGGCCTGACCGCCGGCCACTCGTTCGACGACGATCGCACCGCAGGACCTCCGCGACGGCCCCTGCACGCACACCCTGCTCAACCGCCGCCTCAACAGCTTCCGAAGGCGACCGCTAGCTCAGTTGGCGGACCATCGGCTTCCCGAGCCACCGCTCACGCGCTCGACCCCCTCGGACCGAGCGCGCTCACCGTTTACGCGGTGGATCGAGGCTAAGGCGCAGCGGTCTGTTCGGTGATCGCCTGCAGCCACTCACGACTCTCGAGGCTGCTGCGTATCCCCTGCGACGACCCCGGGGGTGTCCGCTTGCTGTGCGTCTGCGTGGGCGGCCGGGCTGCTTCTCCGGGGTGGCGCCCCGTGCGGTCAGAACTTGATTCCGGCGATCGAGCGGCGTTTGCGGATCTCGACCGACCCGAACATCGTTCGACCGCGGATGACGAAATGCGGGGCGGTGGAGGTCCTGCGGGCGCTGACCGCGCTCTTGACCCTGCCCATGCTCGCGACCAACTCGTCGACATCGGCAGTCGCACCGTCGGGGAGCAGCAGCTTGGCCGATCCCGCCCCGAGCCGGAGATCGATATCGACGACCGGGCGCACGATCGCGGTGTCGCAGAAATCAAGATGCACCGACCCCATGCTGCTGCGAACCTGGATGCTGGCGGGAACGCTCCAGCGACCGGCGCGCTTCAGCCCGCTGGCCCCCGCGCGCAGAACCAGCGGCTGGCCGGAAGGGAGCGCCTCCTGCGCCCCGCCGGGAAGATCCGCCAGTGCCGGGACCAGATCAGCGGCGTACCGGGAGGCATGGACGAGCGCGAGACGTTCCTCGAGCTCCTCGACGGAGATGCGGCCCTCGGCCATTGCGCGGTGCAGACGCTCCGCCGCGTGCTCGCGGTCGGCATCAGCGATCCTGACGGCCGGCGTGCCGCCACGCTTCGGAAGCATGCCCCGAGCATAGACCCACAGACCATCGCTACCGCGCGCCACGTCGCAGCTACCGGGGCGCGTGTCCGTCGCGGCGCGGGTCGACGAACGCGAGGACCGGGCGACGACCTGGCCGAGCAAGCGCTCGCGGCCGACCGCCGCCACGTCAGGTCACTGCCGTCGCCACCGCGCTGAGGAACCGCTGGAGGTCGTCGGGGGCTGCGAGGCCCGCGAGGGGTGTGCGGGGCCAGCGTTGGCGGTTGCGGGTGAAGGTCACGCCGGGGATCATCTCGAGTTCGCTGAGGAGGGCGGCGATCGCGGCGTGGTCCCAGCGATTCGGCTCTCGGCGATGGAGTGTGTCGACGTGCAGCTCGAGGCTGCCGTCGTTCCACGCGCGCAGGACGATCGCGCCGTCACGCAGTCGGATGTCGGCGGAGCGGGTGTTCCAGTGCACCTTGAGGTCCTCGCGTGACGTCGCCCAGGCGAGGATCTCCAGGAGCACCGCTGAGGACCCCGCATGGTGTTCCTCGAGGGAGGCCGTGAGCTGGGCCGGGGTGATCGAACGCGCTCGCGGGCGTGGGGAGGGGCCGACGGCGGTCGGGCTGGTGATGATCCGCGGAACGATCGTCTGGTGGTGGCCGTCGGCGTCGACGTACTGGCGGACCTCGATCGCGGTCACGGCGATCGCGTCGAGGTGGCGGTCCAGGAAGCTGATGATGCGCTCGAGGTCGGGGTGGATCCGATCGCTCACGAACACCAGCCGCAACCGCTCGACCTCCAGGTTCGCGCCGACCAGGGCCAGGAACGCGTCCGGATCGCCGGCGCCGAGCTCGGCCTCGAGGTGCTCGCCCAGCCCCCTCCCTGCCCCGGCCGCCGCGGCCTCCAACAGCTCCGTGATCCGCGCGAGCGGGTAGCTGTCGGCCAGGCGCACGGCGTAGTCGAGCATCTGCGCGACGACCTCCCGACGACCGCGGGTGTCGCTTGAACGCTTGACCTCCACCAGCGTCGGGACTCCGCGCGCGTCCAGGAACAGGTGATCGAGGCTGAACCGCGACCCCGTCGCCGGATCGTCCCCCAGGCCCGCCTCGCGCTCCAGCAGCAGCAGCCGGGGCTGCCCGCCGCGTTCATCCACCAGCACCTGCGGGTGCTGCGCGATCAGCTGCTGCAGGACGGCCTCCGCATCGAACGGCGCCTCGGTCATCGCCACGTACCGCTCCCCATCCCGCACGAAGATCCCAGCCACCCGACAACCATCCCACGCCCCTCACCCCCGCGCTGCGACACCTGTTGCACAGACGGACGCGGCACGGGCAGGATGCGCCGACCGAGAGCCCCCGGGCGCGCCCGCACCTCGAGGACTCGCCGGCCCGATGCCCGGGTGTGGGCTACCTGGTGATCTTGACGGTGGCGGTGTCGCGGCCGGTGGTGGCAGCTGCGGTGACCTTGAAGGTGAGGGTCTTCTTGGTCTTGAACGCGGTGGTGACGGTCTTCTTGCCTGCGGGGGTGAGCTTGATCGCCTGGGAGAAGTTGCCCTTGGCGGAGCGGTTGATCGTTGCGGTGGCGACCTTGCTGGCGCCGTAGCGGACGGTGATGGTGATGGAGCCCTTGGCGGTGATGGCGCCGGCGACGGTCACGCCGGTCTTGATCACGGCGGCGCGGGTCTGCTTGGCCTTGGTGCGGTCAATGTTGAACGAGAACCGTGAGGCCGTCGGGTTCGAGCTTGGCGTGGGACTTGGTCCCGGGCTGGGCAAGGGGTTCAGGCCCGGCCCGGGGTTCAGGCCCGGCCCGGGGTTCGGTCCGGGGCTCGGGCCCGGGCCGGGGTTGATGGTGGGGGCGCCGATGGTGAGGGTGCGGACCTGCAGACCGAACTCGCCGGTGCTGTCGGTGACGCGCAGCCGGACGGTCGCGGTGCCCCGGGCGGGGAAGGCGGTGGTGACGGTGGGACCTTCGGCGTCGAACGCGCCGTCGTTGTTGAAGTCCCACTGGTAGCGGACGATGTCGTCACCGTCGGTGTCGATGCTGCCGGAGGCGTCGAAGGCGACGGCCTGACCCACGCTGGCGCCGTTCGGTGGGTCGCTGGCGATGCGTCCGAACGGCGCGCGACTCATCATCGCGCACCGCATTGTCGGGCACAGAAGCACGGAGTCCGCAAGGTTCCAGTGCGTGGCCAGATAGCTGCCCGGCGCCGGAGCGGGGTTCCAGTAGTCCTCCCCGCCGCAATCGATCTGCGGGAACGGCGACCCTTCGTCGCACGCGGTCGCACCGAACCCGCCGGCCGACATGATGTCGTTGGACTGCTTGGTGTGCCCACCGGAGACCGCGCTGGGCGCGGTGCTCTGCACGCTCCCCAGCATGTGGAACACCTCGTGCGTGAGGATCCGGGCTGCATGGTCGAGCGGGTCGGAGCTGCTACCGAACACCTGGAACGGCGCGTCAGGCGTGCCGTTGGGCGCGAGAAATCCGAACTGACCTCCGAGCTGATGCGGGCTAGCGTCGCCACGGGCGTCGCTGACGAAGGAGCTGGCGAGGCCTGCGGGGAGGCCGGTGACGCGGTCCAGCAGCACGATCTTGTTGTTCGGCTCGCCGGCGCCGGTCACCGCGTTGACCTGCTGTCGCAGATCCGCAAGGACGTCAGAGGCGGGACGGTTGTTGTAGGCGGAGGAGGGCTGTGGGAGCGCGACGGTGGTGATGTCGACCTCCTGCGCGTTGCAGGCGGTGCCGAGGTCGTAGCGCACGGTGCGGCCGTTGGAACGACTGCCGTCCGGCGAAGCCCGCGCGACCAGGTTCATCGAGCGCTTGACCATCTGCTGGATCGTGCTCGCCCACTGGGAGAACCGGTTGCCGGTGTCAGTGGTGTACGCGTAGATGGCCTTGACCACCGGCGCGTTGCTGAGCGCGTTGGCGGTGTTGTCGGTGGTCGTCCCGCCGCCGCAGTTCCAGGTGTCCGGCAGGTTCAGCGTGACCGGGATCGCCGATCCCGGCGTCTCCGCGCGCGACGTCGCCGAACGGTCGTACGTGTCGCCGTCGTGGCGGGCGTCGAAGTTCTCCGCCACGATCGCCACCGGCGTGTCCTGGCCGGCGACCTTGAACGGCGCCGTCGAGACCTGCACGTCGTCGTGGTCGTGATGCTCGGACGCCAACGCTGGACCGGCGCTCAGCGAGAGCGTCACAGCAGCGATGAAGACGACGTACGACCGCCGGCTCGTGAACGTCGTGGCGAACTGCGACAAAGCGGACATTTGGAGCGCACAATACGGATTCCGGACCGACCGGGCGTATGCCGTCGATCTCAGCCGCCTTGCGCCAGGCGGCGCCTCCTGGGAGTACGCCCGTGCTGGGCCGACAAGCGCGACTCCGTCCGCCGTCGGACATCCCAGACGCGCGGGGCGGCTCAACTGCCGGACCACCCCTGCCGATAGGTGCGTCAACCGTCACATCTAATCCTCGACCGGAACGGACGACCACGTGACCATCGACGACGACGCGCCGCGCGACAGCGCGACAGCCCAACCGACCCAGCGCGTCCCGCAACCCGGCGCCGCGCCCGGCCGCCCCGCGCCCGAGCGAGCACAGACCTCCGACGATCCGGTGCCCCCACGGTCGGCGCAGTCGCCGGCCAAGACCGTCACGCTCCCGGACATGCCGCGCGCGTTCTGGGTGTGCGCCGCGGGGATCGCCGCCACCTTCATCGGCCTGCTGGGTACCTGGGCCACCGTCTTCATCGTGTCGGTGAGCGGCCTGGACACCGATGACGGGAAGATTCTCGCCGTGCTCGCAGCGATCGCAGCGTTCGCGCTGTTCCGCCACACGGCGTCGGGCAGCAAACGATCCTTGAACGCTGTCATCGCCCTCGGGGTGGTGTGCAGTCTGTGGTCGATCGCGAAGATCATCGACCTCAACGGCGAAGACGCCGTCGTGAGCATCGGGTGGGGCCTGTACCTGGACGTTCTCGCCGGGGCGACCTTCGCCGGCGCCGCCGTCGTCCTGCGAAAGCGCACGTAGAACTCTCGCGGATTCCATCGCTCAGCCCTCGGCGTCAGCGGCCTCCTCGCTGATCCTCGCCTCCGCGCCAGCGCGCAACCCCGAGAGGTGGCCGTTGAGGCCGCGCCGCTAGGAGTACTCCTCGACGCGCAGGCGGACCGACCATTGGCCGCTGTACGAGCGCAGGGTGAGGCGGAAGCGGCCGGGGCCGTCGGGGCCGAAGACGGTGTTCTGGCCTTGGCCGAGGTCGATGTCGTCGCCCTGCAACCCTGCACGGTCGTCGATCTCACCAACCCCAGCAGCGTCCACATCGACCACTCGGTCGCACTGGCCGAGGCGTGGCCCTCGGGCGCCGACAGCTGGACCCAGGAGCGCCGCAAGGCCTTCGCCAAGGACACGACCCCACCGGACCTGATGGTCTTGTACGCGCCCGCGAACTCGCGCGAGTCCGACCACGACGTGACCAACCCGTACGGGCGCCCTCGCGGCCTGTTCGGCTGCTTCTACGCTCGCGCGGTGATCGCTGTGAAGTCGCAGTGGGCCCTGCGGGTGCAGGCCGCCGAGAAGGAGGAACTGCAGACGATGCTCAACGCCTGCCCCTACGCCTAGACCCCCAGCGCGTCCCGCTGAACGGCACCGCGGCGATCGGCCCTACAGCCGATCGCCGCACGCGCCAACCCCGGGGCTGCGCTGCGCGTACGCCCATCGTGACCCGGTGGTGAGTGATCCGGTGCGCGCTCGCGGAGCTGATGACCCCTACTCGCCGCGAGCCCCGAGCCCGTTGCTGCGCGTGGGCGCTCGCTCGCGACCAGCGGGTCCGGACCCGATAGCTCCCCCCAGGGCCCGCGCGGCGGCAGCGACTCGGTGGGTGTGGACTGGCCGATGAACTGGCCGCTCACAGGCACGCCGGCGCACACCGAGCGGTCCGGGCGCCGGTCAAGTCAGCGGCGTCCCCACCGCGCTGAGGAATCGCTGAAGGTCGTCGGAGGCTGCGAGGGGTGTGCGGGGCCCGCGTTGGTGGTTGCGGGTGAAGGTCACGCCGGGGAGCGTCGCTAGTTCGCTGAGGAGCTTGGCGATCGCGGCGTGGTCCCAGCGGTCCGGTGCTCGGCGCAGGAGGGTGTCGACGTGTAGCTCGAGGCGCCAGGCGCACGGCATAGTCGAGCATCTCACCCCGCGCTGCGACACCTATTGCACACACGAACGCGTCGCGACCGACAGCGAGAGTGCCCCGAGCCGACCCCTCCCTTTTCGGAAGCGTGGCTCGGTAATCGGCGTGAGTCTCAGTTCTCAGGCCAGCCCACCGCCATCGGCAGACACCGTCGACCCCGTGAGGCGCAGGCGCCGAAAACCTCGGCAGCCGCCCCCACTTTTTCGCCCGACCTTGGCCCTAACGGTCATGAAGGTTCATTCATGCGCGCGCCGGTCGGTTGTCGTTCGGCGTGCCCTCACCATTGTCACTGCCGCTCGGGGAGCGGTGGTCCGTACCCGTCGCGGCGCGCGCAGCGCGCCGCGGCTCTTCAGGAGCGCGACCTGTGTGGTCGCCCTCGTGATTCTCCTAGCGAGCCCTCTCGGATTGGAGCCTGGGTTCGCCGCCGACATCGCCGGCGCCGTCTGGGACCTGTTCCTCGCTGTGCACGATGTGCTCTCCACCCTGCACGATGTCGTGGAGTTCGTGCGCTGGCTGCTGCGCCGTCGCGCGGAGCGCCGAGGCCGGCGAAGAAACCGATCGACCGACTAGGGCACCAACCCATGAGCAGCGTGTCGACGGCGGCCTGATCGGGTCCGGCCAGGCGACCCGACGCGTGCGAAGCGACCCGATGCGGAACCTACGTGCGCCTGAGCCGGAGCACTCTGGCCCACGTGTTGAGTCTGGCTTCCGGGAAGAGTCGCGTCATTCGGTGTCCAGCTTTTCCCAGTCTTCGGCGACGCCCGGACCGCAGTACATCTGGGCGCAGAGCCCGTCTCGGATCTCGCCCAGGGATTCGTTGGCGTCTTCGACGCTGCACGCTGCCGAGATAACTTTGGCGCCCGTCGGGGTGACGCCCTGATCGATGAACCACCGGACCGCGTCTGCCGACAACGGCTCGGCGACATCGCTACACGCAGTGACGCTGCCGCCTCGACCTTCCTCAGAGCGGTCCAACAGCACTGCGAGACCTCCTGGAGCTAGGAGCAAGAGCCCCGCGAACGCGGCGTAGAGCTTCCATAGCCGCGGCGGTCTACCCGTGGTACCCACACGATCCCCCTAAAGACATGAGCCTTGGTCGCCTGCAGTTAGGGGCGGCGTCATGACGCGCGTCCCCACCCGCGGCGCAGCCTAGCGGCCCAGAGCCTCGTCAGCACTGCCGTGAGCGAAGCGCCGCCGTCGCCGAACCAAGGGCCTCAGAACTCCTGGCAGGTGCGCAGGGTCCCACCGTTCGAGGCGGGCCGCGGGTGAGCGGTTCAGGGAAGGGCGCGTGCGGGGTTCCCGTCCGGGCAGCGTTGCATCAGGGTCTGCTCGAAGAAACTTGAGTCGTCGCCGATCACTGGTGCGGACCTGAACATCGACCGTGCGGTCAGCGGCCCCGCGCCGCGTCTGGACCCGCTGGAGCCCAACGACACCGTCAGCGCGATCGACGGCCAGATCTTCTCGCAGCCCGACCGACCGATCTGGGGCGGCACGCAGCGCGCAACGGTCGACGCCGTCGAGGACCCCGTGGACGTCTACCGCCTGCGAGTCCCGCCGCGCGCCCGCTACACGGTGCTCATGCGCCCCACCAGCAGCCGCGCAGACGCCGAGCTCGCCGCCTACGACCAGGCCGCAACCGCCGCCAGCAGTTCCTCATCGATCGAAGCCTCAACGGGCCCGGCGAGCGCGAGGCGCTGTACCTGCGCAACCCAACCGGCCGCACGCGAACGGTCTACGTCGCCGTAACCATGGCCGACTCCACCGACATCCTCAACACCAACTACGTCCTCGAGGTCCTACGCCGCCGTCGCTGACCGACCCTCAAGACAGCACCACCGCCCCCGACCGCCGGCTCGAGTCCGACCCGGGCCCGAAGGCCCGACGGTCGCCCCCGTCCAGGGCCATCGTTCTGCGGGTGCACCCGCGGCTGCTCCGCTACGGACGCGCCTGCGGGAGCGCCAGCTCTTGCGGGCGAGGACGCGGCAGGTCGGATCGCCGACCCGACGCTCGAGTCAGCGCTCGACCGGCGGCGACAGTGGTGACGTTGCCTAGCCACCACGCGATCGCGAAGGTGGCCAAGACTGCTTGCGCGCGCGCGTCGCCGTCTGGGTCTCCGTGGCGGAAGCTGTTTCCTGGGCGTCCGTAGACGTGCCGGCGGATGAGCATCTTGTACTCCTCCGGGAGGTCAGTGGTCTTGATGAACGCTTCGACGCCAGGGATCTTGCCCCGATCGCGGTGCGTGCGTGCCTGCGGCTCGACGGACCGGATGGCGCCTTCCAACCCGAGTAGGAGGAACGGGATCGCGAGGACCCACTCTCCCTCAGCGACATAGCCGAGGCCTTGGTCCAGCCACAGGCGCTGGCCGTCCTTGAGGTGCGGTGCGCGCCCAACGAGCTCACGCAGCGCGCCCACGACGCTCGTCCGGGCACAGGCATCGGCGAGCTGATTGATGAGCATCTCGTACTCGGGCGCAGGCACGCCGCTCCTTCGCAATCTGGAGTCGGCCAACCGCAGAACGAGCCGCAGGGCGTCAACGTCCCGTCCGTCGGTGCCGGCCGACGTGCCACCGGGCTCCAGCCCGTACTCGTCCTCGACCGGCCAGCAGGGTCCCCAGGGCCGAAAGGGCGGGATCTCAAGACTCGATCCCACCAGCCCGGATCGCTGCGAGAGCCCGGCGACACGGGTACCGGTCAGCGGCACCCCGGCCGGCCTGAAGCCACGAGCGCCTCCGAGGTTGGCCGGCCCGAGGAGCGCGAGAGCCGACGCGTAGCGGCGCGACTGCTGCGAGCTCTGTTCCATGAGGGCGAGCCAGCGAGTGCGGCGGGCTGTCTGGGCTGCGGCGAGCCTCGTCAGAGCCTGGGCGGCGGGGCCGCAGGCCCCCGGCGACAACGCGAGATCGACGACCGGCGATCGCGCGGAGAGCGGCAGCGCCCAGCGATTGTTGCGCTGCTGCATCCCACTCCCGATCAGAGCGACGCCCCGGAGTGACGGGACCCGCTCGACGGCCGCGGCGACGCTCACCACGCCCGCGTTCGGCAGCGCTTGTCCGTTCAAGACAGAGCGGCCAACTCGGGGGGCATTTCGGGGAAGTACGGAAGCGGGCATGAGCCGATCGTAGGAACCTGCTCGGAGGGCCCAGACGCTCTTGACCCGTGCACGGGACGCCCGGCGCGCGCGCCGCAAGGGTCCGTGACCACACCGGGTCGCTCAGACGCGCGTTCGAGCCGGCGCGGGCTGACGTCGCCCCCGCCGCCGCACCCCACAACGCGCCCCTGCTCGACAGCCTGCGCCAGAGGCCGCTGGCGACGCCCGCGTCGACCTTCGCGCGAGTCGCGTTCAAGCCGACTGTCACGTGCGGTTCTCGTGACCTGCGTCCCGCCGGTGCACTCGCGGTAGAACGCGCACGTTGTACACCGTGGTAGACACCGTAGGCGGGTGTGTGTACCGTGGTACACATGAGCGTTGGTGAAACCACGCAGACCACGACCGTCGCCGACGCGATCCGCGACCTGGAGCTCGACGACGTTCTCGGCGTCCGCGAGGAAATCGACATCTGCGGCTGCGTCAGGGACCCGGACGGCAACCGCCTCGAACTGACCGTGTCGCGCGAAGAGGCACTCGCAGAGATCGACGAGTGGATCGCGGCCCACGACGACGGCGAGTACTCGTGATCCCGGTCGAGTTGCAGCGCGCGTCCATCATCGGCGCGCGCGAGCGCGAGCAAGCCGCGCTCCACGCGGCCAGCGTCGCCCGCGCCGACCTCGTCGGGTACGTCCGACAAGCGGTCACCACCGGCGCGTTGACCGTCATCGAGGTCGCCGACCTGCTCGGCGTGACGCGTGGCGCCGTCTACAAGATGTGCCGAGAGGCATAGCGTGGACAGCCTCGACATGTCGCTGGCGGCCAGCCTCGGAGACCTTGCGGCTCGAGCTGCCGTCGACGAGTCGGCACGCCTGCTGCTCTGGGCGGAATGCCAGGCCGTCGCCAGATCGCTCACGGCTCGCGGGTACACGGCCGAGGAGATCGCATCGTGGTCGGGCACGAGCGTCGAGCAGGTCATCGCGTGGCGATTCGCCGACGGATGACCGTCGAGGAAACCGACGCGCTGATCCTCGAGCTGGCGCGACAACTCGGTCGCGCGCCGACACGCGGCGAGTTCGTTGCCGCGGTCGGGCATCATCCTGCGGCGGCACGCCCGTGGGGGACAGCTCTCGTTCGGGCCGGGGTGGCTGGGCCACGCTCACGCGCGGAGTGCGTCGCAGCGATCCGCGCGCTCGCCGTCGAACTCGGGGGCACACCTCTGCGCGCGGAGTTCGTCGAACGCCACGGCAACCCGCGGGGCGCCCGCCCGTACGTCGACCTGTGCCGTGAGGCCGGGCTCGCACCATGGCGCGAGGAACGCGACAGTGCCTGCATCGACTGCGGCGTCAGTGTCCGTCCGAGCGTACGCCGATGCGGCGACTGCGCTGCGGCCGCCCAGCGGCGCCGCCACGACGCGGATCGCGCGCGAACCGGCCAGCTGCTCCGCGCGTGGGTCGAGGCTCACGGCGGCGAGCGACCGACGGTCTCAACGTGGGATGGAGAGATCAGCGTCGACCGGATCCGGTGGCTGTATGGCGGCTCTTGGGTCGCCGCGCTGCGCGCAGCAGGTATCGACGTGCCGCCCGCTCAGGACCGACGACGCCCACGTCCGGGCCTTCCAACCGCGTCGATCTCGTGACCAGCTGCGCGAGCGATGTTGGCGAGCCGGGGTGGGTCGTGTCGTCAGGTCCACTGGTCGATGCGCAGGCGGGAGTAGAGGCGGCCGGCGAGCACGTCGTAGGACCCACACCTTTTCGCGCCGAGCTCGAGCGCCGCGAGGACCTGCTCGACGTCCCAGCTCGCCGGGCAGACCGCCCGTCCGCGGTAGCTGATCCCGGGCAGGGTCACCCACCACGCAGCGAGCCCCTGGGCACCGAGCTCCGGCACCTCGGCGCGCTCGAGCTGAGAGGCGCTGAAGAACACCCCAGCAGCGTAGCCGGGTGCCCTTTCGGGACCGTATGCACGATCGACCCATGTCACCCACCGAGCAGATCGCGCGCCACGAGGAGAGCCTCATGACGCTGCACCGCTACGACGACGCCACGGCCAAGGCGATCATCAGGGCTGCCCTGCGCTTCGGCTTCACCGAGAAGATCGCCGGAGACCTCAGCGGCCGACCGGACCTGGCGGCCCAGTGCGCCGCCGACCTTCGCGCGGAGGGCACCGCGGTGCCAGCCCGGTGACCCCGCCCGCCGCGCCGCCACCCCGGTCACACACGCCCGGGCTCCTTGTCGGGGCCGCCACGGAACCAAGCGGGCAGCCCTGCTCGAGAGGACTCACCACGTTGCCGCGCGAGCGCGAACCCGAGGCTCGGCTCAGGTGATCGCGTGCCGACCGTGCTGGTGCGTCACTACGCGTTCGCATACTGCCCGCGATGAAGCCCTTCCGACGATCGACCTCCCCCAGCGTGGCTGCGACACGCCGCCGCCGCGCCCGCAAGATCCGCCGCGCGCGCCGGCGCACCCGGCCGCGGTCCTCGCGGATCGACACCAACGCACTCACCAGGGTCGCCTGCTTGCCCACCGCTCCCGACACCAACGGCGCCAACCCAGGCAGCTCGCGCCACCCCGGCACGGACCGGGACGGGGGTGAGGCTCGTGGCTAGTCCTCACGACAAGGCTGCGGACGAAGAGGTCGTGATGTACCACCTGGTCCGCCGTGATCGCATCGCGAAGCGCGACCGCCTGACGCCGCGCATGGAGGCGCGTCAGATCATCGACTCGCTCGACATGGCGCGGGCCGCGCGACCCGAGGCGCGCGCGAGAGCAGAGGCGATCGGAGACGGCACCCGCGTCGAGGTCGCGCTGCTGGCCATGCTTGGCTTCGAGGAAGTCAACGACGTGTGGCTTGACCCCGAGGGGTGCCGTCTGGACGGCGGGTACTACGAGGCTCTTGATGAGGCCTGCGCGCTGGTTGAGAACGGCGACCTGCCTGATACCCCATCGACCGAGGACGGGGGTGAGGCGTCGTGAGCATGGACGGAGCGAAGGCAGGCCGTCGGCGTCAGGGCGCGCGGAATGCGGCTGCGAACCGCTCTCCGAGGACGTGTCCGCGCTGCTTGCGCCAGGGTGGTCTAGGAAGCCGGGAGTCACTGGGCGATCACGTCGGCGCAGGGTCCGTGCGCGAGTGCCGCTACTGCGGGCACAAGGTGGGGATCAGCGGAGGCGTGTCCTTCGGCAGGGACGTGACTCCGGAGCCGGGCGCGCGCGGCGGCACGCACCTGCCCCATCTGCCGCCCGCCCCTTCGACCGAGGACCAGGGCGTCGCTCGGGACCAGGAGGGGCACGATGGCCCTCGCTGACCTCACCCCCGCCGAACGTGCCGCAGTCGAGCGGCTTCACCCCGACGATGGCTCCGTACTCGTCGAGGATCTCTGGTGGACGCCCGCTCGCCGGTCAGCTCTCAGCCGCGCCCGGAAGAAGGGGCACGCCGAAGCGTTTCGCGCCGGTGATGGCGCATGGGTCTGGTATCGCTCGCGCGCCTCGGTAGCCGAAGACGACGCCTACATCGACTCCAAGCTCGTCGCTGGGGAGCGGCCCTTCACCGCCGCCGAGAGGGCCGAGATCCTCCGTAGGCGCGACGCCGCTTCGACCGAGGACCGGGGTGAGGCCGATGCGTAGCCGCTGCGGCGTCGTCAACGGCGACGAGTACGAATGCGCCCTGTGTGGCGGGCTGGTGCCGAACCCGGAGGGCACGCTCTCGGCGGCGTCGACGACATGGTGCGCGGAGGCGCAGCAGGCCCCGATCCGGCTTCGGGACGACGCCCCTTCGACCGAGGACGGGGGTGAGGCGCGTGGCTAAGCTAACCGAGGAGGAGCGGCGGTGGATCGCCTCGCTGAAGCGGCTCGCCCGAGCGCATCGATGAGTAGAAAGCTGACGCCAAGCGAGGCTGCCCTGGTCTTCCGCGCCACGTGCGCGCATTGCGGCGTCGCGCTGCCCCAGCACACCACTGGCCGACCGGCCACGTACTGCTCGGCAAAGTGCCGCGTGTACGCCCATCGCCGCGCTCGCTTGACCGAGGACCAGGGCGACGCCGCTCAGGACCAAACCGGGCGTGACGCGCAAGACCAGGCCGAGGAGGTCTGACATGCCCGATCTCACCGCCGCGTGCACCGTTCGCTCAGGACCAGGAGGGGAACGATGGCCGTTGACGCGATCGCGCACGCCGACGTCGTGAACTTCTACCCGCGCCGCGGGCTGGGCTATAGGCACGAGAAGGACCACCTGGCTCTCCACGGCGCGACCCGCACGCTGTGCGGGCGGGCCTGCGAAGACTTTCCGAGGTCGAGCGGGACCAGGGTCAACAAGGAGTTCGACCCGTCTGCGCCGTGGGCCTGCAAAGCGTGCCTGCGGTCACTCCAGATTCACGGACCCGTGCGGGTCTTCCATCGCATCTCGTTCTGGGATGTCGGCACCACGACCGTGGTCGACGGCGTCGAGCGCACCGCCCGTGCGACCGAGGGGCAGGGCCGCGGCGCCCACGCAGACCGGGTGGGAGGCATCGATGCTTGACGATTGGACGCGCCGAGAGCGAGCGGTTGCTGAGGGGATCGCGTACGTCGTCTGGCGCTGGCGCAACCCGGCCGCGGGGACGTTCGACCCGATCAGTGACCGGGGTCATCGCGGCTTGGTCGACGCGGCGGTCGCGTTGCTCCGGCTCCGCTCGTCGGTCGAGAAGGATCGGGCGGTCTCGAAGCGTGGCCTGGCTGCCGAGGAGGACCTGCTCGAGCGGTGTGATCACTGCGGTAACGAGGCCGTGACCGTGCAGCTCGTCACCGGTCGTGCCGCGTGTGATGACCATGCTCGCGAGGTCTTTCCCGAGTGCTTCGGGCCCGAGGACCAGGGCTGCGCGGGGGACCAGGACCAGGGGCGGCTCGCGATGTGGCCGGCTGAGCCGCCGATCCCGCTCTACGGCCACGGTGGCGCGTGCGACCGCATCAGGCAGAGCATCGCTAGCGCCGGGGCGCGGGTCGGATGCATCCGCGGCGAACACGCTGACGCCCTCGTGCGCGACTTGGCCGCGATCGAACGGGTGGTCGCGGAGCTTGAAGGGCGGGCTGTGTCGTGATCGCGGCGCACCTCTGCATGCCGAGCCACATCCAAGCGGCGCTGCTCGTCGTCCTGGCGGACGAGACGACGGTCTATCCCGACGACGTGAAGACGCTGACCGCACGCGACCTCTGCCCGGCGATCGGCCTCGACACCGTCCACGCCGGCACGATCGCGGCGAACCTCGTCGCGCTGCGACAGCGCGGACTGGCGTGGCGTCAACCTGGCCCCGGTTCCGGCGGCTGGTGCATCACGGCCGAAGGTGTTGCCGTCGCTCGGAACGAGGAGGAGGGCGGCGTCGATGTCTGACTTCCCCGCTGACGAGGAGGACCAGGGCGCCGCTCTCGACCAGGACCAGGGGGTCTGCGCGTTGCCGCAGCCGTGGTCCGTGCAGTCGCTCGCGCGGGTGCTCGTCGAGCTGCATTCGCTGCAGGACGGGACCTACATCGGGTGCCCGCCCAGCCATCGCCGCAAGCGCGCGAGGGCAGCGCGCCTCGACGACCACGAGGTGTTCAGCGAGATGCAGCGCCTCGTTCGCGAAGATCGTCGGTCTCGGGCGGCGCGCCGCTCCCTCGACCGAGATGAGGGTGGCGCCGATGCGTAGATCCCACGATGGGGCCGATGCCTGATGGTTGCCCGGTCGCAGTCGAGCGGGATCTACGCGGGACAGCGGGACGCCTCCTGGCTGGCTTGCCCGCGGCATGACGGTGGTGGCCGAGCCTCCTACACGGGCGTTCGCTTCCACGTCTGCGTCGAGCACCCGGCGAAGGGCGGCTCGTGGAGTGCGTGCGGGATCGCGTTCCTCCTGGGCCCCGAGGAGGAGGCCGAGAGCGTGCCCGCGTGGTCGCGGTGCAGACGCAACGGATGTCGCCAGCTCTACGCGCGGGCCGACCAGGCGGCGCGCGATCGCTGCTGAGCGCTTCCTGGGGCACGACCGAGCGTCACTCGTGCGCTCGTCTGCCCCCTTCAGGGCCCGAGCGCCGCATCTTCACCGCTGACGCCGAATCGCGGCCGCAACCGACGCCGCACGCGGCCGCCACCAGTCGTCGGCTACTGGGCGCTCAGGGCTGGCGGTTAGGGTCTGGTGATGGCTGATCTTCGGGAGATCGAGGCGTCGATCCGTGGTCGGGTGCGCGAGCTCGACGCGCAGCTGGCAGCGGTGGAGGACCTTCGGCGGGAGCGGGAGTGCTTGGGCGAGGTGCTCGAGGCGCTCGCCCCGCGTGAGGCGCCGGCGGCGGGTGGGCGCGTGACGCGGTCGGGGGCGGGCCGCACGCGCCGGCGGGCGGCTTCGAGGTCGTCGGCGGCGCCGGGGCAGACGCGCGCGGCGATCCTGGCGTACCTCGGCGCGCACCCGGGTTCGTCGGCCGCGGCGATCGCGCAGGAGGTCGGGCTCAAGCGCAGCAGCGTCTCGACGTTGTTGAGCCGCTTGGCCCGGGACGGAGAGATCCGCCGCAGCGCCGAGCGCGGGTACGAACTCCCGGCCCCGCCCACGGGCAGCGAGCCCGTCCCGGACACCGGCAGCGAGCCCGTCCCGGACGCCGGCGGGGAGCTCGTGGCGGCCGGGGAGCCCGCGGGCGTGCCGGTCGGCGGTCACGGCGAGGAGGGGCCGGCGCCTGGCTGAGCGGCGGCGTCTGGCCGGGTGGGAGGCGTTGCACCCCCCTTCCCGGGGTGGTCAGCTGGTGAGTTGGAGTTGGTTGGGGCGGCCGGTGGGGGCGCCGCCGCCGCGGCGCAGGACGTAGAGGACGTCTTCGTCGTTGCCGCCGTTGATGACTTCCATGGCGGCGAAGGAGCCGTCGACGTCGAGGACCTGCTGGCAGCCGCGGCGCAGCGGCTTGCGGCGGTCGACGCGGCGGGCGGCGGTGACGCCGAGGCCGGCGGCGTTCTCGGGGGTCAGCTCGACCTGGCACCACTCCAGCGTCTCGCCGGGCTGTGCGGTGATGCCGGGCGGGAGCTCCCAGGGCTTGGCGGGGAGGTAGCGGATGCGGCGGTCGCTGAAGATGAGCCAGAGCTTCAGGCCCACGCCGGAGAGCTTGTGGGTCTTGCTCCAGTCGAAGCGGCGCAGGTCGGCTTCCAGCAGCCGGTCGACGTACTCGGGGTGCAGCCGGACCTTCAGCGTGCTGCCACGGCGGCCGCCGAGCGCCTTGAGGTCTTCGAGCTGGTCGGAGTCCTCGAGCTCGCCGTCCTTGAGGCGGCTGGGGTCGCGGCGGCGGTAGGCGCGCAGCAGCTCGCCGGCGATCTGGAAGCTGATGATCAGGGCGGTGTCGGCGACGACGGGCTTGGCGGTGCGGGTCTCGAGGTCGTAGCCGGGCAGGGTGATGCGGGCGTCGCGCAGGTCGAAGAGGGCTTCGAGGATGCGGTCGCGGTCGCGGCTGCTGACGCTCTTGGAGTCGCCGATGATGGTGCGGGTCAGCTCGCCAAGGGTGAACGAGAGCGAGCCGTTGGCGGGGCAGCCGCTGGAGGCCCAGATCGTGGTGAGGGCGGCCCAGATGCGGAAGTGCATCTCGCCGAGCTCGGCGCCGACGACGCGCGCGGTGTCGCCCAAGAGCTGGTCGCCGTTGACGACGAGGATGCCGCGGTTCTCGCCGCGGGAGAACAGCTGGCCGGCGGCGAGCGCGGCGTCGTCGTCCATCCAGCCGTCGAGCGGCCCGCCCTTCAGGGCACGGCTGGGAGAGCGGTTGGGCGGGGGCGTCAGCAGGCCGGACACGTGCGCGAAAGCTAGGTCCTTGCACGGACAACCCGCGACACGTGGGAGCACATCCACCCCGTGCCGGGAGCCGATCCACCCCCTGCGCGGGAGCCGATCCACCCGGCATCAACGCGCCAGCTTTCCGGCGCGGGGCGGTGGGAGCGGGTCCACCCCCTCCCCCGCGCGGCCGCCTGGACGGCGTTCCGCGGCCCCCAACGGGGCCGGGGGGCGCGTTCGGGAGCCGATCCACCCGGCCCGCCGGGCCCGTGAGGCCGCGTGGCGGGAGGGGATCCACCCCGTTGTGAGAGCGGATTCACCCCCTCAAGAGCTTGCCGGTGGGAGCAGTTCCACCCCCTCGCGGCCCGACCGGGGACGCAAGCCCTGCTGCGGGAGCCGATCCACCCCCTCCCCGGACGGCGCGAGGCCCGGCATCAGGGCGCCCCGGGCCGGCGCTCACCGCCCCGGCCCGGGGGCGTGCGGGAGCCGATCCACCCGCCCCGCGGCCGGTGCTCGACGCCGGATTTGGTGGGGTGTGGGAGGCGATCCACCGGGTCAGTGCCCGCGGCCGCGGCGGCAGCGGGGCGGTGTGGGAGGCGGTCCACCCCCTTCACGACCGTGGGGCGGGAGGCGATCCACCGGCTCGTGGGATCTGCTGCACCCCCTTGCGGGAGCCGACCCACCCGGCCCCGCACCGCCCCGATCGCGCCGCGCGCGAGGCCCGGGTCGGCCCGGGTCGGTGGGAGTCGGCGCACCCCCTTGCGGGAGCGCGCGCACCCCCTTCTGAGAGCGGATCCACCGGGGGTTCGGGAGCCGGCGCACCCCCTGCCCAGATCCGCGGCGGGCCGCTTCGGTGGCCTGGTGAGCACCCGCGTGGCGAAGCGACGCGACGGGCTGCGGGCGCGACTGGGAGGTGCGCCCGCAGCCCCGCCACGCCCGCTGCCACCCCGCCTGACCGACCAGCAGCTCACCGCGGTCCTGCTCGAGCACGAGCTCCAGGACGCACGGCTGGTCGTCGGCGCGATCTGCGCCTACGCCTGGCTGCGCTCGCGCACCGACCTGCGCCTGCCCGGCCGGCCGATGAGCGCCACCGTCAGCTGCAGCCAGGAGCAGATCGCCGTCGGCATCGGCAGGGTCTGCGGCTGGCAGCCCGCCCCGGACGCGCGCGCCGCCCGCGATGCCCGTCACCACACCACCGCCCGTTGGCTGCACGCCCTGCAGGCCTGCGGGCTGGTCGACCTCACCGTGGTGCACGACCCCGACGGGCACCCGTGCCGCACCGACATCACCCTCCTGCCCCTCCCTGAGGTCCCGGGCCCGCGGCAGTCCGCGGCCGCGGCCGCGTGGCTGGCCGCGCGGCTGCGCCGCGCCCGCGAGCGCTCCCCCAGCAACAGCACCCGCACGACCCGGTTCCTGCACGCGCGCCGCGCCTTCGCGCGCCGCCCGCGAACAGAACGCCCCACTCCTGCGGAGCTGTCGCCAACGGCGACAGCAACCCCCGGCAGGGACCACCCTCAGCGTCTGAACGGACCCCAGCAGAACACGCGCGCGCCCGGCGCGCACGATCACGCCACCACCCGGCTGCCCGACACCCGGCGCATCCAGCACCTCAACCAGCAGGCCGCCCGCGAGCACGAGCGCCACCACGAGCTCACCCGTCGCCTGATCGACCAGGCCCACCGGCTCACCGACCACGACCTGCACCAGCTCACCACCCACCGGCGCGACACGCTCAAGGCCCTCTTCGCCGCGCTGCGCTACCAGAGCCCGCGCAGCAGCCTGGCCGGCTACGTGCCCACCGACCGCTACCAGCTCCTCACCGAGCTCCTCGCACGACACCAGCACGCCCGCAGCGCCCTGAACCCCACCACCGGCCCGCCGCTCATCGCCGAGCTCGCCAGCGAGCTCGTGACGCTCGCGCCGGCATGCGAGACGCTCCACGCCCTCATCGGGCTGCTCGAGGTCCGTGTGCGGCACCTCGAACGCACCGTCCAGATCGCCTCCCGCCAGCACCTGGCCCGCGCCGCCCGCCGCAGCACCGCACGACGCCAACCCGCCCCCCGCACCCGGATCGCGTTCCGCCTGCACCCCGACGGCTGGGGACCCCACCACCCCCGGACCCCGCCCAGCACCTCCCCTACGACCCCGACACCGACACCATCGCGCTGCGCCGCCGCGACCAGCTGGACCCCACCGCGTGGCCGGCCCCGGCCAGCGTCCAGCGCGACGTCGCGATCCTGCACGCCCACCACACCACAAGCCCGACCGCCGCAGCACCGTGGTGCGCACGGACCACCGCCGCGATCAACGACCGGCCCGTCCTCGCCGACCCCGACCAGTGGCTCATCGCCCTGCGCCACCGCCGCCACACCCGCCACCCCACCCCGCGCCCATGACCTGGCGGCGCGGCAGGACGGGCACGTCTCCTGGGGGTCACGCGCCGCGCAGGCATCCGTCGACGCCGCGAGCGCGATGGGTGACGGCGGCCGGTGGCGTGGCCGAGACCGTCGTGCCGCCGACCGTGCAGTGGACGACGGTGGGTCTGGGCGGCGATGATGCTGCGATGGCGCCCGAGACCGAAGGCTGGACCGCGTCGAATCGCTCGCCAGGAAGCGCCCTTCGCCGCCGTTTTGCCAGGACGGAGCTCGCAGACGCCATCGTGGTCCCGCTCCTGCTCGTCGGGGGCATCGTCTTCTTGACCGGGGTCTCGCTGGTCATCGCCGTCCCGTGGGTCGTGCTGGGCGCCCTGGTCACCGGGGCGTGGTCGCTGGTCTTGGTCATCGCCGCGGTAAGCGCGCTCGTCGGGGCCGTTGTCGCGTCACGGCGTGCGCGCTCCCCGCGGGCTCGCGCGGCTGCCCGCGTCGCGGTGGGCCTCCTCTCCGCGACCATCGCTGCGCTCGTCGTGCACCCGCAGGGACACGACCTCCTTGTCACCGCCGCAGGCCAGATCTGGACCTCAGCGCAGTTCGCACCGGAGTACTGCCGACCGGGGTCCTGCTAACCACGCGGGTTCGTGCGGCTGGCCGCGTCGCGGCGGGCCTCCTGTCAGGCGTCGAGCCTGCGGACGCAGCGCGTGGCGGCTCGCTCGGTTGCGCGGCGGGCTTGTGGCGCGGTGGCGAACGCATCGGTCGCGAGGAGTTCGCGGACGGCACTGCTGACGGCTTCGTCGTCGCTGAGGAATCGCCGAGCAGCGTCGAGGACTCGGCGGCGCATCGTCAGGTCGGTCTCGACCTGCCCGGCGATCTCGTCGAGCAGGTGGTCCAGCAGGAGCACGACGTCGCTGAAGTCGCGGTCCACAGGGCTGCCGTCATGTCGCGTGCGGCCGAAGGCCTGGGCCTTGAGCGCGACGAGGGCGGCGGCGTTGGCACACCACAGTCGCGGCTCGTCGGGACGCTCGGTGAACGCGACGGCGACGCGATGGGTGCGCAGCTCGGGGATGGTGTTGTTGACCGGTAGGCCGCGGGCCGCTCCCGTGGGGAATGGGTGAAACGGTCTGATCAGCTGGACCTTGAGGTCATCGCCCCGGACCCAGGTGAACGACTGCTCGTGGGGCTCGGTGCTGCGCGTGAGGCCGGCGGCCTCGAGCGCGGCGACGACGCGCTCGGCGGCCTCGATGCTGGTGCCGGCGTCGACGTCGCGGGTCGGGCTCACGGGGACCTCGCGACCGTGGAGGGCGACGCGGATCGCGCTGGCGCCGACGACGACGATGTCGTTGCGCACTGGGGCTAGTGCGTCGGCGGCTTCGCGCAGCAGCGGGTCGGGATCGATGAGCTTCATGGGGTGGGGAGTAGCCGTCGGCGGATGGCGTCGGTGAGGTCGATCGCGCGCTCGCCCGAGTAGCGGCAGTCGATGTAGAGCTGGACGAGGTCGGCGATCCGCAGACCGTCGTGGTCGGTGGCCCAGTCGAGGATGACGGGGTCGGGCGCGATGCGGACGGTGATGCGGCCGGTCGCCGGGCGGGCGGGTTCGGCGATGAGCTCACGTTGCCACGCCTCGAGATCGGGTTGGCGGACCCAGATCGTGGCGACGGCGGGCTCGACGAGCGGCTCGACGAGCGCGGCGCCCGCGAGGCCGCCGACGCAGTACGGCAGCCCGGTCGCCGAGGCGGCCGTGCGGATGAGGTCGAGCGCGTGCGCGGTGGTTCGCGCCCCGACGTCCCAGGTCGTCTGCCGCGCGCGTCGCCACGGTCCCTCGTCGGCGATCGCGTCGAGCAGCTGCGCGGGGTCGCTCGCGTTCACGGCGCGTTGCCTGGCGTCGGTGGCCGTCGCAACGCGCAGGAGGTCTCGATCGGCGAGCTGCGCGACGGCGCGCGAGGCCGTCGCAACGCTTGTACGGGAGGCGGTGGCGAGCTCGCTGATCGTCGTATCGCGGGCATCGGCGTGCAGGAGCAGCCAGCGCCCGACCCGGGCCGCGCCCTTGCTGAGCGAGCGTGACGGGCTCGGGGCGAGGGTCGGCGCCTGCGTCGGCGGCTGGAGGATGAGGAGCTCCGGCGGCTCGACGAGATGCACTTCGCCAGCACTGGTCGCGAACGATCGGCCGGCGGCGCGGAGAACCTTGAGCGCGCCCGGTGCGGCACGCTCGATCAGCAGCAGCCCGCGGTGATCGGTGAGATCGCCCGCGGCGCGTGTGGTGAGCGACGTGATGTGCTGGACGGGCCACGTCCGCACCGACCTGCCGGCGTGCAGGAGGGAGGCCCGATCAGCTTCGATCACCAGGGTCACGTCAGGCGAAGGCGTTTGCAGAATCACAACGCTTGCAATTGTACGCAAGTACATTCGGAATGAGAACGTTGCGAACCTCGAGCGGCTCTCAGGCCTGTCCGGGTGCGCGACCTCCAGCTCGACGGCCGCGTTGAAGAGGTCGAGCGGCGCAGCCCTCGGTCTGCGCCGCCCCGGGGGTGGCCTGAAGATCAGCGGCTGGTGACTCCAGGCCCCTGCGGTCGCGGTGTCAGATCCGTCGGGGTGGGTGCGACGTGGGCTGTGCGGAGCGGCGGGCGTTGAGGTGCGCTCGTTGATGCACTACGTTCGGGTCGGAACGGTCCAGTGGGGGATGACGATGCAGCGACGTTTCTGCGACCAGTGCGGGGTCGCAAACAGGGCGACGGCGCGGTTCTGCGCCGGGTGCGGGCAGGCCTTGCCGTCCGACGAGCCCGACGGTGAAGAGCTCGAGGAGCCGACGCTCGTCCATGACACAGCTGACCCCGAGACCGTGGCGGACGCGCCGGTCGCGCTGAAGAAGGTCAGCGCCGCCGAGCACGACCCCGCCCCCACGACCGTGTCGACCAGCCCCCCGACCGAGGCGCCGGCGGAGCGTTCTGCGGGGCGCCGGCGGGTGGCGCTGGTGGGCGGGCTGGCGGCGTTGCTGGTGGGAGCGTTGGGGGTGACCGCGTTCGCGCTGATCGATCGCGGACCCAGCGATGAGCGCCTGGCGCACCGTCAGCTGCAGCTGGACGCCGCGCTCCTCGATCGGCACGTGGAGCGGGTCGCGGCCGCGGCGAACGTCGCGCAGCTGCGCGAGGCCGGCACAGGCGCCGCGACCGCCCGGACGGTGATGCTCGGCCGCCAGCGCGAGCTGGCCGACCTGGAGGACCCCACGGTCCGCCAGGACGCACTGGAGGCCCACCGCCAGATCACGGTGGTGCTCGACGGCCTCGGCACGCTGGCGACCTTGTCGGAGAAGGACCTGCTGCCGTTCACCGAGCGCGCCGGCGCGATCCTCGAGGCGACCAACGTGCTGCGCGACGGACTGGCCGAGCGCGTCAGCGCGCTCTCGCGCGAGGAGGACGGCCTGACCCCGATCCGGGTCGACCACGCCGCAGCGCGCGCGGCGACGCTGCAGGCCGCCCGCTACCTCAAGCGCTCCCACGAGCGACTCGAGGACTGGCGGCAGGCTCGCGTGCGGTACCGCAAGCAGCGCAGCAGCGCGACCCGCAAGGCCGAGAGCTACCGCGGCCAGATCCGCGGGCTGCTGGCCTCCTACAACGAGACGCGCGACGACCTGCAGGAGTACGTCGACGACGTCAAGATCTTCAACGAGTCCACCGGGGAGTTCGAGGACGCGCTCAACACCGCGCGCGGCAAGCGCGAGCGCATCCGCGGGCAGCTCGTGGCGCTCAACCCGACCGCCCCCAGCCGGGTGCGCGACGAGCACCAGGCGCTGGTCTCGCTGCTGGACCAGGCGATCACCGCGACCGACTCCGGCGTGGCGCTGGCCCGCGCCGCCCAGGACCTGCGCGACCTGGGCGACTACGAGACCTCCGGCTTCGAACTGCCCGAGTACGACCGCTTCCGCGAGCTCTCCGACACGATCACCCGCCAGCGCGACAGCGCCGTGGCCGCCTGGGAACGCCAGATGGCCGCCTACCTGCGCAAGCTCGGCGGCAACCCGCCCAAACGCCCCACCGTCTAGGACCACCGACATGCACCCCCACCCCCACCACCCCCGGCCCGGCGTGCTGCTCATCGCCGCGGCGATCGCCGCCCCGCTGCTGGCCGGCGCGCCGCCCGCCGCGGCCGCGACCTGCCCGCAGTTCATCATCGGCCAGGCCAACAGCAGCGCCTACCCCGACTTCCAGCTCCCGGCCCGCGGCAGCACCAAGAACGCCAGCTGCGCGACACTGCAGAACATCGCCCGGCGCCTGCACGACGGCACCTACCAGGTCCCCGACGCGGCCGCGGGCCGCGGCACCTACGGTCGGGCGTTCACGGTCCGGCACGCCGGGAAGGCCTGGCGCTGCCGCCTGCGCAGCGACGGCGGCTCCGGACCCACGTACGCCATGCGCTGCAGCCGCCCCAGCGGCGCCCAGCTGCGCTGGACCACCGGCTGACCGGCACGGGCGTGGTGTGATCGTGTCCGGTGCGCGCAACTCGCTGCAGCTGTTCACCGTCGGTGCGGACGTGTCCGGGGAGCCCACGTTGATCACCCCGGCCAGCTTCCAGTCGCTGGGCGCCCGCGAGGTCCAGGAGCTCGAGCGCTGGCTGAAGGCCCGGCCCGAGGTGATGGGCGAGGACTTGAAGATCGTCGGCAGCCAGTTCGCCGGGTTCGACCGCACGCTGGACCGCCTCGATCTCCTTGCCCTGGACCGCCAGGGCAAGCTCGTCGTGGTCGAGATCAAGCGCGACGAGAGCTCCAACGGCCAGGACCTGCAGGCACTGCGCTACGCCGCGTACGTCTCGACCCTGACCGCCGAGCAGGTCGTCGGCATGTACCAGGCCTACGAGGCCGCCGAGCGTCAGCGCGAGCTCACCACCGGGCAGGCCCGTGCGGAGCTGGAGGAGTGGACCGGCGGCAAGGCGCTGGACCCCCTGGACGAGGACGCCGTCCCGCGGATCGTGCTCGTCGCCGCCGGGTTCCCCGTCGGGGTCACCAACACCGTGCTGTGGCTGACCCGCAACTTCGACATGGACATCACCTGCGTGCAGGTCACCCCGTACACGGTCGCCGGCGAGATCGTGCTCGCCGCCTCCGTCCTGATCCCGCTGCCGGAGGCCGCGGCGTTCGAGGTGCGCCTCAAGGAGAAGCAGCGCACCGCCCGCCGCCGCCGCGCCGCCGGCAACAGCATCGACTTCGCGGTGGCGCGCGCGTTCATCGCCGCGATCCCGACGGGTCGCTGGGCCTCCTACGGCGACGTCGCGGCCGCCGCCGGCGCCCCGAAGGGCGGCCAGGCGCTCGGGACCTGGCTGGCGCGCATGGAGACGGACGTGCCGTCCCTGGTCTACCGCGTCCTGAACCGCCTGGGCGAGGTGTCCCCCGGCTGGCGTTCGGTCGACCCGGCGCTGCCCCCGACCCCCGAAGCGGTCCGCGAGCGCCTCGTTCGCGAGGGCGTGCGGTTCGACGCGCAGGACCGCGCGAGCCCCGACCAGCGCTTCACCACCGACGACTGGGCGACGCTGCAGCCGCCCGAGAGCTCGGAGAGTTGACGGGCGCCGATGCCGTGAGGTGAACCGGCCACGCCGGGCGGGCGTCGTGGGTGAACGCGTCTGGTTCACCTCGGGTTCACCTTGCTGCTGGTCGGGTCGCTCCGTTGACCGGTGCGTTGTGTGGGGCTGGTGCGCGGCCGGTTCCTAGCGTGCCGGCCCATGAACCTCTCTCCTCCTTCTTCCTTCTGTTCTTCGCCGGGGCGGCGTTGGCGGCGTGGCCGCGGCGCGCTGGTGGCGTTGGCGGCCTGCGCCTCGCTGGGCGTCGGCGTGGCGCCCGCCGGTGCCGCGGGCGCTTCGGGCCTGGACGTGACGCCGGTGCTCAACGCCCTGACCGAGCCGGTGAGCTCGTTGATCGGCCAGGACCGCAGCCTGCAGGCGCAGATCGACGACTACGCCCGCGAGTTCGGTGTCGGCCAGCGGGAGGCGCGCGGTCGGCTGGTGGCGATCCACGCGATCACCCGCAACGCCACGCGGCTGTCGGGGGCGCTGGGCGGCCTGTACGGGGGGATGTGGTTCGACAACGAGACCGGGAAGATGCGGGTCGGGGTCGCCGGGGCGCTGGGTGAGGCCAGCGGCCTGGTGGGCACGGTCACGCAGGCGCTGGGCGTGGCGGATCGCGTCGAGCTGGTGCGGGTCAAGAGCTCGCAGGCGCTGCTGCGCACGGCCTACGACGCGCTGCACCCGGTGCTTGAGTCGCTGAAGGACGTGCGGTTCGGCGTCGACGAGCAGCGCAACCGGATCACGATCACCGTCGCGGACACCGCGGCGCCGCAGCTGCAGGCTGCGCGCGCGCTGCTGGACCGCCTCGGGGTCGCGGTGGCGATCGAGCGCGGCACGCTGGACGATGTGCGCCCGAGCCCGGCGGCGTGCCCGTCGATCAGCGCGTGCACCGCGCCGCTGCACGGTGGCCAGGAGGTCTACTCCGAGACGCGTCCGACCTACAGCTTCTGCTCGGCCGGCGGCTGGGGGTATGTGTGGGGTCGTTGGGCGGTGGTGACCGCGGGGCACTGCTTGGACAAGATGCCCACGAACACGACGTGGGCGGCGCACTCCCCGCAGGGTGCGCGGCGGATCGGCCGGCAGTGGGCGTGGACGGTCGGCGAGTACGGCGACTTCGGCGTGATCCTGCAGGAGGATCCGTTCTGGCTGGGCGGCGGGCTGCGCAGCATCACCAACCTGCGCGGCACCAACGAGGACTGGCCGATCCGCGGGGTGTCGCAGAGCCAGCCCGCCGGGGTGCCGATCTGCCGCACCGGCCGCACGACCGGGGTGCGCTGCGGCGTGACCCGGGGCGGCCCGCACTCCTTCCGCTACGCGGCCAACGGGCCGCTGGTGAAGTACCAGTTCCTGGCCAACGGCAGCCACGGCGGCCTGAACATGTGCGCGGAGAACGGTGACAGCGGCGGCTCGATGCTGTCGTGGACGACGCTCTACGGCATCACCACGGCCTCCAACGGCTCGGTGAACTGCCCCAACCAGGAGAACGTCTTCTACATGGACCAGGCGATGATCACCCAGTTCACCGGCCTGGGGTGGCTGACCAATGGGTGAGCAGCTCGCGCGGGACGCCCCGCGGGCGGGTGTGGACGGGTGCGTCATCCGCGCTCGTACAGTCGGTGGCATGCGAGTTTCCAAGATTCTGTGCGCCGCCCTGGCGTGTGTGGTGGTCAGCGGTGAGGCGGCAGCGGCAGGCGCCGCGGTCCCGTCGCCGTGTGACCGGCCGCAGGCCCAGGAGCCCAGCGCCAACGCCCGGTGCGCGGCGGCCTGGCGGTCTCGGGTCGCGGTCGTCGCCCGCCAGGAGCGGGTCTCCCGCGAGACGGCGGCCGCCCGCGAGATGACCCGGTTCCTGGTGCTCGGGCGCACCGACCGCGTCCAGCGCGCGCTCCCGGCCGCGCTGGCCGGCCCCGTCTACCTGACGAAGACCGCGGCGCTGCGGGTCGGGGCGACCGATCCGGCCGCGGCGCGCGCGGCGGCCCGGCGGGCGGTCGCCCGGCTGGCCGTCACCCGGCCCGAGCGCGCGCTGCTCGAGCGGCGGCTGCGCGTGTACCGGGTGGCCTTCAGCCACCGGGAGATCCTCGAGACGTTCGCCGACGTCGAGCGGCGCCTGCCCGCCACCGCGGTGGCGGGGGCGGTGCAGTCCTACGGCGTGAGCCTGGACCTGGACACGGGCCGCGAGGCGGTCGTGATCGAGGTCGCCCCGGGGGCGACGCAGGCGCAGTTCGACGAGGTCGTCGCGTTCGCCGCCCCGTACGGGGCGCGCGCGGTGGTGCGCCGGGCCACCGGGGTGATCTCCCCGGACGGGGGGGACCGCCGCGACCCCGGCCTGACCCCTCGCGCGAGCACCCCCGCCCCGCCCCGCGTGGTGGGCGGGGGGCTCGCGTCGCTGGCTTGTGGGAGGCCAGCCCCCTGCATCGTCTCCCGCAGGAAGCCCGCCGGCGGGCGTCTGGACCCGCTCGCCGGCGGTGTCGGATCACGGACCCGGGGGTCGCGCTCGCTGGCGCGGCCCCCGGCCGTGTGCCCCGGGTGCTGGTGGGGTGGTCAGGTGGTGAGCCGCTGGTGCTCGTGCAGGCGGTCGAGGGCGTGCTGCAGGTCGCTGGCCAGCGCCGGGTCGCCCTGGAGCAGCCGCACGGCGAGGTCGGTGGGGATGGCGGCCTGCTGCACGACGCGGGCGAGGCTCGTGCTGTTGGGGCGGGCGGGGTGCCCGTTCTCGTAGCGGTGCAGGGCGGTGCGGCCGATGCCGCAGTCCTTGGCGAACTGCTGCATCGTGCGGCCGCTGGCCTTGCGCCGGTTGCGGATCTCGATGCCCAGGGGGCCGTGGCTGCGCATCAGCGGTCGTCCTCCTGGTCCTGGGGCTCGACGGGCAGCCAGAGGCGGTGGCGGCCCAGCCAGGCCTTGACCTGGATCATCTCGCCGTCGTCGACGTCGTCGAGGTCGACGGCGGCCCAGACGATCCGCACCTCGGGACCGGCGGGATCCTGCGCCGCCCTGGTGGTGGTGGGCTTGTGGGCCCAGTCGCGCACGAGCTGTTCGAGGTCCAGCGCGGCGGCGCTGGGGTTGAGCGCCTCGCGGATCTTGGCGCGGCGGCCGAGGCTGAGGAGCATGCCGTCAAGGCCCTCGCGGGCGAGGCGTTCCTGGCGGTAGATGAGGTCGAGCTTGTAGTCGCCGGCGTGGGCGGCGCGCAGGCGCGGGGAGCCGTGGGCGTGGATCCAGGCGTCGCGTTCCTCGGCGTAGGCCTGGTCGTGGGCGGCGGCCTTGCGGTCCTGCTGGAGCGCCTCGAGGTGCGCCTTGAGGGCGGTGATCCAGGTGGTCGCGCGCACCCAGGGGTCGCTGTCGGCGTCCAGCTGCGCGAGCGCCGGGCCGAGGGTGTCGGGCACGGTGCTCAGGACGGCGTCTTCGTGGTGGCCGGCGATCTCGTGCAGGAGCTCGACGGCCTGGTCGAAGAGGTCGGGGTGGGCGGCGCGCGCGAGGATCTCGCCGCGGCCGTCGGCGCCGGGGATGGCCAGGAACTGGAGGTCCTGCGGCGGGTCGGTCTGGCCGCCGGGGTGCAGGGCCCAGACGGTGTGGGCGTGGGCGCGGGCCTGGGCGGTGTGGGCGTCGGCGCAGGCGAGCGCGTGCTCGTAGGCGTCCAGGACGGTGTCGATCGGCGGGTCGAGCTCGTCGACGACAGGGGCGCCGTGGCGCAGGGCGCTTGCGTGCGGGTCGGTGGTGGTGTGGATGGTCCGGGCGATCGAGGTCTGCCCGTCGGCGGCGGGCACGAGCGCCAGGGAGATCGCGTCGCCGGTGCGCCACCGCGCGTCCCCGGTGTCGGTGTACTTGTCGTGCGGGGGGCGGTGCAGGTCCCCGAGGCCGGTGAGCTGGTGCGCGCTCGGGTCGGGGCTGGTGTGCAGGTGCAGTCGGCGGGCGAGGTCGACGATGCGGGCGCGCTGCTCGGCGGTGAGGTCCTGCAGCTGATGGGTGCGCTGGTCGATCGCGGGGGCGGGCCGCCCGGTGGTGATGAGGTGCTCGCCGCGGGCGGCTTCGCTGTAGCGCACGGGCAGGTGGATGAGGCAGGCTGGTTTCCGCGGAGACCTTGAAGCGCGGGATCCGTCCCGGGCAGCGAGGAGTCTTCACAGCGATGTCCCGACCGAGGAAGTACCCCAAGGAACTGCTTGATCGCGGCGCCCGGGTGGTGATCGAGAGCGGCCGCCCGATCGCCCATGTCGCGCGGGACCTTGGGGTCCCGTCCGAGACGCTGCGCAAGTACGTGCGGCAGTTGGAGGCCGACGAGGGCTTGCGGCCGGACCTGCCGACCGCGGCGGAGCGCGAGGAGATCAAGCAGCTGCGCAAGGAGGTCTTCGAGCTGCGCCGCGCGAACGAGATCTTGAAGGCCGCGTCGGTGTTTTTCGCGACCGAGCTCGATCAAGACCGACCGAAGTGAGCGCGTTCATCGACGAGCACCGCGCCCGTTTCGGGGTCGAGCCGATCTGCAGGACCTTGGGCGTGTCGGCGTCCGCCTACTACCACCGCGCCACCGGCCAGCGCTCAGCGCGGGTCATCGAGGACGAGAAGCTCTTGCGGCTGATCGAGGAGGTCGCCGAGCGCAACTACGGCGCCTACGGCTACCGCAAGACCTGGCTGACGCTCAAACGTCACGGGGTCGAGGTCGGCCGCGACCGCGTCCGCCGGCTGATGCACCAGCACGGCCTGCAGGGCGCCAAGCGCCGCGGCAAGCCCTGGCGCACCACGACCCCCGACCCGGCGGCCATGAGGAGCCCCGATCTGGTCGAGCGCGACTTCACCGCCACAAGGCCCAACGAGCTGTGGGTCGCGGACTTCACCTACCTGCGCTGCTGGGAAGGCGTCGTGTTCTTCAGCTTCGTCCTGGACGTCTACAGCCGCCGGATCGTCGGCTGGCAGTTCGCCTCGCACATGCGCACCGACCTCGTCCTGGACGCACTGCGCATGGCGCTCACCCGCCGGCCCGCGGGCGCGGATGTCGAGCTGATCCATCACAGCGATGCCGGCTCGCAATACACGTCCTACGCCTTCCAGCAGGTCCTCGACGACCATCACGTCCTGGGGTCGATCGGTTCGGTCGGCGACGCGTTCGACAACGCGCTGGCCGAGTCGTTCGTCGACACGTTCAAGACCGAGCTCATCCGTGACCGCGTCTGGCGCTCGCGAGGCCAGCTGGAGCTGGCGATCGTCGAGTGGGTCGCCTGGTTCAACAACGACCGACTCCACGCTTCCCTGGGCGATCTTCCCCCTGCAGAGTTCGAGACTCTGCGCAACGAGCAGTACGTTCAGATCTCTCCCTCTCTCAATGAAGAGGGAACCTACTAACCCAGTCTCCGTCGATCCCAGCCCGCCTCAGGACGACCATGTGGCCGTCGGTCCGTCGCAGGGGCGAGGACGCGTGGTCGAACGCGTGAGTCATGTTCTTCTTCTCCTGGTCCCGACGCTTTGGCCGGGACGTCTGGGGGTTCCGGGCCCCTCTGGGGCGCCGGATGTCGACACGGCGTCGACGATCGGGCAGGGTAGCGCGGCGGGCCGGGAAGGTCCAGGGGCCCGATGGAACACGCGGAACAGCCCGGGCTTGGCGCGGGTAGGGTCGCGCCCGGCGCTCGCGGTCTGGCCCGCGGGCGCCACCAGCTCCGACGCGCGACGACGTCGATGTCGGCGCCATCCCGCGCGCCTGGCGACCCAAGGCACCGTTAGTGGCATAACTCTTCAGCCTGCAACCGACCCGGGCTGTGTGTTCGGTGCCCGGTCTCGTCCCGCCCAGGCCTCGTGCCAGCACGGCGCCCTGCCGGTCGTGGCGCCGCGCAGCACCGCGTCCCGCGCGCGCCCCGGCTTCCCGGGGCGTTGCGGGAGCGGGATCGTGTTCGTTCCGGTCCCGGGACGGTGCCGTGCGGTGTCGTGCGGTGTCGTGCGGGGCGCGGGGCGGGGTGCGTGGCGTGGTGTCGGGTTCCGGGCATCGAATACGGCCCGGGTTCCCGGCTGGGTTGCACGGGTGTGAGTTATGCCACTGGTGTGTGTCTGGGGTGGCCGGTAGACCTTGCGGGGTGAGCGACCCCGGCCGACCGCAGCACCCCCGCGACCTCCCCGCCCCCGGCGAGGCCTACCTGCAGACCCTCACCACCGCCGCGACCGCCGACGCCTACCGCAGCCACCTCTGCGCCTGGCACCGCTGGTGCGCCGCCCCCACGCCCGGCGACGGGCCCCGCCCCCACGCCTGCCCGACCAGATCGACCCCACCGACCCCACCCCCGCCCAGATCACCGCCTGGGCCGCCTACCAGGCCACCCTGCACCGCGACCAACGCCACCGCGCCGACGACCCCGACGCCGACCGCGGCCTGGCCCCCACCACCATCCGCGCCCGCCTCACCGTCCTCGCCGCCTACCTCGACCACACCCACCAGCACCAGGCCGACAACGACGACGACGGCAGCGGCCGGACGGGCACGCGGCGGCGGCGGGCCAGCGGCGCGGTCGTGCGCCCCGCCCTCCAGCAGCTCGAGCACGACCGCCCACCCGACCCGCCGCTGGCGTACCTCAGCGCCGCCCAGGAAGCCCAGGCCCAGGCCGCCGCCCACCGCGCCGGCCCCCTCCCCCACGCCATCTTCGCGCTCATCACCCTCTACGGGCAGCCCGTCAGCCACCTGCCCCGCATGACCGTCGCCGACGTCGACCTCACCACCGACCCGCCACTGCTGCACACCCGGCCCGCCACCGCCGGCACCCGCCGCACCGTCCCGCTCGTCGGCAGCGCCCTCACCGCCCTCACCGACTGGATCGCCGTCCACCCCGACCCCCGACCCGACGCCCCCCTGCTGGCCACCCGCCACGGCCACCGCCCCGACCAGCCCGCCCGCCCCCTCACCCGCCAGGCCATCAGCAAACAGCTCCACAGCGCCCTCGCCGACCTGCAGGTCCCCACCGACACCCCCGGCCAGACCCGCCGCCCGACCCTCACCGACCTGCGCCACACCTTCGCCGCCCGCTGCATCGCCCACGGCGTCACCCCCGAAGAGCTCAAGGACTACACCGGCATCACCTGGAGCGGCCACCAACGCGGCCTGCGCACCCCCCTCACCCCCCCGGAACGCCGCGCCGCCGCCACCGGCACCACCCACCCCGCAGCCCCACCCCAGCTGGCCGAGCACCCCCTCACCGACCACCTCACCCCCACCCCACGACCCCGCCGCATCGCCACCCGCCACTACGAACTGCTCGCCGGCGAAGACCGCGCCCGCACCGCCCTGCTGCACACCGCCATCCAGCAGATCCCCGACCTCCTCGCCCGCGCCCTCGCCCTCCCCCCCAGACCACCGCCACCAGCTCCTCACCCCACCCCCGCCCGGCGACCCCAGCCTCCCCGCCGCCCACGCCCACCGCATGGCCGCCCACGCCGCCCTGCACCTCACCGCCCACCCCGCCGACCAGCAAACCCAACGGCTCACCCAGCTCACCGCCGAGCTCACCCAACGCGCCCACGCCCGCACCCTGCTGCGCACCGCCGCCTCCTGGCCCACCGACCTCACCCTCCCCACCCCCGACCAGCTCCTCAACACCGACCCCACCGACCCCGACGAGCACCGACGCCTCGCACTCGAGCTCTGCCTCAGCCTCGCCACCCCCGACCACGACCCCGCCCCCGACACCCACGCCCTCACCGACGCCCGCGACCGCACCGCCCACGCCCTCCACACCCCGCCCGCCCCCCCACGAACTCGCCCACCTGCTCCCGCAGACCCTCGCCCGCACCGACCGCCCCGACCGCCCCACCTTCGCCCGCCTCAGCGCCCTGCTCCTGCACGAGCACCCTGAGCCCCGCGAACTGCTCGACCACGCCCTCACCCACGCCATCGCCCACCACCGCGCCACCCACCCCACCGCCTGGCGCAGCGTCCTGGCCTGGTTCACCACCAGCCACCTCACCCCCACCCCCCACCCCGCACGCCGACCACCTCCTGCACCACGCCCTCCTGCTCACCCACCACGCCGCCACCGACCCCGAGGCCGACCTCGAGGCCGACGGCGACGACGGGGCGGCGACCGGCCCCTCGCCGGCGGCCTGAGCGTCCCTCGCGCGCGGGCCCGCGCGCGCCTGGCCGCTGGCCCGCGTGAGCCTGAAAACACGGGGAGAGCAGGGCCAAACCGCGGGCCGTTCACCATCGGCGTTCACCTCGAGCGCTGGGAGGTGAACGCGCGGCAACCGCGGCGCGGCGCCCGGGCGTCTGAGACCGTGCTGGCGGTCAGCAGCCCGGACGCCCGATTAAAAGGTCGTCCGGGGCGTGCTGTATCACCCTCGCTCATCATGGCCCCGGATCGCAAGACGAAACCGCCCGTCGCCCCGGATCTCTCCGCCCTGCCCCCGTCCGGCTACGTCCGGACCGGCGGACGGCCGCCGACCAAGGCCAACCGCACGAACATCGGGGCGGTCGTCGACCCCTGGGAGCACTCGGTCTTCGAGCGGGTCGCGGTCGCCCGCGGCCGCAGCCTCTCGGACATCGTGCGCCAAGGCGTACGCGCGCTGGCCAGCGATCTGCGCGACGAGGACCCGGCCCTGGACGAGCTCCTGACGTGGCTGGAGTGGCGCGACGAGCAGCTCGCCGCCGGCCGCGACCCGTCGATCATGCGCGGCCGCCGTCCCGAGGACGGCTTCCTGGACGAGGACGGCCGCCCGGTGGAGTGGCAGCCCGGCGTGCTGCCGGGCCACGGCCCCGCGCTCCAGGACGACGACCGTCTGCAGGATGCGGCATGACCCGCACCCTCCGCACCTTCACGCTCCCCCGACCCGTCGCCGGGAGGTGTGGGGTGCCATGAGATCCCACAGCGGGAGCCCGCCGTGATCGGCTCCCGAACGAAGAAACCCCCGGCGGCAACCGGAGGTTTCGGGTCCAACAAAAAGATCTCGTTGGCACAGCGTAGCAGCTCGTCGGACGGAAGACGAGCGCTCGCCGATCGTCGCTGCCCGCTCACGGAGGCGCAGCGATGACCGTGCTGCCGACCCGCGACCTGCGCGCACCGCAGCGCACGATGGCGGCCAGCCCGGTGCTGCTGCCGGCGATCGCGCGCGTGCGTCGTGAGCTGCTGGCCAGCCAGCGGATCCCGCTCGCCGCGGCGCGAGCCGCGCACCCGATCCTGGACCGCGATCGCCGCGAGCGCCCCGGCGATCCGGTGGGCGTGCGCGCCGAGGGCAGCCACGGGGAGCTGCGCAGCGACGGCATGCGCCGCGCGGAGACCGTGCGCCTGGTCATCGCGCTGCTGGGACACCTGCCGCTGACCCACCTGCCCGCGCCCGACGGCGGCCAGGGCTGGACCTACGCCTCGCCGGGGACGATCGGCGCGCTGATCGGGACCGCGGCAGCCGGGACCGGCGACCTGCGCCTGCAGATCCGCCGCGATCTGCACCACGCGCTGATGAGCAACCCCAGCTACCGCCCGCGCCACCCCCGCCACGGCGCCCACGGCTACGCGGGCAGCGAGCTCGACGCGTGCGAGCTGTACCTGCACGGCCCCGACGGGCCCGCCTGGTATCCGCTGGCCCGGGCGCTTGAGCCCTCGGGGCACGGCGCCGACCGCGGCCGCCTGGCCGCGGGGTACACGGCGCTGGCGGGGAGCCGGTACACGGTGCGCGTGCGGTTCGCGCAGGACCTCTACACCGCCGCCACCGTGACCGGTGGCGGTGGGCCGGCGGTGGTCGAGGTGGAGGTCGGGGCGCTGCGCTCGAGTCCGCGGGTGCTGGGCCTGTATCTGCGCGCGCTCGGGCACCGGCGCCTGACCGGCGGCGCGTACGAGCCGCTGCCCTCCCAGCCCCTGCAGGCCGAGCACGAGCTCGCGGAGCTCGGGCACTACGCCGCCCTGGCGCGCGGCAGCGGCGAGGCCGGGGCCTCGGCGCGGCGCCGCGCGCGCGGCGACGTCCACGAGGACCTCGACGTGCTGGCGGCCTGGGACGGGCCGAGCGTCAGCACCCACCCGGCCGGGCGGCTGCTGCTGATCGATCCCTCCGCCGCCCCGGCGGCGGCCAGGCGCTGCGACACCCGCAGCCGCTACCGCCGCGACGCCGCACGCCAGGCCCGCCGCCGCAGCCACCCGCCCGCCCGCGCGGCCGCGGGCCGCGAACCCGCAGTCGCGCTGCCGCGGCCCGGGCGCGGCCGCGAGCCCGGGCCGCACACCGCCACCACGGCGCGCCAGGCACCCGGAACGCCGCACGGCCCCCCCCGCGGCGCGCCGCTAAGGGCCCGCCACCACCAAGCCGCACACCGCACACCCCGCCCCACCCCGGGGCCGGCGCCCCCATGCCCGCCGGCGCCCCTATGCCCGCTCGAGCGCGCTCCAGGAGCCGCCCGCGCCCGCCCGGGGCGCCGGCGCGCGGCTGCTCGGCCCTCCCCCGGGCCGCCGAGCGACGCCCGCACCCCCGAACCGACCCCGCGACCCCCGCTCGAGCCGCCCACCGAACCGGACACCACCGGTTTGTCGGACCGCGCGGCCGCGGGGGTGGGCGCCGGCCGCTCCTGCTGAACCGGTGGTCTCCGACTCCAAAACGGGGGCGTCCGCGCACGAGTACGGCGGCCTCCGGTTCCGATTTCGGCGGGGTCCGTGGTGTGCTCGTGGGGTGTCCGGGCGGTGGGTCGGCGGGGTCCGCGCCGAGGTGGTGGGGATCCGGGGGTGCGCTGCGGTGGGGTCCGGCGGCGGCGGGAGGCGCAGGGGCGGGTGGGCGCTAGATGGGTGGGCGTGCCCGCGTCGGCCCGCACCGTTCTTCGTCGTCGAGGCCTGCGCGCCTCTCTGGCGGTGAGCGCCCCGCCCCCGGTCGCGGCCGCCACGGCGATGCCCGAGGTTCTGCGCGATGGCGAGCTCGTCGACGCGCTCCTGGCCGTCGGTGTGGGGGATCTGCGGCGGGTCGTCGGTGGCCTGGTCGCCTACTCGTGGATCCGGGCGCGCGCCCTGGCCGCCCCGGGGCCGCGGTCGGGGACGATCTCCTGCAGCGGCGAGCAGGCCACGGTCGGGATCGGCCGGATCCTCGGCTGGGCCGATGTCGAGGCCGAGGAGCTGCGCAGCCGCCATCACCAGACCGTGCGCCGCTGGCTGGGCGATCTGCAGCAGGCCGGCCTGATCGCCGTGGTCGTGGCCTGCGACCAGGACGGCCGCCCGCGCCGCACCGACATCACCCTCCGTGCCCCGCAGCGCCCCACCGATCACCTGGTCGGTGACGCGTGGCTGGCCGGCCGGCTGCGCCGCGCCCGGGCCCGCCGACCGGCTGGCCAGCCGCCGACACGGTCGGTGCGCGAGCTGCAGGCACTCGAGGCATGGCGGGACGCGGCACGCGAGCGTGGCTGCCGGCGGGCGCGCGAGCGCCGCGCACGGCTGATGCCGAAATGCCCCACTCCTGCCGGAGCCCCCGTTGGGGGCGACGGCAACCTGGCCCACCAGCCTCTCAGCTCTCCGAGAACGTCGGTAGAAGACGCGCGCGCACCGCGCGCGAACCAGGCCACCCCGCCAGGCCAGCAGCACCGGGATCGAACGGCGGACATCGAACGGCGCGTCGCGGCCGAGCAGCAGCGCTCCAGTGAGCTCGCGCGGGTCCTGACCGCCCGCACCGAACAGGTCCTCCAGGAGCTGCGCCGCGCCGAGGATCTCGCGGCGTGGACGGCGGGTCGGCGCACGGCGCTTGCGCAGGCGTTCGCGCTGGAGCGCCACGGCTGCGCCGACCCGGCCCTGGCCGGGTACATGCCCGCCGACTCCTGGGCCAGCCTGCGGGCGAGCCTGCACGCCTACCAGCAGCTGCGACCGGTGCTCGGAGCGCAGGCCCCGACAGGCGGGGTGCTGCTGCTGGACCTCGCCCGGGCGGGGCGCTGCCGCACGCTGCACGCCGCCGGCCTGCTGCTCGCCGCCCGCCTGAAGGGCCTGCGCCGCATCGCCCCCGTGCTCGGGCAGCGCCCCGACGCGCTGATCGCCCAGCTCGCCGCCGACGTGCTCGTGCGCCGGCCCCGCCCCACCACGACCGGCCGGATCCGCTTTCGCACGACCACCACCCCACCCGGGGCGGTGGCGGACTTCGGGCCCGTCCCCTACACCCCGCAGGGCCTGCCCGCGATCACCTGGCCCACCCGGGCCGGTGGGGAGCCGCGGCTGCCCTACGCCCCGGGCACCCCCGGGCTGCGCGGCACCCACGCCCCGCCGGCGCTGCTGCACGACGCCCTGGTCCTGCACGCCCACGACGGCGACGCGCGCGCCCGCCAGGCGCTGCTGACCGTTCACCCGGTGCTGCTGCAAGCGCGCCGCGAGTTGCAGACGCTCACCGACGCGCAGGCGTGGCTTGCGGGCAAGCCCGCTCCCCGCAAACCGTCCACGGACGCCCACCGACCGCGTACCGTCCACAGCACATGCCCACGCTCTCCCAGACGGGCCTCTCCGGCCGCGCGCTCCTGGCGCTCCTCGCCGCGCTGAGCGCCCCCGGCATCCTGCTCCTCACCGACCGCCCCGGCCCCGCCCCCGACACGGCCCCCGCCGTCGCGGTCGCCGACGCCTCCTACGCCGACGAGCAGCCCACCGCCCGCGCCCTTGCCCAGCACGCCGACCTCGCCGTCCTGGGCCGCGTCATCGACGTCACGAGCACCCCGCCGCGCACCGCGCCCGACGGGCTGCGCATCCACGGCCAGCTCGCCACCGTGGAGGTCCGCGAGACCTTCACCGGCCCGCAGCGCCAGACCGTCACCGTGCGCCGCGACATCCCCGAGCTCGACGGCCGCCAGCTCAGCGTCGCCGGCGAGCCCCCCTACGAGATCGGCCAGCAGGTCCTGCTGCTGCTCACCGAGCGCAGCGACTACCCCGGCATCTACCGGCCCCTGTCCCCCAGCGCCCGCCTGACCCTCGACCGCCAGCAGCGCGCCCGCTCCGCCGACGCCACCGCCCCCGCCGGCCGCCAGCTGCAGCAGCTCGGCGTCCGCGGCATCCGGGAGCTCTGGCCATGACCACCCGCCGCCTGCTCCCCCTCCTGCTCGCGATCGCGCTGCTGGGACCCAGCACCGCCGCGGCGGTCAACGACCCGCCCGTCCTGTGGACCGACAACGCCGGGCGCGTCGTGCACCAGCACACCCTCACCTACCGCATCCTGGACCAGACCAGCGGCGCCTGGACCGGCATGGTCGACCAGGCGATCGCCTGGTGGGACCAGCGCACCATCCTCAACGTCGGCAAGGTCGCAGGCGGCCAGAACGTCACCGTGCAGAGCGGCGACTACGGCGACACCGGCTGGAGCGGCCTGGCCGTCAGCGGCCACCACACCACCCACGGCAACGTCTACCTCAACGACCGCTACTTCCAGGGCGACCCCGGCGCACGGCTCGCCATCACGTGTCAGGAGATCGGTCATCAGTTCGGGCTCGGGCACGGCGGCAACGACTGCATGTCCTTCACCTACCACTCCCCCGCCTCCCAGGACCCGCAGGCCGGCAACACCAACCTCACCAACAGCTTCTTCACCAACGACATCACCAGCCCGCAGCTGACGCTCAACGTCCCGCAGACCGCCGACCAGGGCTCGACGGTCACCGTGTCGATCAGCGCCACGCCCGACGACCGCTACGGCCAGATCACCCGCAGCACCATCACCACCCCGCAGGGCACCCGCGAGTACCCCGGGGTCGCGCCGAGCACCACGTACACGTTCGGGCTCGGCGACAACCAGGTCACCGCCCAGGTCTGGGACGACCGCGGCCGCACCAGCACCCGCACCGCGACCGTGCGCGTCAGCAACGCCCCACCCACTGTCTCGATCACGGGCACCAGCCGCATCGACTCCGGCGAGGTGCGCGAGTACCCGATCACCGCCAACGACTCCGGCGGCATCGCCAGCACCTCCTGGACGGTCGTGCGGCTCAGCGACAACCAGACCGTGCAGCGCGGGACCGCGTTCCCCGCCGCCGTCGGCCCGCTGGATCCCGGCGACTACGAACTGCGCGCCAGCGCCACCGACCCCCAAGGCGCCACCGGCACCGCGACCTTCGCGATCAACGTCACCCAGGGCGCCCCCACCGCCACGCTCGCCGACCCCGGCACCGTCCGCGCCCGCCAGCCCACGACCCTCACGCTCACCGACATCCGCGGCGCGCACACCGCCACCACCTGGGAGGTCTCCGGGCCCGGCGGCGCCTACAACCGCACCGAGCGCCTGGACAGCCTCGACCTCACCTTCAGCAACGCCGGCACCTGGACCGTCACAGCCCGCCTCAGCGCCCCCAACGGCCTGCAGCGCACCCTCACCCGCGACATCACCGTCCAGGCCACCGAGCTCACCCTCAACGCCAGCGCCCCCGCCCGCGTCCAAGCCCCCAAGGCCGTCCCGATCACCGTCCAGGCCACCGGGCACGAGTACCTCACCGTCAACTGGCGCAACACCAGCACCGGCCGCTACGGAGGCCAAGCGCTCACCACCGGCACCAACAACCTCGCGCTGCCCGCCGGCCCCTACACGCTCACCGTCACCGCCTCCAACCCCGACCGCAGCACCGACACCGAGCTCACCACCACCGTCGACCCCGCCCCCACCACGCCCTCAAGCCCCACCGCCCCCAGCACGCCCGCCGCGACCGCGCCGACCGTCACGCCGCCCACCACGCTCGGGACCCTGCCCGCCACGCGGCAGACGGTGCGACTGCGGCTGCGCACCGCCACGCGCACCACCAGCACCGGGGCGCGCCGCACGACCTTCACGCTCACCACCAGCACGCCCAGCCTGCTGCGCAGCTACGTCATGGACAGCGGCTGCGACACCAAGCAGCCCCGCATCAGCCGACGGCCCACCTTCACCATCACCCGCACCCCCGGCCAGCCCCGCACCACCGTCTGCTTCACCGCCCGCCCGCAGAACCCCGCCACCCACACCGCCACCACCGTCCGCGCGACCCTCCCCGCACTCCGCGCCCGCGCGCGACGCTAACCCCCCCTGCAGGCCCGCGCGCGCAGCCGCGCGGGCCGTTTCGCCGCGGACCCCACACTCCCCGGCATGACCAGCACCCACACCGGCCGCGAGCGCATCGATCACCTGGCGCACGCCCTCATCGACCTGCGCGGCGACCGCGGACCACGAGCCATCCGGACCGTCGAGGACGCGCTCGAGCACGGCTTCAGCATCCACAACATCGCCACGCTCACCGGCGACCGGGCCCTGGCCGAACATGCCGCACGGGCGCGGCGGGTCAAGGAGAGCCATCAGGACCCTCCGCACCCGCTAACGACACGCACACGCCGCGCGCGACCCGGACCGCCATCGGCGCGCGCGGCCCGACCCTGGGAGATCTGCGTTGCCGGTGCTGTCCCGGCCGGGGGCTAGCGGCCGGCCTGGATTGCGCGGCGCAGGGTCCTGATCCGGCGGCCGTGCGCGTCGACCTGGTCGCCGAGCTCGTCGAAGCGGCGCTCGAGGTCCACCAGGCGCTCCTGGCTGCCGCTGGTTGCGGCCGGCTGCGGCGCTGCGGAGCGCAGCTCGCCGGCCAACGCGGGGAAGGTGATGCCGGCGCAGAACGCCACGACGCACGCCACCCCGCAGGCGACCACGGACGGGCGTACCCCGCCGACCGCGCGGAACGCTCCCACGCCGGCGATGAGGGTCAGGGCGACAGCGAGCGCGCCGGTCCGACCGCGCTGCTGCTCCAGCAGGGCGCCGCCGGTGAGCGACCCGCCCAGGAGACCGGAGAGCCCGATCCCCACCGCCACGAGGACTGCGATCGCGCACGTCAGGGGCAGCCACGGCCGCGGCCCATCCCCGGTGGCTAGCGGCGCGACGAGCCCGCTGATCGCGCACGCGCCCAGCCCTACGGTCACCGCGGCAAACGGCGACATCGACGCGCCGGCCAGCAGGCCGGCCAGGACCGCGGCGAGCACGGTCAGCACCACGAGGCCCGCCCAGCCAGCGCCGCCGGCCGGAACCTCGTCCGGCTGCGCGGCCGCGTCCGCCGGCGGTCGCGATGTCCGGACGGAACCGTCGGGATGCAGCCACATCTGCTGAGCGTCCTGCGGCGCGCGCGTCTTCATGCCTCCAACCGTACGAGCGGCCAACCAGCCACCGGCGACACGCGGTTCACCCGCCTGAGGTGAACCACCACAACTGGAGGTGAACGCTGACGGCCCGGAGGTGAACGCGCGGCGTCTGCGCACCCCACTCCTAGCGTCCGGCGCACCGCTAGATCCGACCGTCAAGGACCCAGACACGATGCGCCACCGCCGATCCCTCATCCCCCTGCTGCCGCTCCTCGTGGCGGGGCTGCTGAGCCCCAGCGCCGCCCAGGCCGGTACCTACGAGGCCCGCTACTGCGGGCCGACGAACCCCACGGTCGGTGAGTGGGCCAGCTCTTGGGGCGGTAGCCCCTACACCTACGTCGGGAACAACTGCAACAACGGCGGCTACATGTCGTCCTCGTTCGATCCCGCCGTGCCCCACGCCGAGGGCACGTTCGCGCAGTGGCGCCTGGCCGCCGCCGCCGACACCAAGATCGTCCGCGTCGAGAGCTACCGCGACTGGCGCGCCAACAGCAACCAGGCCTTCGGCGACGCCCACACGATCATCCACTCCGACGCCCGCGGCCGGATCGACGGCTGCACCGCGCTCATGGGCTGCAGCGGCGTGACCGGCTCAGCCGCCTGGGACACCGGCGAGTCCGACTGGGTCTCCTTCCTGACCCACTGCACCGGGGCCAACGGCTGCCCCGCCGGCGTCGTGGAGAACAACCAGCGCGACATCCGCGTGACGCTCAGCGACGACATCGCCCCGACCGTCACCGGCACCAACGGCACGCTCATGAGCGCCACGACGAGCGCCCGCAACCGCTCCCTGACCTTCAGCGCCACCGACCGGGGCGGCGGGATCTACGGTGTGCGGTTCGTCATCGACGGCCAGGAGCTCGGCTCCCTGCTGGACATCGGCGGCGGCGGCACCTGCGCCCCCTCGAGCACCCGGCGCGTCCCCTGCCCGCTGTCCCACACCGCCAGCGCGACGCTGGACACGGCCACCGTCCCCGACGGCGACCACACCGCCGCGATCAAGGTCTTCGACATCACCCGCACCAACGGGACCATCAGCGGCGCCTGGCCGATCCGGGTCGACAACCTCCCTCCGACGCAGGGCGAGCCGACGATCGCCGGCACCCCGCGCGTCGGCGACACCCTCACCTGCACGGCGAACGCCGTCAACGGACAGGCCCCGACGAGCATCGCCTACAGCTGGCAGATCGCCAATGCCGACGGCTCGCGCCTCAGTACGCTCGCCCCCGCCTCCAGCTCCGCGCAGCTCACGGTCCCCGAGACCGCCACGGGCAAGAAGATCATCTGCGTCGCCCACGCCACTGACGGGGGCGGCACCAGCCGCGCCTCGAGCTCGATGACCGCCGGCCCGTTCGCCGACGGCGCCACCGTCCGCCCCTACTGCGACGGCCGCCCGACCGCGGCGACCGACCCGTGCGGCGACGCCGACGGGGATCGAATCCCCAACCGCGAGGACGAGGACGACGACAACGACGGCACCCCCGACGCCTCCGACCCGGCCCCGACCGACGCCTCCGTCCCGGCCAAGAACTCCAACCCCGCCGGCACCACCACGACCGGTCCCGGCTCGACGAGCTCGGGCCCGTCCAGCAGCGGGCAGCCGCCCACCACCGGCGCGACCTCGGGGCTGGTGCTGCAGATCAAGGGCTCCCGCACGCGCTCGGTCCGCTTCGGGCGCCGGATCGCGACCGTCGCCACCCTCACCGCTGAGGACAAGCCGCTCGCGGACGCGGTCGTGCGCATCTACGACCAGGCGATCATCCCCGCCCGGCTGACCGTCCGGGCCGGGGCTCCCGAGCGCGAGATCGGCCGCGCCGTCACCGACAGCGCCGGACGGATGCGGTTCCTGATCCCGACCGGCGTCAGCCGCGACGTGATCTTCCGCTACGCCGCCCAGATCGACGGCAAGGCCGTCACCGGCACCAGCCGCCTGCGGCTCCTCGTGCGCGCCAAGCTCACCGACCGCCCCAACCGCAGCACGCTGCGCAACGGACAGTCGGTGACCTTCACCGGCAGCATGCATGGTGGCCGCCAGCCCAACAACGGCACGCGCGTGCTGCTGCAGGCCCGCCGCGGCAACACGTGGGTCACGGCCGCCAGCGGCCGCACCACCAGCAACGGCCGCTACCGGCTGCGCTACCGCTTCACCCGCACCACTCGAGCTCGCTCCTACCAGATGCGCGTGGTCTCGCGTCCGACCTCCAACGCCCCGTACCTCGCGGGCGCGTCGAAGATCCGGACGATCAAGGTCACCCGGTAGGAGCCCAGCACGACACGCGTCACCCCTCCCGTGACGCGCGCCGACCGTCAAGGGCGGCCCAGGCTGAGAGATGCCCGGGCCGCCCGTCGGCACAACGCTCTCCGTCAGCCCCGACGGTCAGCATCACCCACATGCCCTCCTCGCTCCCCGAGCCCCAGGTCGACCACGCGCTGCTCGGGCCCTACGTCCAAGCCGCGGCCATCATCGTCGGCCGCGCCGACGCGCCCCTCGACCAACGGATCGCCACCGTCGCGCGCACCGCCCTGGACCTGCGCGACCAGATCGAGCTCGCGGCCCTCTCGCGACCAATCCGCAGCTTCCGCGTCGTCGGCACGCTCGCGATCCACAACACCAACAACCCTCACCGCACCTGCGTGGCGATCGACACCGGCGACTCCTCCTTCGGTCCGGACACCGCGTGGACGGAGTACGAGGAACGTGACGCCGCCCAGCGAACCCGTGCCGCGCTGGCCACGCTCGTCGGCCAGCGGGTCGCCCTCGTCAAGGAGACCTTCGTCGAGACCTACCCGGACGGCACCCCGAAGCTCACCGACGGCAAGACCACCACGCGCACCCGCATCAAGCCCGGGACCCTCGAGCTGCACACCGATCAAGGCTTCCGGCCGGTCGACCTCACCAAGCTCACCGCGCCGCGTTCGACGGCAGGCTAGGCAGCGCGGCGCAGCAGCTCGCGCGTATACCGCAGGCTGACCCCGCCCGCGCGCGCGACCTGCCCGACGTCGACGCCGACCCGCTCCCGAATCACCCGCACCAGCAGCAGGTCGCGCGCTGCCTGCGCGCGCTCCAGCGCCGCCTCGAGTTCCGCGACCCGCCGCTGCGCAGCTCGGAGATCTTCAAGCGTCGCGGCCTCGCCGAGCATCCGTCGAACATAGCGCCCTGACGAAGCCCGCCACGCATCCCGGCAACGCAGAACGCGACCCGGGGCTCCACGAGCGCCGCGTCCTGGTCCGTGCGCGCTCTCGCTCCCTGCGCCGGCGTCCCGCGAGGATCCGCTCGAGCCGCTGCGTCCCGCGAGGGTCAGCTCGTGATCGCAGACCGTCGCCGATGACCCTCGGACGGAGTTCCGCCGGCATGCCCTGTCGGTCCGGATCAACGTGTCGTCTGTCCGTGCCGCGTGTCGTCGCGATTTGCAGGGGCTTGCGGGGATCGCGCAGCGGCCGGGGCGCCGGTCGTCCGCGACAAGTTGTCGTCGCAGCCCGACGGCGAGCACCTACGTGCTTCGAGCGGGCCTCATCGTCCCGAACCGGTGGACGAGGCCACCCCGGCCCGCATTGATCGATTCCAGAGCAGCGGGAGCGGCCCCACGCTCCGACGCGCGCACGTCCTCGTTCCCGTCGCGGGACGAGCACGCATGGGGTCTACGACACGTTTGGTGGATGACGACACGATCTTGTGGACCGACGTCTCACCCGCGCGACTCCCCGAGCCCGTCGTAGACGGCGAAGAGCGGCCCGTAGAGGGCGAGCAGCAACCCGAGCACAAGCGCCGTCACGACGACGAGCACGATCGGGTTGATCGCCTGCCGGAAGCTCTCGGCGGCCGCCTCCAAGTCCTCCTCGAAGGCGTCAGCGACCGCCTCGATCTGCTCCGGTACCGACGCGCTCTCCAAGCCGGTGGCGAGCATGCCCAACGCCCGCATCGGAAGGACGTCGGTGCGCTCGAATGCCAGGAGCGGGCTGATGCCCTGGGTCATCTCCTCGCGAGCCGCGAGCATCTGGTCTCGGAAGTAGCGGTTGCCGCTGCCGTGGGCGGCGAAGGCGACCGCGTCGGTCATCGGCATGCCCGCGGAGTGCAGGATCGCCAGCGCCCGGAAGAACCGGGCTGTCGCCGCGATCGTGAAGAAGAATCCGACCCGTCGGCTGCGCAACAGGCCACGGTCGATCCGGAAGCGCAACTCCTCGTTGAGCAGGGCCTGCCGCACGCCGTAGGCGGCGACCGCCGCCCCACCGATGAACAGGTACCAGTAGGCGCGGGAGGTCTCGCTGATGTCCTTCACGATCTTCGTGCTCGCCGGAAGGTCGCCGGCGCCGATCTCGTCGAAGAGCTCCTCGTAACCGGGGACGACCAGATAGACGGCGGCGAACATCGCGACGATCGCGGTCACGATCACGATCACGGGGTAGGTCAGGGCGGACTGGATCTGCTTGCGGACCTTGATCTCTCGCTTGATGCCGTCCGCCAGCCGCGTCAGCGCGTTCGGGAGGGTCGCGGACTCCTCGCCGACCTGCACCGTCGTGACGTACCGCTCGTCGAAGACGTCGGGATGACGAGCCATCGCCTCGGACAGTTGCTGACCATCGTCGAGATCGACGATGAGCGCGCTCATCGTGTCCCGCATCTTCACCGAGGACGTCATCCGCTCCATCCGCGGGAGCGCTCGTTTGGGACTCACGCCGGAGCGAACCATCGCGGCAAGCTCCGCGGTGAACATCTGCAGGGTGCGCTTGCTGACCCGGTACAGCACCGGGACGTTTCGGATCCACTCGTTGCTGGCGGCGTCGCTGGACTTGAGTGCCTCCTCGGCCGACCCAGCGAACTCCAAGCCGTGATCGGCGCGCAGAGCCGCGATGGCCTCGGCCTTCGAGCTCGCCCGCACCTCGCGCGCGACGATGTCCGTGGGCTGCCGCGGGTCGTACCCCTTGACGATCCAGATCGACGCGCTCATCGCGCACCCCGTCCCTTCTCGAGGAACCGGTTGAGTACGTCCCGGTCACTGGCGGCGTTCCTCGCCGCCTCCACCGTGATCCTCCCCGCGCGCACGAGATTGGCCAGCGACTCCTCCATGCGGATCATCCCGTCGCTGGACCGACCTTCGATCTCGCCGTGCAGCATGTGCGAGTCGGACTTGCGGATGTGCTCACGGATCGCCCGGTTGCCGAGCATGATCTCGACCGCGGGAACGCGACCGGCGCCGTCTGCGGTGGGGACGAGCGTCTGCACCACCACCGCGCGCAGGATCAGCGCCAGCGCTGATCGCAGGCCGTTCTGCTGACCGTCGGGCATCGCCTCGACGATGCGGTCCACGGTCGTCGGCGCGTCGGTGGTGTGCAGCGTGGCGAACACCAGGTGCCCGGTCTCCGCGACCGTGACAGCCAGCTGGATCGTCTCCGGGTCGCGCATCTCGCCGACCAGGACGACATCAGGGGCCTGCCGCAGCGCCGACCGCAGCGCGGTCGGGAATGAGTCGACATCGGTGCCCAGCTCGCGCTGGCGGACGACCGATCGGCCCGACGTGCGGTGAACGATCTCGATCGGGTCCTCGATCGTCACGATGTGCCGCGCGTCCCGCTGGACGATCTGATCGATCATCGCCCCGAGCGTTGTCGTCTTGCCCGATCCCGTCGGACCGCACACCAGCACCAGGCCGCGGGGCAGGTTCGCGAGGTCGCTGAGAACATCGGGGAGTCCGAGCTCCTGCAGCGGCCGCACGTGCTTGGGGATATGACGGGCAACCAGTCCCGGCTGGTTCATCGCATGGTGCAGGTTGATGCGAAACCGGTCACCTCCCGCCAGCGTGCGCGAGACGTCCAGGTCCGCGCCGGACTTCCACTTCAGCAACTGCGCTTCGGTGAGGTCCGCCACCTCCCCGAGATACCGGTAGGCCATATCGCCCCTGGGTAGGCGGACCATTCTTCCGCCCTCATCCAGCGGCTGGACCCGCCCGTTGATCTGGACGGCCACCAGCTCGCCGCCTCGACACATCAAGTCGCTGGCGCCGCGGGCGCTCGTGGCGAGAAGCAGATCCCCCGCGTCGCCGGGAGGTGGGGCCTCGTCCATCGTGGACGCCTTCTCGAACACCGGCCCCGGCACCTCGTCGGACGGCCCAGGCGTTCGGAAGGGGGGGTCGAAGATGCTCTCGCTCATGCCGGTGACCGTACGAGCGCGACGCGCAAGCACGGCGCGCTGCGCAGGACGCTCGTACGGTCACTGAGACATGAGCCTCCTCCAGCCGTTCACCACTCGCCGGCGGTTCACCTCTCACCGCGGGTTCACCTCCTGCAGGCCGTTCACCTCCCGCACGTCACTGGTGAACCGTCGCGGTCTCACGCTCTTCGAAACGATCCTCGTGGCCGTCGTGATCGGCGTCCTGGCAGTCGTCTACATCCCACGACTGGACGGCACAAAGCCGACGACCAAGATCGGGGCGCTCAAGGCCCGCACGGACGGCGACGCCGCGCAGCTGCTCTCCTGGGGCACCCAGCGTCGCGGCTTCTCGACCCTCACGCTCCCGGTCGCCGCCAAGCTCATGGACTCCGCGACCGCCACCACGCCGACATCCACCGCGGCGACCGCGGCCTATGTCCTGCTGCCCGGGACCGCGGAGAACCCCAGCGCGCACGACCTCGTCATCGGACGCTGCCTTCCCGCCTACTTCGACGACGGCGGACGGCTCTGCACCCAGGTCCGGATCCTCGGACGCCCGACCACCGGCGGGCCCAACCCGCTGACCCGCTCGCTGATCTGCCCAGAGCGCTGCGCCGGCGGCCGCACCGCTGTGACCACCACCACGATCGACGCCTGGCCAGACACCCCACACCCGAACGCAAGGCGACTGAGGACCGGTTCACCACAGGCCACCGCACGATCGCTCCGTCGCAGCACAGCTCGCACGTACGGTCACCGCCACGTGAACCCGCGCACCCACTACCCGTCACTTGCCGCCCGCCGCGGCGTCGCGATGCTCGTCGCCATCGGCGTGATCCTGATCCTCGGGGTCATCGGGTCAGTCGTCGGCACCCGCCTGGTCGACTCCCGCCTGGACGTCTCACGCTCCTACGACGAGATCCGCGCCCAGCGGGCAGCCGACTCGGCGCTGCAGCTGGCAATCGACCGCATCCAACGCGTCGGCTCGGCCCGAGAGGACGAGCGCTCCTGCAGCGGGCTGGACTTCCCACGCTCCAGCTGCACCGCACCGCCGACCTTCGCCAAGGTGAACACCGTCGACAGCGCAGACGGCGAGTGGCAGGTCGCAGTCCGCGGCCAGAGCCGCATCCGCCGCATCACCGCGACCGGCCGCGCCCGCCAGACCACCCGAACGCGAACGATCGACGTCCCGATCGTCCCGCGCGTGTTCCGCTACGCCCTGTTCTCCGGCAGCGGACAGATGCCGCCGCTGGGCAGCTACAAGACCTCCTCCTTCGCCGGCGGACTCGTGGTGTCCCAGAGCCGCGTCTTCCTGCCCCCAGCGCCCGTCGACGCGCCCGAGAACCGCGGCGGGGGCCTGGGCTCCAACGGCGATCTGCACTTCGTCGGCGCGCAGATCAACACGCGCGGCGCGGGCAGCCAGCAGCAGCTCTACGACGAGCTCTTCGTCCCCGCCGGCCGCACGGCCAACAGCAACGCCGCGCAGTTCTACGGCGGCACCCCCTGGGGGACCGCCAGCGTCCCCCGCGCGGTCGACGCCTTCAACGCCTCCGACGCACCGGTCACCTCCTTCCCCTCGGGAACCGTCAACTTCGACGGGCCGCTGCGCCGCCTGCAGACCGTCACCGCCTTCCCGTCCTACGAGACCTTCCTGCCGGGATGGCGCAGCCGAACCGACGCCGAGCGCTACTCCCCCAGTCAGTTCGAAGCCCTCGCCAACGCCGCCGCCGGACGCCTGGACCTCACCAACCGCGTCGTCATCATCGAGCGCCCCGACCTGCGAGACGCCGACTGCCGCATCGAACTGCGCAACACCACCGTCCTGCTCGGCTCCGGCGCGCTGATCGTCAACGCCTGCGACCTGGTCATCCGCGGCGGCGGCATCTCCATCGACCGCGACATGGAGAACGCCAACGACCCCGCGCTCGAGCTCCCGGCGATCATGGTCCTGCGCGACAGCGACGGCCGCGGCGGCAACCTGACCTTCACCAACGACAGCGCGAGCGTTCCGCTGCGCGTGCGGATCGACGGCAACGTCATGGCCTTCGGCAAGCTGACCTGGTCCGGAGACGGCTCAGACCCCCGCGACGGCGACCTGATCATCAACGGCAGCACGATCGCCGTTGGCGGCGCAGACCTGCGCGGCAACGCCACCCTCATCTTCAACTGGCACCCCTACGCGCAGAAGATGTCGTTCAGCACCAGAGACGGCGAGATGGGCACCTACACCGTGCGCAGCGACGACCGACTGCTCACCGACGAGGCCCCGCGCATCCGGATCACCGGCAAGCCCGCCCCCAAGACCGCCGCCTCAGACGTCACGTTCTCCTGGGCGGTGACCGGTGGCGACGCCGACGTCGTCTACTGCCAGATGGACTCCGGTCCGGCGAGCCCCTGCGTCAGCCCCAAGACCTACGACGACCTCCCCGCCGGCGAGCACCGCTTCCGCGTCATCGCCAGCAACCGCGCCGGCCAGACCGCCGACACCTACCGGTTCACCGTCGTGCGGCGCCTGACGCTGACGATCGATGACAGCAGCTACCCCGGCCAGATCGCCCCCGGCGTGACCCCGCGACCGAGCGTCAGCTTCACCATCAGCGACGACAACGGCCCGATCACCGACCCGCTGGCCACCTGCCAATGGACCTTCCAGCCGACCAACGAGCAGGCCCCGCGGCAGCAGGTCGAGGAGAAGTGCTCCGGGGCGACCAGCCCGCCCAGAGAGGACCGGGACGGTGACTGGACGCTGATCGCAACGGTCATGGACCCTGACGACCCGTCTCCGTCCTCGGACACCGCGACGATCAGGGTCCGCACGCCGCTGCCGCGCCTGCGCATCGCCGCCCGAGCGCCCACGACGTCGGTCCCTGTCACCACGGCCAGCGGCACCGTCTACGAGTCGTGGGTCGTCGACGACAACGAATCGTTCACCACGGTGCGGTGCGAGATCGCGACCGTCGCCGTTCCGTGCCTGAACACCACCAACGGCGCGCCGCGCCGCTACCCCGCCGACAGTACGGGCAAGCTGGTCGCCGGCCGCATCCGGATCGCCGTCGGTGCCTGCTCGGACGCCGCCCACACCAACTACACGCTCGGGGACGCCACCGTCACGACGAGCGGCAGCGGTGATTCGCGCGTCGCCGTGCCGCTGTTCGGCCGCACCTACACCGTGACGGTCACCGCCACCAACGCCACGGGATCGGACACGGTCTCCTTCCCCGTGACGCTCGAGCCCTGTCCTTCGTCCCAGGAGCTCTCGGTCACTCCCGGCTCGCAATGCACCACCTCGGAGGGCTGCCAGTACGGCCTGGCGCCCTCGGTGCGCGTCACCTCACCCGGGCGCGCGAACATCCCCGTGTCTGCTCGCTGCTACACGGCGCGGATTACCAAGCCTGGCCCGATCGTCTACGAGTACTTTGGCGTCGATCCCCTCGGCGGCAACGGTTTCCGTTCGGGACCGTCGATCGTCAAGCCGGCTGGGACTCCGCCGGGGTCCTGCCTGCCCTCCACCACGACGACCAGCGCACAAGCGACCTACTTCTCGACCATCCTCCTCACCTACGACGGATACGCACTGCGCCCTCGCAACGAGTATCCGAGATGGTGCCTGAGCCTACGATCGACCTTCGACGGCGCGACCCGATCTCTCGACGCCGACGGCGACCTCACCGGCCAGACCACCTACCAGGATCGGTCGGTCGAATGCTGAGCCTGCGCAGCGAGGGGGGCTACTCGACCCTCGAGGTCCTCACCTCGATGCTCGTGATTGTCGTCGCGGCCACGACGCTCGCGTCGCTGCTCTCCGACGCCGGCCGCGTCAACGTGCAAACGACCAACCGCGGCAAGGCCGTCCAGTACGCCCAGCAGCAGCTGGACCGCATGCGCTCCCTGCCCTTCGAGGACATCGGCCTCGCCGCCAGCGACGCGGGGAGCGACGACAGCGACTGGCTGGCCCAGTGCCCCGTCACGCCGTGCACCACCGCGGCCGCCAACCCCGGCCCCTCCGACACGGGCCGCATCGTGCGCCTCAGCACCGGCCGCAAAGCGTCCGCCGCCACCGCCGCCGAGACCGACCCGCGACGCACCAAGCGCCCACTCGACACCACGAGCCTCAGCGACGGCGGCTTCAACGAGGTCCCCACCGCCGCCGCCAGCGATGCGACCGCCTACAGCTATGTGTATTGGAACGACGCACGCGACCGCCGCTACAAGCTCATCACCGTGATCGTCCGCTACGACGACGCCCCCACCGGCGACGTCGGCACCAGCGCCGACCGCCTCAGCAACACGGTCCGCCTCACCGCTGCAGTCCCGGATACCCCCGGCCTGACCCAGATCCCGACCTCATGAGTCCCATGCTCCCTCGCGTCACCTCCCGCCGTGCGTTCTCGCTCATCGAATCGGTCGTCGCGGTCGTCCTCGCGGGCATCCTGCTCGCCGGCATCGCCCAGCTCCTCAACAACGCGCGCGTCAGCGCCGACACCGAGGGCGCAGTCGCCACACAAGGCGCCCAACTGCGCCAGGCCGAAACCGTGATCCAGGCCCGCCTCGCCCGCGCCGAACGCCCCTTCGCGCAGGTGGAGAACATCACCGGCGGATCCGCCCAGGCCGCCGGCAACGAGATCGTCTTCATCACCAGCCGCCCGGCCGACGACGACGCCGGCGGCCAGCGGATCTACACCGCCGAACGGATCGCCTACCGCTCCGAAGCCGAGTCCGGCACCGACGGACGCCCGCTGGTCCGCGGCGGCGGCGTCACCCTGCAGATCAAGACCCAGACCGGCGCCGTCCCCAACACCACGCTCTGGTCCGAGGCCGCCGCCCCCTCCCGCGTCCTGGTCGACCGCATGCCGACACCGACCGCCGCCCGCCCGCTCTTCCGCTACTACGAGGACGCAAGGACCCCCAGCCGCGCCAACGACGCCCGCTGGCAGGAACGCGTCGGCATGGTCGACGTGACCGTCGCCCGCGACGCGGACGGCCCAGGCTCATCCACGACCGCAGACCGCGTCGCCGAGCAGGTCCTCGCCACCAGCGTGTTCCTCCCCCGCGTCGCACGCCGCACCGCCGGCGTCGGCAACACCCAGGTCTGCGACTAACCACCCCCGGTCGAGCACCAGCCGACCGACGCACGGCGCGCCACTGCAGCGGCGCGCCGTGCGCGTTCACCCCCGTGTTCACCACGACGAGGCAGCGAACTCGCCGCCGCAGCACACACGGCTCGTACGGTCACCGACGTGACCCCGCTGACCCGACGCCGCCGCAACGACCACACCGACGGGCCGGCGCCCGCCGAGCAGGCCCCGGGCGCCCAGGCGCCCACCCCCGCCGGGCCAGGCACAGGCTTGGTCGACGCGCGCTGGGAGGCCCAGTCCGGGGGACGTCCGATCTTCCCCCGCGTCACGGTCGACGGCTACTCCACCGAGCACGTCGACAACTGGGTCCGCCAGACGCAGGGGCTCCTCGAAGAGACCAGCAGCGAGCTCAAGGCGCTGCGAGTCGCCCGCGAGATGGACGTGCGCGAGATGCGCGACGCCCTCGAGCGCGCCGGCGACGCGCGCGCTCTCCAGGCCCGCCTTACCGAGCTCGAGCAGCGCCTGGCCGACCAGCACTCCAGCGCCGAAGACGCGCGCACGCGGGCAAGCTCCGCCGAAGCGGAGGCCCGCGAGCTCCGCGCACGGCTCGAAGAGCTCCCGTTGCTGCGCCAGCGCCTGGTCGAAAGCGAACAGCAGGCCGCTGAACTCGCAGCGCTGGCCGAGCGCGAGCGCGGGTTGCGCGAGGATCTCGCCGCCGCGGAGTCCGCCAGCGCCGAGCTCCGCGATCAACTCACCGTCCACGCGCAGCTGCACGCCGACCGCGACACCCTCGCCAACAAGCAGGCCGAATGGGCCAAGGAGCGCGGCGAGATGCAGGCCCGCTTCACCCAGATGATGGCGGACCTCGCTGCGCGCGAAGCCGAGATCGACCGCCTCATCGCCGAGGTCAACGAGGCCAAGGAGGCCGGCAGGGAGACGGACGCACGGATCGCGGCCGCCGCCGTTACCGCCGAGAACGCCGTCCGCGACCTCACCACGCTCCAGGAGCGACACACCGAGGTCACGCAGCAGCTCGGCGCGGTGGAGCAGACGGCGGCCGACCGCGAGCAGCAGCTCGAGGCGCTCAACCAGCGCGTCGAGCGCATGCTCGACGACAGCGATCGCAACGCCCGGGAGGCCGCCGAAGTCAAGGACGCCCTCACCCGCCAGCTGATCGAGGCGCAGAGCACGATCGAACGTCTCGAGCGCGAGCGCGACGACGACCCCGACGGCACAGCTCGTCGCACGCTCGCCGCCGTCGTCGACGCCGACAAGCTCAAGCGTCTCGCCCGCGCCGAGGCCGACCGCCTCGTCGAGGAAGCCGAGGCCACGGCCAAGGCGCGCCTGGAGCAGTCCGACCGAGCCTGCCGCCGCCAGCTCGAGGAGACGCAGGTCCGCTGCCGCGAGCAGTACGAGACCGCGCACGTCCAGATCGCCGAGCTCGTGGCACGGACCACCACCAGCAGCCGCGACGCCGAGACCGCGCTGGCCGCCGCAACCCGCGAGTTCGAGTTCGTGGTCGAGGGCCTGAAGTCCCGCCTGAGCTTCTTCGCCCCCGGCGTCTTGGAGCACGCTGAGGGCAGCCTCGACGACGCATGGGCAGCGATCGGCGAGCACAACCGGCTGCTGCTCGAGAGCCGCGCCGCGCTGAGCGAGGAGATCGCGCTCCTGCGAGTCTCACGCGACGAGCTCGCTGCCGAGACGCTCCCCGCCTCCGGCCCCATGGCCGAGGATCCCGCGGCCGCGGCCGCCGTGATCGCCGCCAGCGACAACGTCATCGCTCTCGCAGCACGCTCAGACACTGAACGCGACGAGCCCGCCGACCACCCTCCCGTGGCGCTCGAGACCGACGCTGACGAGCCCGAGCCGCAGCAGCCCGGTGACGAGGGCACCGATCCCGCCGGCGAGCTCGACGACCCTGCGCTGACGCCGGACCAGCCCGAGGAGGCCCATCCGTCCGACGCCGCGCCCACGTCCGTCCCCGCGAACGCCCCAGGCGAGGACGCCGAGCCGCGTGACGAGCTTCCCGCGAACCAGAGCGACGCCGCCGACCTCGTCAGTCCGGCCCCAGCGCCCGACGTGGTCGATGACGAGACCCAGCCGGCCCCAACACCGCCGGAGCCGACGACACGGGCCCAGACGGCGCCCGATCGGCAGGCCGCTGCCGACCGCGAGCCCGACTCCGTGGTCCTCGCGGACGCCGTCGAGGCCGCGTTCGAGGCGACCCCACCGGTGAACGACCACGCCACGGCGCCCGCGCCCGCGCCAGCGCCGACCGAGGACCTCGAGGTACCGCCGTCGACCACCTCCGTGACAGCGCTCCCGTCAGCGCCCATCCCTGTGCCTGCGTCCACCGGCTACCGCGAGGACCTCCCCCCGCTGCCCACGCCGACCCTCACGGGGACCCCGCAGGCGGCCGTCCCTGCCGCGGTCGCACCCCAGATCACGCCGGCCCAGGCCGCTGCCGCATCGGTCTTCAGCGAGCTTCCGGCGATCGTCGATCTCGGGCTCGGCCTCACGAGCGAGCTGGACCCCGCCTTCCTCGACGCGACCGACACCTCGGACGCCGGACAGGACGAGAACCCCGGTGGTCGCCGACGCAGGCGCTCACTCCGACGCCGCGACTGAGCGTCGACGCCCGCGCACGCGCGCGAGGACCCGCTGCACCAAGCCCACTCGCCGAGGCCCAGGCACAGGAGGACCCGCCATCGCGGCACGGCGTGCGCGACGCATGTGCACTTCAGCGTGCAGGAGCGGATTCACGTCGCGGCCATCAGAAGGAGGGGCGTGAGGTCCCAAGGCCCATCTTGTGGCGGCGGGCAATCGCGGCACCGAAGTCCACGTTGCGCGCGACCCGAAAGTCTTCGGGAGTGCCGGCGAGGGCTCGAGCAAGCGCTTCCACGACGACAGGGTCGAACTGCCTGCCTGCCTTCTTGCGCAACTCGGCGAGAGCGCGCAGCGTTCCGATCGGCGGTTGGTAGCTGTGCGCGGTCATGGCGTCATAGGCCTCCGCGACCGCGATGACTTTGGAGAGGAGTGGGATCTGCTCTCCGCTCAGCCCGCGCGGATAGCCCAGACCGTCCGGACGCTCATGGTGGCAGGCGACGATCTCCGCGATCGGCCCGTAGGCGTCCAGCGGCGCGAGCAGTCTCGCTCCGACCGACGGATGCTCGCGCACCTGCCGCCAGCCGTCCGGGGTGAGGCCGCCCTCGATATCCAGGACCGCGTCGGACATCGCGAAGATTCCGATGTCGTGCAGAAGCCCAGCCGTCTCGGCGAGCTCCTGCTGCCGTGGGTCGAGTTCGAGCTCGACAGCGATGGCTCGTGCTAGGCGTCCCACCGCGGCGCCGTGCCGGGCTGCGCGCGCGTCGCGTAGTGCGAGGGTCTCGCCCATCGTCGAGAGCACTCCCCAGGCCAACTGGTTGTAGCGGTCGCTGAGCAAGCGCGCATCGCGGGCAGCCACACTGACGCGAACGTAGACGAGCAGCAGCGCGAGCGCGGCTACGGTCCCAGCTGAGGGGGACACGGCGTAGAAGAAGGCGATCGCGCCGGCCGAGATCGATTCAAGGATCTGCAGCAGCCAGGTCTCGCGGAACTCGCGGAGTACCGAACGCGGGCCCGTGCCCGCGCGCACCCAGTAGTGCGCGGCATGTAGGACAGCGAAGGCGACGGCTGCACCAGCCATCGTCACCGCGGCGACCGCGGCTAGCGCCTCCGGTTCTGACCGGGAGTAGTCGAGTTGCGCGAGCGCGAGCCCGAACGCACCGCTGACGACGCTTGCCTGGCAGAGCGCCCACACATACCCCAGGACCGAGTAGACGCCAGGCAGGCGAAGTGCACGCGCGCCCGTTGCCGAGACGGTGACGCCGATGGCGAAGACCGTGAGAGCCTCGAGAGGCCCGAGGTAGACCAGCCCAATCACCCAGAACGCCGCAAATGTGCTGATCCAGATTCCTGGCCGGTACTCGACCGCCGACAGGTCGGCGACGGCAAAGAACAGCGCAAGGGCGAGGATCGTCCACGGATCAGAGATCTCCGAGTCCTGCAGCAAGGTCAAGCCGAGCCCGAGTCCGCCCGCACCAGCACACGAGGCCCAAGCGAGGCGCAGGTTCGGGACGGTCAGCACCGGTGCCGAGTCTATGCGTGCGACCCGCGCCACGCCGAAGGCCGGTCGTCCGGCGTGGCGACTTCCGTCCGATCGACAGCCGCGAGCAGACCGACGAGCGCGGCCGCGCGGCGATCAGGTCGGAGGGCCGTCGAGCGGTTCGATGCCCGCGGCGTCCATGCGCTTGTCGATGACGGCCAGAGCATCAATCCACGTCGCCGGGTCGGTGGTGTCGATGCCTGCCATGGCTGCAACCTCGTAGGGCCTGCGCGTCGCGCCGACGCGCATCATTGCCGCAATGGTCGCGCCGCCGCTTCGCGGCTCAGCCTTGAGGAGTTCTACGAGCCGAAGGGCAAGCAGCGCGCCGTAGACGTACGAGAACGTGTAGAGCGGGTAGGCGATCGCGTGCGGAGTCAGGATCCAGTGGTCTTCGTAGCCCGCCAGGTCGACGGCTGCGCCGAAGGTTGGTGCCGTGGCGTCGATCCAAGCGGTCGAGATCGTGGTCGCCGTCAGCGGCGCCTCGGCGCGGTGAAGGCGCATCTCGTACTCCATCATCGCGGTCTGACGGTGGACCCCGAGGATCACCTGCTCCAAGGCGCCGCGGGGATTGGTTCCGGCATGCTCGATGAACAGCGTCTCCGCGAAGACGGCCATCGCTTCGCCGATGGCACCGGCCAGCTTGAGCGCGAGCCACCCGTTCTGGGCCGCGAGAGCCCCGTGGACGGCGTGCCCGAGTTCGTGGGCGAGCGCGTGAGTGCTGTGGGGATGGTCGGGGTGGAATGCGACGTTCACCCAGCTCGGCACGGGACCCGGCAAGTACTCGCAGAAGGCGTCTTGGCGCTTCTCCGGCCGAGATGAGAGGTCCAGCGACGGCCCAGCGTTCAGAGCACGCAGAGCGTTGCTGATGTCGGGGTGTACCGCGCCGAGCGTGTCCATGGATGCGGCCAGCGCGTCGTCCGCGGTCATGGCCGGCACTACCGGTCCATCGGAGGCGATCGCGTAGCGGTCGGCGTAGCTGAAGTCCGGCAGGCCGCTGCGGCGCGCCTGGCTGGACCACCACCGTTGGCTCTGGTCTGTGCGACTGATGACGGCTGCGTGCAACGCCTCGATCTCCGCGAGCTCAAGGCCTTCCTCCTCGATCCGCTTGAGGCGTGGGTCGTTGCGGCCGCGCTCGCGCTGCTCGCGACGGAAGCAACCGATCGCGCTCTCGAGGTCGTCGGCGAACTCCGGCGCGACCTCGGCGAGCGCGAAAGCGCCGGCCCCTAGCCCGGCCCGACGGCGGACAACGTCAGGTTCGTCGAAGAAGGAGTCCAGCGCGGCCAGCGTGAGCGTCTGGCCGTCGTGTTCGAACGTGTGGCTCGTCACGCGGTTGTGCCAGCGGGCCTGGCGTGCCGTTACCTCGCGAGCGTGCTCCGAAAGCCGCTTCTCGCGGTCCTCCGACAGTTCGCGTCGGGCCAGAGCAGCCATCTGGCGTAGGGCGTTGGCGGCGTTCGCTGGCGCCGCGCTGAGCCACTCTCCGCGCGCCTCGGCGTCCAGCGCAGCGAGTTCGCGGCCGACGAAGAGCAGCTCAATACGAACGAGATCGCGAAGCTCGTTACACCTCGCGAGTGCCGCGACCCGGTCCTGCGAGCCGATGCAGTCGGCAACCAGCAGTTCCGCGCCAACTGCGGCCTCGTCAGCTTCGGCGACGATCGCGCTCACGCGCCCTACGAACCTGGGAATCTCGTCTGGGGCCAGCGCTGCGACGCGCCCCGCGTACTCGCTCCGGAGCTCCGCGGCCGCCGCGTGCGCCGAGGTGGCTCGCGTGGTGCGCGCAGGAACCTGCAGCTGGTCGGTATCCCATTGACGTTCGGACACCCCCAGAGCTTATGCGCCCCGAGGCCTGACGCTGTACGGCGGAAGGCCCTGATCGCACCGGTGACCGCGGGCAGCGGCGGACGTGACCCGTCGCTCCCGACTGTCGGTGCTAGGTCCGACGAGCGCCGCGGTGAAGCGGCTAAACTTGCCCAAACCTGCTCCCTTCGTGGCCAGCGTCGCCGGTACGAAAGTGTTCTCCATGCCCTCGTCTACCCCCCTTCTGCTCGTCACCTGTCGGTCTCGGCGGCCGCCGCATATCTGGGGGTTTCGACCACCACTGTGCGGCGCTGGGACAACGCCGGCGAGCTCGTCAGCTATCGAACGCCGGGCGGACAACGCCGCTTCGAGGTGAGCGAACTGGACAGGTTTCTCGCCGGCCGACGCGCCGGACCGACACGGGGGCGCTGACCGACCCCACGTCCCGCCGACTGTCGGGCTTGCACGCCAAGTTGGCCTCGGTGAGGCGTGCCGCGGCTAAGCTCGCGTCGACACGAGACGCACTTCTTCCCGCGACGGCTGATTCACTCGATGACCACGGCACAGGACGCTTCCGGCACGAGACGCCTCGCCGCACAATGCGCGCTGACCGCCGCGGGCGGGCTCGCCGTCGGCCTGCTCGTGCTCGACGGAGATCCGTTCGCCCAGCTGCAGTGGGTCGCCCTCGCGGTGGTGGCCATCATCGCCGCCGAATCGCTCGTCCCGCGCTTGGCCACCAACGTGCGGGTGGCAGCCAGCGAAGGGCTCCTGCTCGCTCCGGTCGCGCTGCTCGATCCGCGCTCGGCGATCGTCATCGCGACGCTCGGAGTCCTGGGCCAATACCTCATCGAGCGCTACCGCGTCGTTTCGGTCCTCATGAACCTCGCGGTCACGCTTGCCCCGCTCGCTGCTGCTGGCCTCGTCTACCAGGTGCTCTCACCACAGAGCCTGACCGACCTCGAGGGCACCCTTGCGTTCACCGCAGCGTGCGCGACCTTCACGGTGCTCCACGTGCTGCTGTTCGCCGCATTCAGCGCGAAGGACGACGGAACCACCATGCGGGGGCGCCTCACCGATCTCCTCCAGACCGCGAACGGGTACCTCGTCTCGGAGCTGTTGTTCGCGATCGCGCTGGCCTCCCTGATCGCCCTTGCGGGCTGGGGCGGCGCGTTCGTGGCCGCGACGATCTTCGCGTTGCAGGCTCATTCGGCCGTCCTGGTGGCGCGCGCCAACCAGCAGCGCCAGATCGCGCAGGATCTCGCCGTCCGCCAGACGGCCCTTTCGTGGGGCATGGTCTCGGCACTGCTCAACACGCTCAACGCCTACGCTCCGAGCCTTGCCCGTCACAGCGCCGCGGTCGCGCGCCTGAGCCGCCTCATCGCCGCCGAACTGGACCTCTCACGTGATGAGCAGGATGTCGTCCACACTGCGGGCTTGCTGCACGACATCGGCCTGATCGGTCGCGAACGCCCGACCCCTGAGGACTGGCGTCGCATCGCGGCCCATCCGCGCCTCGCCCACGAGATGCTGCGTGACATGACCGAGTTCGGCCCCGTGGCCGAGATCGTGCTGCACCACCACGAGCGCTTTGACGGACGCGGCTACCCGGACAAGCTCGCCGGCGAAGCGATCCCGCTGGCGTCACGGATCCTCTTCGTCGCCGAGGCCTACGACGCGATGACCGGTCCCGACACCTACCGCACGCGACGCAGCAGCCTCGAGGCGCTCGTCGAGCTGCGTAAGCGCGCCGGGAGCCAGTTCGACCCCCAGGTCGTCGACGCCCTGAACCGCGTGCTCAAGGGCACCGATCACGCGTTCCGCCACAGCGACTCGGTCCACTACCGCGACGAACTCGTCGTGGAGCGGCGCATCGTCGACGCCCGTCTCGCAGGCGCACCAACCACCCGGTTGTAACGCCAGGGCACCAGACGGGACGCTGAAACGGACACAGCACTGGTGCCCGACCGCGGGCGCAGGGACGTCGCTGCCGCTCAGAGGGGTGACAGCACGATGACCGTCGACGGTCGCGTGCCCGCGCGGCTCGCAGTCATCGCGTACCGCAGGCCGTACTCCTCTGGAACCCGCACCGCGATCTCTGGGCTGCAGCCGCCGTCGACGGCTGCCCACATGGCCTCGGTCAGCGCTGACGTGCCCGTCGCCTGGTCAGCATCTGCGAACCGCTCGGTCAACGGGAGGTCCAGCAGGTCCTGCGCCTCGAGGCCCAAGAGGGTGCGGGCTTCCTGGCTGGCCGCGAAGATCCGCAGTCGGTCGTCGACAACGAGCGTGCCGAACGTCCGCTCGGGGATGGCGGCAGCGTGCACCCGGAGCAGCGAGCCGTGACCGCACTGACACGTGAGACGGTCGCTGGGCTCAACGACCGTGTCGCAATGACCGCAGACATCGACCATCCGCTCGACCGCGGGCTGGCCATCCGGTGCAGTACGCCGATCGATCTGCGCCATCTGACCCTGATCCTACGCCTCCTCGAGACGAAGGCAAGCGGCGAGCCCGGGCAAACGCGCGTCAGGACGCGAATCGCTGGCCCACGTCCTGGCACGCGAGGCCCCCCCAGTGGGGGCGGACCGCCGCGCAGCCGGGGCACGCTCACCACTCTCCCATCGGCGAGTTCCAGGGCGCGCGCGATCTGCTGCACGCTGCTGGCCTGACGCTCGGAGACCTGATGGCCCACGAGTACGAGGCCTCGCCGACGATGCCGCTCGGTCGCCTGGCCGAACCATTCAACCGGGCTTCCCAGATCGAGAGGAAGATCGATGACCTCACCGCGGCACGTCAGCGCGAACGCGGCACGCAGGGTCGCGAGCTGCAGCGCATCCATCGGGCGCGCGCCCGGCACCAGGAGTGCCAGCAGGATCGGACCCCGTTCCAACGAGCCCGCTGAACCGTCGGCGATCCGGTCCTGCCAGCGCGCCAGCCACCGCGCCGCCGTCCATGCGCGGCTGTCGCTGGGCTCGCGGTAGACGAGTTGGCTTCCCAGCGCGTAGAGCTCATCGGCAAGCTGCCTCCGGCCGGCGCCGGCGAGCGCCGTGAACCGGCCTGCGACCAAGTCCGAGGCCTCGTCAAACGCGCCCGTCCTCAACGCTTCCGCGAGCGGCTGGGGTCCTCGAACCCGCGCGGATCGCAGAAACGCCCCGTTGAGCTGGTCTCCGGCGAGCAGCCGATCGCGAATCGCCAGCACGTCCTCCGCTCGGTACGCCCGGGAGCCGGGCAGCTCTACGGGCACCGGAAACTGGTGCTTCGCGACGAACGCGGACAGCTGGTGCCGCGAGAGGCCGAGGATCCGGGCGGTCTGCGAGTGAGAGAACGCGGCGTCCATGAGGCGACAAATCAGCGATCCGCAAACCACATCCGATTGCAGATCCTGCGAAGCATGCCCCGCAAATACTGCCAGTCGGGTCAAATCCTGCAAACCGGTTGCTTGCAGCGGCGAGGACGCCCGCTGCATGCTCCAGTCGCCGCAGCGACCCCGGTCGACAGACCTCCGGACCGCTTCTGGCACACACGCTCACGCGCACCGAGCGACCAACCACACACACGAGGCGCCGCCGGTGCACGACGCACGAAGGGCAGGGGGAGACGGTCCATGACGGGTCCAGGAGCCAGCACCGGGAGCTGGTCACAACACGCACAGGTCCGCACATTGGGACCGACGCAGACGCTCAGCGATCTGCAGCGATACGCCAACCAGTTCACCAACCTGACGCCCGAGCAGGAGCGCGCGTGCGCCGAGGGCGTCGCCGCCGGGGACCCGCAGGCCACGCGAACCTTGTTCGACCACAACCTGCGCCTGGTCTTCCACATCGCTCGGCGCTCCGGCGAAGACCGCCTCAAGCGCGTGGAGATGGAAGACCTCGTCCAGTACGGCTGCATCGGCCTGCTCCGCGCGATCCGCTCCTTCGACCCCGAGCGGGCGCGCTTCACCACCTACGCGACGATGTGGATCCGCAAGATGATCGCCAACGGGGTCGACGAGGACGGCTACCTCGTGAAGGTTCCGGTGTTCTCGCGGGAGCGGATGCGACCGATCATCCGCGAGCGCCGCCGCCTTCGCGATCGCCTGCGCCGCGACCCCACCCTGGCCGAGCTCAGCGCCGCGTGCGGCAAGCAGGTCACCGCCGCGGACCTGGAGACCTGCGACGCCATCGAGGGCGCCGACCAGGTCTCCGGGATCGTCGACTTCGACGACGACGAGGCTCCGGGGAGCATCGCGCGCGACGACTCCTTCGAGGACGACGTCATCGACGACCTCGACCTCGCCTCGCTCACCAGGGATCTGCTGTGGCGTCTGCCGGAGCGCCGCCGGCGCGCGATCTCTCTGCATCTGGGCATCGGGGCGGACCGCCACATGAACTACACGCAGGTCGGCTCAGCGCTCGGCGTCTCGCGCCAGGTCGCGCGTGAGGAGATCAAGGCCGGCCTGCTGACCCTCGCCGCGATCACCGACCGCGACACCTCGCTGCGCCACCAGCTGCAGTCGCTTCTCGCAAGCTGACCCCCGCAGAGGCACGCCCGCCGGGCCCGGCCAGAGAGGCCAGGGCTTAGCGCAGGCGAGACCGGTCGGCCGCGATCAGCTCATCGACGCGACCGTGGGGAAGTTCGGCTCCGCTCGCGAGCACCGAGAGGAGCGCCAACGCCGCGATCCGGTGCGCCTCGTCCCACCCGCACGACGCCTGGGCCATCGCGCCGGCGGCGCCGCGCAGTCGCTCCGGCGCCACCGTCAAGGCGTGACAGCGCCGCTCGAGCATGGCCTGCACCTCACGCCGGTCGGGCAGACGAACCCGCACCTCCACGTCACCGTCGACGGCGTGGCCCCCGGCGACGCTCGCCTCGAGGTCACAGCAGACGACCGGAACGCCGGCTTCGCGTGCGCGCATCACCGCATCGGCGCTTGCCCCGGGGGTGAACGCTCCGACCGGGTCGAGGACCAGTCCGACATCCGCCAGGGAGATCAAGGCCTCCACGTCCTGTGCGGTGTCCTGCGGTCGCAGGTACACCGCCTGACGCCCCAGCGCATCGAGGATCCCCAGCGTCATCTGCGCCCCGCCGGCGCCGACCGGACCGCTCACAACGATCATCGCCCCCGCAGTCCACTCCCGAGCCGCCGCGGCTGCGTCCTGCTGCGCGCGTTCGGTGGGAAGGCGCTCCCGGGCCCCTGAGGTCGGCACGCGCCGCGCCGTCACCGCCTCGGCACTCGTGGACCGTGGGCGACCACGGACGTCGCTGCTGAGGATCTGCGTGAACTTCATGCCGGCCTCCCGGAAAGACGTGCGTACTGCGCGACGGTCACCGCCGCCACGATCGAGATCCCGGCGACCACGGCGCCGGCGAATGCGGGCCACAGCGCCATCGGCGCGAACGCCCGCCCGGTCTGCAGCCACTCCGGCAACTCGCGCCCCGCGACCGTCAGGATGCCGTCAAGACGGGGGTCGATCATCGCGCCCAGCGCACAGGCCGCCGTCGCCGCTACCAGCCCGACGACCACCAGGTGCACGATGATCGGCGCGCTGATGGGTGTGAGCGATCCGCCGACGTGCCGCATGGTCTCCAGCGCGCGCTGCTCGGCGTAGATCGAGGACCGCACGACGAGCGCGATTACGACGAGCGCCACCAACACCAGCAGCAACGCCGCGTACAGCGACCCGCGCTCCAGCCACGAGGAGAACCCGTTGATCCGCGAGACCAACTCGTCGAGATAGGTCACGCGCTCGACCCCGGGCTGCGTGCGGACCGCCGACGCGACGCGGCGCATCGCGTCGACCGAGGCCACGCGGATCTCCAGCGCCTCCTGAAACAGCCGCAGCGACGGCAACGGCCCGCCGGGCTGCGTGACCTGGCGAACGAAGACGGCTCGGACCTCCTCGCGGGGCACGATCCTGACCCGTTCGACGTCGGGCAGCAGCCGCACGCGCTGCGCGAGCTCGGGGGCGGGGACGATGGTCTGCGCCTGCTGGTCCTGCTCGAGGATCGCCACGATCCGTAGCCGGTCCTGGATGCGCACCGAGGCCTGCGAGGTCCGGTCGCTCATCGCCAGCGCCACGTAGGTCGCCAGCAGCAGCAAGAGCATGACCAGCCCCAGCAGCACCGACCAGAACCGGCGGCGCCAGACGAGGCTCAGTCCGGTGCGCAGGTAGAGCGCCGGGTAGTACAAGCGTTCACGCATCAGTGGGGCACCGTGTCGGAGTGGATGTGACCGTCGAGGATCCGCACCGTGCGGGTGCACAGCACGTCGAGCGCGAGCTTGTCGTGGGTCGCGCACACGATCGTGGTGCCCTGCGCGTTGATGGTCAGCAGGATCTGCAGCAGGCCCAGGCTGGTGGCCGGGTCCAGGTTGCCGGTGGGCTCGTCGGTGAGCAGCAGCCGCGGACGATGCGCCACCGCGCGCGCGAGCGACACGCGCTGGCGCTCACCGCCAGAGAGCGTCTTCTCGTCACACATGCGGTCGGCCAGGTGCCGAAGCCCGAAGGCCGCGACGAGCTGCTCGACGCGGGCGTGCGAGGCCGTGGGGGACCGGCGCAGGATCTGCAGCGGGAACAGGATGTTCTCGCGAACCGTGCGGTCCGGCAGGAGATCCCAGGACTGGGCGCTGAAGCCGATCGACTGGCGCCACGCGCGCACGTCGAGCCCACGCAGGTCACGACCACCGACCAAGATCCGGCCCTTTTCCGGACGTGCTTCGCCGTGCAGAAGCCGCAGCAGCGTCGTCTTCCCGCACCCAGTCGGGCCGCTGACCATCACGAACTCACCGGGCGCGATCGCCAACGTCGCCTGGTGAAGCCCGCGCCGACGGGCGCCATCGGCCGCGGGGAACGTCGCCCGGACGTCCTCGATCACGATCGTCTGGGACGGGTCGGCATCTCGGGTCGGCGGCCCCGCCGCGCGCGGCTCGCGCCGGGCGGCTGGCCAGTCCATCAGAGCCGTCATGTGATCGGTCCCTCCTTCAGCGCCGCGCGCGCCGCGGCGACGTAGTCCTCGTGACGTTCCGGGCACCGCGCGAACCCCGGGTCCGCGGCGGCCACGTCTGCGACCGCGGCGGCGAACATCAGCATGAAGCCGCCATTGGAAAGCGCGGTGAGCTGGCCGATCGCTCGCCGGGCGCCGATGTCCTCCTCGGCGCCCTGCGCAAGCAGCCGCCGGCACACGTCGGTCATCTCCGCATGGCTGGCCAGCCCGTCGGCGTCATGGTGCAGCGCCTCGCGCAGCAGCGTGCTCTTCACCGCGTGCCACGTCTCCGCGGTGAGCGCGAGCTCCTCCAGCAACTCGCGGGTGAGATCGGCCCACCACTGGTCAGCGGTGGCCGCGGTCGGCAGATCGCAACCGACCGTCACCGCGGCAAGGGCTGCCTGAGCCGCGGCGCTCGGGTCGGCCGGAGCCTGCCGCTCGAGGTGGGCTAGCAACAGCAACGGCATCGCTTCAGCCGCGGTCGTCTTCATCGTGCACCTCGCAGGTCGGTCGGCCAGACGAACGGTGCCGCGGCCGAGAAGTCGTCATCGCGCGCGGCGATCAGGATGTCGTCCCGGTCGCTGACCGGCCGGTCCAGCGCGGCGCGCAACGCGCCCGGTCGCTCGTCGTTGAACCGCACCCGCAACGACGCCGCCAACCGCTGTGGGTCGGTGCCGGTCATCGCCAGCAGCTGGGTCAGCGAGAACCGCTCGCCCGCGCGCGGGTGCAGATGCACCACACCAGAGGCGTCGTGCGTGTGGATCGCAAACTCGGCGCTCGTATCGACGACGCCCGCACCGCGCCGGAACCGCGCATCGAACTCCGGGGTGATGACCCGCACCGCTGCGTGGGGGTGCGGGCGCTGCTCGGCGTCGGCGCCCGCGACGCGCGGCACCCCCGCCTGGGTCAGGGCCCGGCCGGCGGCGTCGGCGTCGGGCATCTGCATCGCCCGCGCCAACCCGACCACGGCGCTCGCGGAGCCCGGCCGGTCGGACTCACCGCCACCCTTCAGGAGGAGGAGTGCGACGCCGAACGCCACGATCGACAGCGTGGCAAGCGCTACGCGCGGCAGCGCCACGGTCATCGCAGCCGTCCCAGGCACACGTTGTCGCGGGGCGAGCGCAGCGAGTCGATGAGCTCCTGTGCCTGCAGCGGCGCGACGCCGAGCACGGCCGCAAGGTCCGTGATCGTGAACGCCGGGCCGTAGCGGTCCTGAGCGGTGAGGATGGCCTCGTCGAGCGCGCCTCGGCGGTTTTCCTGCGGTTCGGTCATCCCCCCACACGCTACGAGCGCGCCGCCCACCGACGGCGAACTCCGGCTTCTCCGCGAACGCGTTCACCTCTTCCGGGGAAGGTGAACCGCCGCGCGAACCATGAGGTGAACCGTCGCGCCTGTCGGGCCCCGCACGCGCGCGCGACGACCCGTGCGTCGGACGTTCTGGGGCTGCTGGCGTCATGCGCGAGGTGAACGCCCAGATCTTTCGTGTCACGGCGCCACACCCGCCACGCATAGTCATCGCCGAAGCAGGTTCGTTCGTTCCAACACATCTAGGAGGCAGGTAATGCAGGCACTCATCGCGGTCTTGGACCGCACCAAGGTCCGGATCGCGAGTCGACGGGCGCTGACGCTCTTCGAGGCGATCCTCGTGGTCATCGTCCTCGGTATCCTCGGCACGGTCTTTCTGCCGTCGCTGCTGGGCGCCCGGAACAGCACGCGAGACGCGGACGCCAAGGCGGCGATCGACGCCACGCATCAGACGCTGCAGAAGTACTGGACCGAGCGCGAGACGTTCGTCGGCTTCGACCAGACGTTCCTGCAGACCGAGGAGCGCGACCTCAGCCTCGGGCTCACCAACACGGTCACGCCCGCGACGCAGACCACCGCACGCCGCCTGTACGTCGGCGGCGCCGACGGCACCAGCCCGCTGACCGGCCTCACCGCCAACGCGGCGACGGTCTGCGGCATCGCCCCGAAGGGCAAGTACGCGTTCTGCCTGCGGATCAACAAGTCCAACACGGCCGGCACGCCGAGCGTCAGCTACGCGCGCTCCGCGCCCAAGGACGACCCGACGATCGCCGACGCGATCTCCGCCGGGTTCACCGAGACCGCGTTCTAGAAGTGACCCCGGTGAACAGCGCGCCCGAAAGCTACGCCGTTCACCGCGGTCGTCTCACGATTCACCTTGGGCCCGGCGCCCGCGCAACGACGCGCGGGCGCCGGGCCTTCTCCATGCTGGAAGCACTCCTGGTCGTCACGGTCCTGGGGATCCTCATCGCGGCGTTCGCTCCGCGACTGGACGGGACGCGCAGCGAACGCCGAAGCCAGCAAGCACTCATCAAGCTGCAGACCGGGATGGAACTCGCCGCAATCCATCTCACCGACGCGGACGGATGGGCCTCCTGGTCACCGGAGACCGAGAAGACGATCGCCGCCGAAGCGATCCAGTGGTCCACCACCGCGACCGCGCCCGACACCGGGCCCGTGGACCGTCTGCAGATCTACGAGCGCACCGACGCCCGCGTAACCCTCTGCGCGAGCGCCACCGGCGGCGTGATCTGCGTCTCGCGCTCCGGCCCCCGGACCTACTGGGGCGCCGCCAGCACCCTCACCGACGCCGCAGCCCGAGCGCGCGCCCTTGGAGACTGCACCCAGGAACGGCCACAGGCCGTCCTCGCCACCATCCGCCGCGCCAGCTGCGCCTAGCATCCAGTCCAGCGCCACCGCCCGAGCTCGCGCGGACCAACCTCGCACTAGATGCAAGGATGCCCGGAGTCGGCTAGCCAGCGATCGGGTCGTTTCCGCGCCCTGAATCGCTACGGGCGTGCGGCTTGTCGGAGCTCGCGGGCTAGGAGGTCGCTTCGCGAGAGCGCGGTCACGCCGGAGCCGTGTTCCCTGGACCCTCACCGCGACCGTGCGCCGGCTAGCCCGGCGGCAGCTCTGGGCGCTGCGCAACTCCGATCGTGCTCTTCGAGATCGTCGGCGGACTCATCTGGGCGTCCCTCGAGTGCGGTCCGGATCGACCACGTCCGCCGGACCGTCGAGGAGGTGGTCAAGCGGCGGAGCGAAGAATGGGCCACAGGCCAGACAGACGCTTGCTGACGAACCATCCCGCTCGATATGGTGCGCGCCGAGAGCTGTCCCGCTTGAACTCCAGACGCGCGAAGCGCTGTCTCTAACGCTCGCGGGGCGGCTCTCACCTCTGAGGGCCACGCTACCTGGCAGCGACATCGTCGCCTCGCGTGTCCGCGAGACTAGAGCTAAATCGAGCGGCTCGTGCACACGCTCGGGGTCCTGCCCGAGCTCAGGACGACCATCGGAACGCCGAGGCGTCGGGCCTCCACGCTGAAGTCCAATCCGATTCCCTGGATTGCCGTCGCGCGCGACTCCTGATCTCGCTCCCGGCGCTCCTGCTCGGCTGCAAGTCGTGCGGCTCCGGCGGCACGCCCGTGATGGATGCGCTTGGCGTCGTCCAGCAGGCTCATGATGCGCGGGCTACCATCCGCGAGTTGCGAAGTCAGTGGGTGTAGCTGCCGGGCTGTTCTGCCGGTCGTAGCACGTCACACACTTGTTCTGCTGGGCGACGAAGTGCGATGCACAGAAGGCTTGGTCGCAGGCCCGGCATCGGCCTACGGCAAGCACATCACAGGTCGAGTCCTGGCGGGGGCTGTCGCACAGAGCAGGAGAGCGCATGGGGCTAACGTACCCGCTCAAGGCTGACCCCGGTGACCGGTACGGAGGTGCCTCTCTCTAACCCGCTCGGCAGGAGCCGCCGGACGTAGGACGTGTCAAGCGGCTGGCCTAGCTTGCGGACGCCCTAGGCGCCGCTGCCGTCTGCGACGGTGCAGAAGATCGGCTGGCGGCCGTTGAGGCCGAGGCCCGTGCGCATCGCAAGCCACGTCGCCAGCAGGGCGGCGTACCGTGGGCTGGAGCCCCACCACGCGATCGGTGGCCCCCTTGCGTGCCGGACGCGCAGGGCACGGCCGCCGTCGAGCACGTTGCGCACCTGAAGGTTGAGCGCCTCCGAGACGCGCAGCCCAGCCCCGACGAGGACTCCCAGCAGCGCGAGGTTGCGCGTAGCGATCACGCCCGGCCGACCGCGCGCGGGGAGCACGGCATCCATGAGCGCGGCGACCTCCTCGCGGGTGAGCGGCTCCTTCGGGCTGAAATCTCCGTGGCGTCGCAGGCGGCGGCCAGCTGTTCTGTTTCAGGTGGTCGGTTCGGTGCTCGGGAGCGAGTCGTCGCGCTGGTCGTTGTCGCTGCCCTGGTAGCGCTGCTCGCCGTCGTAGCGGCCTGTGCCCCACTTGGGCATCGCGACCGGGCCGGGCTGGGCCAGCGGCGCGCCCCACAGGCGAACGAATCCGAGCACGGCCTGGATCTGATGGGTGCGCTCGGCGACGCGGTGGCTGGTGTTGCCCTCGATCGAGGTCACGACCTTCGTCGACGGGTCGTACCCGGTGACCAGGCCGATGTGCTGCGGGAACACGATCAGGTCCCCTGGCACGGGCGTGATCGCGTCCGACGGAGCCCACCGTCCCAGCGATCCTGCCCAGGTGCGGATCGCGGGCACGTACCCCATCCCCTCTCCGCCCGGGCCAAGCGGCTTACCGGCGCGGCGCGCCAGGTAGGAGACGAAGTACGCACACCACGGCTGCCCGGGGGCAGCGTTCCGTGTCGCCGACCGGTAGCGCGCGATATCCGGTGAGTTGTTGGATCCCAGCGGCGCTTCGACGACGTTGCGCGCGAGCTCGGCCTGCGCCGCGCGCACGATCGTCGTCGGTCCCGAACCCACCGCGGCACTCAGCGACGGCAGCGCGAAGTCGGCGTCGCTGCCCAAGAGCTGCTCGAGCAACGCGCTCGCCTTGCGCTGGTCGCGTTCGCGGCGCTGCTGGCGCGAACGCCGCGCCTCACGCAGCACGCTCACGATCTGGCGCTGCTGGCGCCGCGCTGTCGCCAGCTCGTCTTGCGCGGCAGCCAACACCGCGGCGCGCTGGGCGTAGCGCGCCGACTGCGCTCCGCGTCGGTCGACGTCGCCCTTCAGGCGTACCACGAGATCGCGCTGACGATCCAGGAGCGACTGACCCTGTGCGGCGGCGAGCGCGCTATGGGCCGGGGCCGCGCTCATCGCCAGGCCCAGCGCGCCGATATCCCCCTCCCCCCACGACGTTCGCGTCGGCCAGCACGCTCGCGATGCCCTGCAGCTCGGCAACCTCGCGACTGAGCGCATCCTCGGCGCGCGTCTGCACCACGCTGGCGGACCGCAGCTTCGCCGTCGCCGCTCGGACCTCACGTGACGCGCGACGCTCGCGCGCCCGCAACGAACGCAGCTCGCGCTCCGCCCGGCGCTCCTGGCCCGCCAGCCGGCGCTCCACGCGCGTGGTGCGCTCGATCCGCGAGTCCAACGCATCGATCTGCGTGATCGCATCGCCAGGTGCGGCCAGCGACGGCGGCGGCGCAAGCGCCACCGCCGCGCCGAGGACCACCAGCAGAGCTCGAGACCGTCTCACCCCAAGGACCGTACGCGCGCGACGCGCCGCCACGACGCGTTCACCCACGTCGACCCCGCCGGCCCAGCCGGCCGCCGGTTCACCTCGAAGGTGAACCGTTAGAGCCGACGAGGTGAACCGGTTGCCCCGAAAGGAAATCCGCCGTTGCTGCACACGCTCCACGCACACTGATCGCCAGACATGAGACGCCACCCGCAAGACATCGTCGGCATCGATATCGGCCATACCGCGGTGCGGGTCGTTGCCGCGACCCGGCGCGCCGACCGCTACACCATCGAGGCGGCGGCACGCGCTGAACTGCCGGTCGGCGCGATCCGCGCCGATGTCGTCCGTCAGCCGGAAGCCGTCGCCCAAGCAGTCGCGCAGGCCTTCAGCGAGGTCCGGCCCAAGCACAAGCGCGCGGTCGTCACGATCCCGGGGAGCGCGTGCACGCTGCAGACCTCCGAGTACCCCAGCCAGATGACCGAGCCGATGCTCAGAGAAGCGGCGGTCATCTCACTCGGGCGCCGAGTCCCGGGCGGCCACGAGGCCAACGCGCTGGACTACCTCGTCACCGGCCGCGAGGAGGACGGCGCGATCCGCGTCATCGGGGCCGCGGCCCCGCACTCCTTCCTCGAGCCGCTCGTGGCTGCCATCGAGGGCACCGGCATCAACGTCCTGCAGATCGAGCCGTCGTGGGCGGCGATCCCGCGAGCGATCGCCGACGGGCGGGGCGACACGCGCGCCGCAGTCGTCGACATCGGGGCCTCGAGCACGACCCTGATCGCGGTCGGCAACGGCTTGCCGCACAACGTCTGCGTGCTGCCGATCGGCGGACGCGACCTCACCGAGATGCTCACCACCGGCGGGATGTCGCTGGCCCAGGCCGAGGAGATCAAGGCCAACCGCGGCCGGCTGGCGGACCTGGTCAGCGGCGGAGGCGACGGCGCGATGGCCCTCCACGCCAAGCTCCGGGAGCTCGGGCAGCAGATGGCCTCCTGGTACGCCGAGCAGTTCTCGACGCGTGTCCCGTTGCTGTTCTGCGGTGGCGGCTCACGCATGCCGGACATCGACGTCTACCTCAAGGGGGTCCTGGACGTCGAGGCTGGCCGACCGACCCCCATCGCCGCGCTGAGCACCAAGGGTCTCAGCGACTTCGACCTCCATCTCAGCGCGTTCGGCGCGTGCGTGCGCGGCCTCTCCGACCCACGCAACGAGCAGCGCGCCTACTCGATCAACCTCCTCCCACGCCCGGCCAAGCGCCCCCCACTCATGGCGCCCGCGACCGCTCGTGTCCTGGCCGCGAGCGCCGTCGTCCTGGTCGCCAGTGCTGCCGCAGCGACGGTCACGTCCGGCACCAAAGACGACGCACTCGCCGAGGAGCGCTCCGCCCAGGCGCGGCTGGAGCAGGCCCAGCTCGAGCGACAGGCCGCCGAGCGCACACTCCAGGCGCTGCTGCAGGCCGGCGGGATCGACCGCGTCGCGCTCGTCGGCGGCCTCACCGCGTTCCGCATCGACTGGCGCAAGCAGCTCACCCGAATCGCGCAGGCGACGCCCGCGGAGATCGGCCTGACCGACTCCAGCGTCACGATGCCGCCCTTCCCCGGCGTCCCGGGAGCAACGGTCACCGCGGGCGGCGCCGACATGCAGCTCACCGGCATCGCGGTGCGCCGCGACACCATCGAGCGCTACGTCAAGCGGCTCGCAACCACCCCCGGAGTCGACGGCGCCGAGCTGGTCTCCGCGACCCGCCAGCGCGAGGACTCACAGGCCTACACGTTCCGCGTCAGCGTCGACCTCACCAACCCCCGCGACCTCGCAGCCGCCACCCCCAAGATCACCCAGGAGCCGACCGGATGACCGTCACCGCCCACCAGGCGCGCATCATCATCGCCACCGTCACGGCGATCGTCGCCGGCGCCCTGGCGCTGATGGTGATCAAGCCCAGCATCGACGACGCCAAGGCGGCCCGCGACAACGCCGACCGCACGGCCGCCGAGGCCGTCGCCGTCACCGGCCAGGCGCAGGAGCTGCGGCTGCAGATCCGCGCCAACTCCAACAAGCTCGCCAAGCCCCTGCGCATCGCGCTTCCGCAGCGCGTCAGCTGGGGCCGCGAGTTCACCCGCCTGACCCGCCTGGCGGAGGCCACGAAGACCTCGATCGTCAGCTTCGAGCCCGGAGCCGCATCGCAGCCCTCCCCCGCCGGCACCTTCGCGACGTGGCCCGCGTCGCTGACGGTCGAGTGCGAGTTCCTGCGGTGCCTGTCGTTCCTGGGCGGCATGCAGGGCCTGACCTCGGTGAAGACCGCCAAGGGACGCACCCGCATCGACGCCCGCGGACCGATCTGGTACGTCGACTCGCTCTCGTTCAGCTCCGCCCAGACCTTCTCGATGGCCCTCACCGCCGGCGTGTTCGTCGCTCCAGAGGCACAGGCCGACCCGCTCGACGGAGCCGCCCCCGCCGCAGCCCCACCCGCCGACCCCGCCGCCCCCGACCCCGCCCCCGCGGGCTGACGACCGGAGAACTCCCATGAAGGCCCAACTCGCCACCGTCCGCCCCATGTACTGGGTCCTGCTGGCGATCGCCGCGCTCGCGATCGCGGCGACGCAGCTCACCGGCGGTGAGGACTCCGCCCCCGCCACTCCAGCCACGCCGCCCGCGCCTGCGACCGCCGCCCAGCCCACCACGGGTGCAGCGGTCGCCGCGGCAGGCGGGACCGCCACCGCGGTCGGACAGACCCCGACCGACCCGCTCGCCGAGGCGATCCGCCTGGCTGAGCGCAGCGCAGCGCCCGTTCCGGCCCCCGCGGCCAGCAGCTTCCGCGGCGCCGCCCCGATCACGGTCGTCGACGATCCCTTCGCCCGAGGCGCGAAGTTCAGCAGCGCCCAGGCCAGCGGGCAGTAGGCACCCATGACCACCACCGTCGCGCCCAGGCCCGACGCTCGCCGCGAGCGCGCTGCCATCACGCTGCGCTCCCGGCCCGCCGCCTTCATCCCCGGGATCCCGCCGGGCTGGACCACCGAGCAGGTCGAGACCGTCTTCGACCTCTACCACGTGACCCGCCCGCGTCACGAACTCGCCCAGCAGCTCGGCATCAGCGAGACACAACTCCGCACGATCGCCGACCTCTGGGGGCTCACCCGCTTCGACCGCGAGGTCTCCCACGAACCCGCCACCGAGTACTGCGGACGACCGGTCTCGACCGACGAGATCAACGACCGCTACGACGGACGAGACGAGCGCTACCTGAGCCTGCTGCGCGAGGATCCCGACGTCACCGTCTTCACCGACGCCGACCGGGAGTGCCTGCGCCGCTGGTGGAGCCGACTGCCCGCTTGGAAGATCGCTCTCGTGCGCGGGCACACCGAAACCGCCTGCATGGTCGAAGCCCGGCGCCTGCGCCACGCAGACGGAACCCCCGTGCGCCACGCCGCGCGCGCCTACCCCCTGCGCAAGAGCGCGCTGTGGCTCGGACTCGAGGAAGCCGAGCTGCTGCAGCTCATCGTCGAGACCCGGCCGGCCGGCAAGCCCGTGGTGCTGCCGACCGCCCGCGGGACGGAGCCCTACGTGCTCGCCGACGCCCTGCGCGGCATGCTGGCCCAGCGACTGTCGCTCGTCGGCGGCGAGCGCGACGCCGACGCCTGGTTCCTCGCCGAGCTGCACCTCAGCGCGCCCCACCGAAACGCCTCGTGTGAGGACTGCGTGTTCCGCGCCCACGACCGCACGTGCGCGAACGTCGAGCTCCCGGCCATGCGCGGCGCCTTCTGCGATCCGGCGATCAACGGGCCGGAGTGCACCCACCGCACCATCGACGCGCCCGCCGCGCGCCGCCGCCGCTGAACTCCCGCCCCGCGACGCCACGCCCTCACCACGGCCAGACCCGCCCCTGAAGCGGCGTGCGCCCCGGGCCCGCGCGTGCGACATCTGCGCGCCGCCGCGCCCGCGGCGGCATGGCGAGCGCGGAGGTCCGCGCGGGCTGGTGGGAGCCATTGCACCGGGGTGGGATCCCGGTGGGCGTTGGTGATTCTCTGGCGGCGCGAGCCCGCGCTCGCTGTTCAGAACCCGCTCGCGGGACCGACTACCGAGGCGTGAGCTCGCCGATCTTCAGCCCGCCTCCCCCGCCCTTCAACACCCAGCCGCCATCGGAGCGCGCGCTGCCGATGGAGCAGCAGCTGCAGGCGGTTCCGCGGCCGCACCGCAGCGTCTTCGCGGTGCTTGCGCTCCACGCTCCCGACGACACCCGGGACGTCACGCTGCTGGACATGATCGTCGTCGGGCTCCCCCACCCAGCCGGCGATGACTCGCCCAGCGCCGCCGCCCACGCCGCCAGCGAGCACGCGCTCGACGTGTACCGCCGCCCGGTCGAGCTGCGCTACCTGGACTCCTTCCGCGCGACGCTGCTGCTGCGCGACGAGGAACGCGAGGTGATGCGCCGCATCTGGCAGGCCACGGTCACCCAGCGACGCCCCTTCACCGTGACCGCCGACGACCGCAGCATCGGCTACTCCCAGCGCCTGCAGCACCTTGGCGTCGTGCGGCACGTCGACGTCGAAACCAACCGGCCCCAGCGGCTCGAGCTCACGCTCATCGGCGAGACCCTCCTGGACCAGATCGGCTACGCCGCCCCCGTGCTCACCGGCAGCGCACTCAGCGGCTCACGCCGCTACTGACCCCAGAAAATCCCCAAACCCCCCATCCAGCGTGGGGGCGTGAGCGTTGAAGATTCGAGCAATCTTCAACGAAACTTTCGCGCTGCGGCCCAACTCCGTCATCGCGGTCCTAACGTGGATCGCATGACCGCTTCCCTCCTCACCGCGCGCCCGGCGGAGATCACGTTCTCCCGGCACGCGGTCCCCTACCAGCCCGCGCGGCACGTGTGGGTCGACGGCATCCGCTTCACGACCCGCCGCATCGTCGGCTTCATCCGCCCCGGCCAGCTCTGGTACGACGCCCAGCACGCCTACGCGATGCTCGTCACCAGCGTCGACCTCGACCACGGCCGCGTCCAGCTGCGCAAGGGCCTGCGCGGCAACGGCTCGATCGTCAACCTCGACGCCCGCCGCATGGTCGGCATCGTCCCCAAGGCCCGCGGCCGCTACTTCCTCCTCGAGGACCCCCAGTGCGGCACCCCGGTCCCCCACTACGCCTGCCCGTCCTGCGGCACCCTCGTCCGCGCCCGCCCCCACGCCGCCCGCGCACTGCTCTCCTGCGGCTGCGACCGCGAGCCGGTCCGCATCTACACCCGCGACGAGCTCGACCGCGCCCTCGCCGACGTCGTCTCAGAGTCCGGCAAGACCGACCGCGTGTTCACCGCCAAGCAGGCCAACCTGATGGCCGAACGCGCCTACCAGGACGGGCTACGCGACGCCGCCAACCGCCGACGGTAACGGCAGCACAGGTTCACCTGCCCAGCGCCGGCCTCCGCGCGGGAGCGAGATCCGCACCGCGCACGGCCCCGGCCGCCCCGTGAAGGTCGCGCCCCAGCCGGCGGCCCGCCAAGCGGTCTCCTCGGGGCGCGCTCTCGGCTAGGAGGGTTTCCGCTACGCAGGATGTCGCTTGAGGTGCTGGCGCGACCGCGAGCCGTCAGCGAGCACCGCCCGGATGACCCGGGAGCGCGTGAGGCGTGGCTCGCCGGCGCGCTGGATGGAGTTGCGCAGCACGTCCAGGGAGCGCGCGCGTTCGGCGCTCAGCTCGAAGCGAACGCGGACGCCTTCTCGCGGGGCGCCGACCTGTGCCGCGTTCTCGTCGAGGGCCTGTCGGACTGCGTCACTGGGGGCCTGGAGCAGGGCGTCGATGAGATCGGTCCAGCCCTGGGGGCCGTCGCTCTGGGGGAGCAGCGTTGCGTAGTGGCGGAAGATCTCGATCGAGACCATCACCTCGGCGCGCGTCGTGGTCCCGGTTGCAAGTGGTGGTTGCGGTCGTGGAGGGACGGCGCGCGCGTCGGCGGGCGGGCTTGCCGGGAGGGCCGGCGCGGGGTGGCGCGGGACCAGCGTGTTGGGCAGCGGCCGCCGACGTCGACGCTCCGTGCGCATCGTCGACGTCAGGCCGCCAGCGTTGCGCGCTGGCGGAAGTCCGGCATCGACATCGGCTCGACCGGCACGCCGTTGGCCATGCTGATCACGCGGTGGGCGAACTCGGTGTAGTTCCAGCAGACGTTGGTCGCGGGACGGCTGGAGGCGTGCCGCTCGGGCTGCCACGTCAGCGGACGGGCTGACTCCCCGTCGGCCATCGTGTAGGCCGCCTCGCGGACCCGCTCGGTCAGCGCCGTCCAGCCGAGCATCGGAAGCGGGAACTCGTCGCTGAGGTACTGCTCGAGCTCCATCATCGTCAACGTCGTCTCCCGCAGCATCTGCAGGATCACGCCGGCGGCGGGCTCCGGCTTGCCGATGGCCTGGCGCAGCAGCCGCGCGTCCTCGTACGCGCGCAGGACGGCGTCGATGTCGTGACGCTGGGTGCCTGACGGGATGATCAGCGTGTCGGCGAGCTCCAGCGCGGCCTGGACGAACGGGTCGTAGGTCGACGGCGGGGTATCGAACAGCACGACGCCCGGCGTCCACGCCGAGTCCGGCTCGGCGAACTCCTCGACGATCTCCTGCAGCCAGGGCCGCGCGGAGTCCTGGCCGTCGGCCACGATCTGCTTGCTCAGCAGACGCAGCGAGGTGTCCGACGCGATGACGCGCACGTCGTCGGACCAGGGCGTCGGCAGCGCCGACGCGACCGCGTCGAGATCCGGGTCCTCCAGCAGCGCCTCGATCGACCGGCCGCGGATCGCGGCGTGGTCGAGCCCGAGCTGCACGGCGGCGTTGGCCTGGCTGTCCAGGTCGATCACAAGGACGCGCATCCCGACCCCGGCGAGCACGCCAGCGAGGTGCGTCACGCAGGTGGTCTTCCCGACCCCGCCCTTGTTGGAGTGCACGGCGATCAAGTTCATGCGCATGACGGTAGCTTCGACACCGGACCGAAGATCCCCTTTCCCCCAAACCGACGGGGTACCGGACTCCCGCGCCCGCGATCGTGCCGAGTCGTCACGTGCCTCCCCTAGCCTGCCGTCCCATGGCCCGCAAGGAACGACGCTCCGTCACCCCCGTCCGTCAGCTGCACTCCGAGACGGTCACCCGCGCGACGTCCGTCGCGAGCCGCACCGTCGCCAAGGGCGAGCGGATCGTCGAGCTCCCGATCGGATCGGTCCACGCCGACCCCGCGCAGCCACGCCAGCAGTTCGCCGGGATCGACGAGCTCGCGCTGTCCGTCGGCAAGCACGGCGTCAAACACCCGCTCGTCGTTCGGACGCACCCCGAGATCGCGGGCGCGTTCATGCTCGTCTCCGGCGAGCGACGGTTCCGCGCCGCGGCGGCCGCCGGTCTCGCGACCGTGCCGGCGCTGGTCCGCGATCACGAGACCTTCCTCGACGCGGTCATCGAGAACGTCGCGCGCGAGCGGCTCTCGCCGGTCGAAGAGGCGCAGTCCTACCAGCGCCTCAAGGACGAGCACGGGATGACGCAGGCCCAGATCGCCGAGTCTGTCGGCCGGACCCAGAGCGCCGTGAGCAAGACGCTGCGACTGCTCGAGCACACCGCGACCGTCCGGGAGTTCATCGACACCGGGCAGATGTCGGCGTCCGACTCGCTCTACCTCCTCGCCATCGAGGACGCGGACGTCCGGGACGACCTCGCCCGCGGTGCCGTGCGCGAGGGGTGGAGTCGCGCCGAGCTGCAGCAGCAGATCGCGCGCTTCGCCCAGACCGAACCCCGGGCGCCTCGGCCCGGCCGCCGCGGCGCGAGCGCCGACCACCGCGCCGCCGCGACCCGCCTCGCCGACCGCCTGACGGACCGGCTCGGCGCCGAGGTCAAGGTGGCACCGCGCGGCGAGGCGGGATTCGCATTCTCCTTCGTCGCCAGCGATCCCGACGAGGCAGCGCGGATCGCCGCGCGCCTGGGCGTGCAGGACGCCCTCTCGGACACCGACGACCTCTAGGGCGCAGGAGGCCCGGGTCGCGGCCCACGAGTTGCGCATGCGCAACTCGGACCGCGGGCGGCCCGAACCGCCGTCCGGGGCGATGGAGTTGCGCATGCGCAACTCCGACGACGCCGCCGCTGAGGCAACCGGCCCGGCCCCAGGCCGTCGACGACGGCTCGCAAGGAGTTGCGCATGCGCAACCCGGCGACCGGGCGCCCGCGCTCATGCGATGACCCGTGACCCGGATCCGGGGCGGGATGCGCAGTCCGTTGGCACCCTGCTGCCGTGCTTCCCGATGCGCCACCGCAGCCGAGCTCGCGCGCCCTCCTCGAACTCCGGGAGGCGCTCGACAGCGGCACGGTCCCGGTTCGCCGTCGGCGACGCGCGAAGCGACTGCTGCGACTGCCCCCAGCACTCCACGGCGAAGCTGCCGCCGACCGCGTTGCGTCCGCACTCCTGGAAGGCGAGCCCAATCCCCCCATCCGCGCCGTCTGGTCCTCGCCCTGCGGACGGCACTGGGTTGCCTCCTTCGAGTTCGACCCCCAGACCCACCCGCGCCTCGCCGGGATCCCCGGCGCCCGCTGGGCCCGCGATGAGGCGCACTGGACCGGGCCGATCACGCCCGCCAGCGCGAAGGCGCTGCGGTCCCTCGTCAGCGAGCCCGACCTGGGAATCGCGATCAGCGCCGCCGACAGAGCCCTACTCGCCAACCCCACGGTGCGCGCCCGGCCCGCGACCCGCCTGCAACTCGCCCGCGAGACGCAGATCACCGCCCGCCCGGCCGACGGTCGTGCCCGATCCGCGCTCGAGGACCTCGGCTTCCGGCCCGTCCGCGACGACGCTCTCGCCTTGGACCTCCCCTTCGACGCGCGCGAGCTCGCCGTGCTCGCCCAGCGCCTGCAGGACCTCGACGTCGACACCGACCCCGATCTCACGCGTCGGCTGCGCGACCCTACGCCGACCGGGCACCTGGTGGCCCGCGCGACCACGCTGACGCTCGAGGCGGCCTACTCCGAGGACCTCCTTCGCGCGCTACGGGCCCTGGGCTCCGCGGCCAGCTGGAACCCGACGAACAAGACCTGGACCCTGAAGATCAGCGACAGCTCCCGCGCGGCCGTCCGCCGCGCGCTCATCCGCACCGGCCCATGGCGCGCAGATCGCCGCACCACCGCCCTGCTCCACGACCCGCAAGCACAAGCCGCGACGCCGACGCGCACGCGCCGAACGCCCGACCAACTCCCGCCGATCGGTCCCGGCGGGATCCGCGCCCTCAGCGAGGCGACCGCGCACCCCAACCCCGCGGCGCCGGCAGCCCTGCGCGAACTCCTCGACTCCCGGCTCGCCGTCCAGTCCGCGGAGCACCAATGGGTCGGCGCCCACTACATCGCCGCAACGGGCGCCGGGCTGCTCGCCGACGACCAGGGAGCGGGGAAGAGCCTCACCGCCATCCTCGGCCTCGAGGTCGCCCGCGCCCTCCCCGCGCTCATCGTCGTGCCGTCATGGCTGCGCGCTGCATGGCCACGCGAGATCGCCGCTGCCCTCCCCGACCGGAGCGTGCGAACCATCGCAACCCGGACACCGTTCACCTACAACGGCGAGGACTACCTCGTGGTCACCGCCGACGTCGTCGCCGACCACCTCCCCACGTTCACCTCGGTGAACCTCGGCGGGCTCGTCGTCGACGAAGCCGAGTGCCTCATCAACCCCCGCGCGCGCCGCGCCCAGGCGATCCGCGCGCTCACCCGCAAGGCCGATTCCCCCGTCACGGTGCTCATCACGAGCACCCCGGTCCGCCGACGCCCAGCAGACCTCGCCAACCTCCTCAGGACCCTCGGGCACCTCGACCGCACCTTCGGCGGCTACGACACCTTCGTGCGCACCTTCCAGTCGAGCCGGCCGGTCCCGACTCCCGGAACATCCGGCGCGGTCCGATGGGTGCACGGCACGGCGCAGCACCTCACGGAACTGCACGAGCAGCTCCGCGCCGCGGTGATGATCCGCCGCACCACCCGCCAGCTCATGCCCGAGCTCGGCCCAACTCAGCGCCACGTCCTCTGGCTGCCCAACGCCCACGATCGGGAATGCCAGGCAGCAAACGCCGCGCTCGCCGCCGTCCTCGCCCGAGCGATCAACCCCGAACAGCTGCGCGCGCTTCGCGCCCACGCGCGAGATGACGCCGACCTTCTTCTGCGCGCTCGCGCCGCGGTGCGCCGCCGTATGTCCCCCGCGCACCACGCCCAGGCACTGCTGCTGCACAGCGAACTGCGCAAGCTGATCGGGCTCGGGAAGGTCCCGGCGATCATCGACCTCCTCTCCGCCCAGTCGCCCATCGCCAAGACGCTCGTGTTCGCCAAGCACGTCGCAGTCCAAGACCGCCTCGTCCGGGCCTTCCCAGACGCGGCGCGCCTCACCCACGACGTGCGCGCCGGCCGCGAGGCCGAACACGTCGACCGCTTCCAGACCGACCCGAACTGCAGGCTCCTGATCGCCGGGTTCGAGAAGGGCGCCCGCGGCCACACCCTCACCGCCGCCACCCACGTCGTGTTCGCCGAGCTCGACACCATCGCCGGCGTTCACGAGCACGCCGAGCGTCGCGCGCACGCACGACTGAACGACCCGCACCCCATCACCTCGATCTGGGCGCTGGCCGACGGCTCCAACGAGCAGCGACTCCTGGCGATGCTCGGCCGCCAGCACGCCCTGCTCCAAGCCGTCAGGGACGGGATCCCGCAGCCCCCCGGCACCGACACCGACCCCGACCTCGCCTCCGCCAACATGCTCGCCTCCCTGCTGTGACCCGCGAAGTCCGACGCGCACCTAACGGCCCTGGTCGCCACCTCACCGCCGAGGACCCCAAGTCCCTGCGCGCCGCCGCCGGGCTCCACGGCCCGCGGTCGACCGTCCCGGACCGCCGTCGCGACCTCGCCTGCGACAACGCGTACCGGCGCAACCTCCTGCTCACCCTCCGCCACGAACCCCAGACGGCGCTGCGGTTCCCCGACCTCACGCCCCAGGAGCGCACGCGCGCGCTGCTGGACGCGCTGCATGCCGCAGGCTGGCAGCCCAAGGCCATCCCGTCCCTCGTCCACGTCACCGCCCGCGCTGCGCTCGCCGCCCTCGACCGCGGCCACAGCCAGGCGCAGCTCGCCGCGCTCGTCGACGCCGGCCGGGCCGTGCGCCTGGCGATCCCGGTGCTCATGCTCGGCACGCAGGGCATCGTCGTCCCCGGCCTGGGCGTCGCCGTCAGTGCCGCCGCGCCGGCGATCGCGCGGCTCCGCGATCACGACCAAGCGATCGGGTTCCTCGACGAGACCCGCGCCGTCAGCGGCGACGTCACGCCCAACCTCTGCTTCCTCGCCCGCCGCGCGCCGCTCCTCGCCGCCGGGCCGCCCGCGCGAACCGGCCGATCCGCAGAGCTCACCGCGGCACTCGCAGCGCAGCTGCTCCCCGCCCCCGCAAACGGGGGGAAAGGGGATTTCTGAGGCGGCCGCGTCGCGGAGCGCGCGACGGGGGAGAAGACCTGCGCGCGCCAGCCCACACCGCGCTGCATGACCCGGCAGAGGACCCCGACCGGCGCCCGCGCCAGGTGGCCGCCCGGCCCGGCGACCGAAGCGCCCCCGGTCCGCGCAGGGGCCGAGCCCGATGGCGGGTGGCTGCCCGTGTCAAGGCGCCGACGGGCTCGTCGCCGCGGGGAGGTGAACGGGCAAGCGCGCGGCGATCACGCAGCCGCGTGCGAGCGTGCTGACCCAATGGGAGCTTCAGGTGCTGCGTGGATCAAACCCGCGACGATCGCTTGGGGGTCGCGTCGGCCGACCGCTGAGCCCCCGGTTCACCCGCTCCGGATCAGACCAGGCCAGCGATTCTGGCCGCGGGTGGGGGAGAGCAAGCTCCCGTTCTGCGTGCGCAAGGTCACCGCGGTGACCGCCACGGTCCGCGTCGAAGCACCCGAGCCCTACGACACCACCTACCCGGTCACGCGCCTCCTGACCACCGACAAGCACGGCCACGGACGCCACGTCCAGTTCCTCGGCTTCGCCCAGCGCCGATTGAGCACCCACCTGCTGATCGTCCAGCGCGCCGAGAGGATGGCGCGACTCTGCGCGCCCGAGTGGGACCCGCGCGTCCCGATCGAGTACTTCGACCGCCTCCTGCCCGCCGACGCCGCCCCGGGCACCTGGATCAGCGCGAAGGCGAACCTCGGCGCCGCAACGGCCGCGCGCCTGGCCCTCAGCGACCTCACCGTCGCCCCGACGTTCGACCCGACCGGCGTCCTGCCGCCACCCGCCGTCACGCCCGTCCAGCCGGACCGCCCGCGCCAGACACCCCCGACAGGACCCGGGTGCGGAGACATCGTCGCCCTGCGGGACCGCGACACGATCGACCGCATGCTGCGCGAGGACCGCCAGCACGGCCTGCAGTTCACCACCGCGTCGGTGTTCTTCGGCGGGCTGCGACCACAGATCAGCCCGGGCGGCCGTCTCTACTTCGCGCGCGACCGCGACGTCGTCGGCTACGTCGACGTCCTCGCAGTCACGCTCGAGCCCCGCGGCGCGCGCGTCCACGGAGGCCCCTTCCAACCCGTTCACCTCTCCAACCAGCCCACACTCCACGAGGTCACGATCGGCCCCGGAGGAGGAGGCGCGGTGGTCAGCGGCACCTCCGGATGGGCCTGGCGATCCTGGCTGCGCTCCGAGGAGCAGCCGCCGCCCACCGAGCCGCTCGTACGGTCACCGGCATGACCCGTCCGACGCGCCCCCAGGCGATCGCCGCGACCATCACCGCCCTCAGCCTCTTGGCGATCGCCTACTTCGCCTTCGCGGGTGACCCGGCCACCCCCGAACCGTCGAGCGCGAAGTCCCGCGCCCCGCGCGCGGCCGGCACCGCTCCGGTGAACGGCCTGAACCTGCGCCAGACCGCCTACATCCGCTCCGGGGACGGCCGCCGCGTTCGGACCTTCCAGGTCCGCACGCTCTACGGCTTCACCGACAAGGACACCTACGAGCTCGAGCTCGTCGTCGGAGCAGCGGGCAACACCAAGCCCTCCCGCGTCCCGATCAGCCGCATCGAACTGCTCACCGACAAGGGCGCCGTCCCCGCAACCCCGCCACGCACGCCCGACTGCCGCGCACGAGCAATCCGCGACACGCCCGTCCCACCCGACATCGCCCGACCCGCCTGCGTGTCCTTCGCCGTGGGGAAGGACCGCGCGATCCGCGGCGTGCGCGTCACACCCGGGCGGCGCCAGCCCGATCACCTGGTCACCGCCGAACCGCGCGGGCTGAGCACACCTTGCGCGTAGCGTGGCGCGGCGACCAGGTCGAACCCGTCGCGGGCCGACCGCAACCCAGCAGGAGGCCCGAGCAATGCCACGCATCACCCGTGAACCCATTCCCACCCCGCCCAGCCAGGCTCGCCGTGTCAGCGCCGACCGGTTCGAGGAATGGGGTGCCCTGGAGCTCGACGTCCAGGACATCAACCACCGGCTCGAGCTCGTCCAGGAGGAGGACTTCCCCGAGGACACCTACGACCGCGTGAAGGCCTGCGCCCAGGAGTTCGCCGCCCGTCACGGGCGCTTCGTCGAGTGGGGCCTGCTCTACACCGGCGAGGTGCTCCCGGGCAAGAAGGGCGAGCCCGACGAGGACGCCTACAACGGCATCTGGCTGCGCTTCCCAGGCCCGCAGGACGCGCTGCGCCCCAAGTACCGCCGCGTCCTCACCAAGCACCTCGAGGACCAGCCGACACCGGGCCAGGCCACGACGGACAGCCCGCCGGTCGCCCCGGTGGCCGCTGCGGCGGTCGCCGAGGCCGCCTGAGCTCATGCCGACCGGGCCGCTCGAGTTGCTGGGGGACGTGCTGACCAACCCCTACGACAGCACCAGCACGCTCCTGCCGTTCGGCGTGATCGCGTTCGTCCTCATCCTCCTCGTGGTCAACGTCCGATCCCGCAGGACCCCGACGCGGACTCCCGACGGGCGGCCGATGGCCGCCCGCGGGGAGTTCGAGGCAGACCGCCGCGGCTTCAGCGCGCTGCAAGCCGCCAGCAGCAACGTCTACGTCGCCCCCTGGACGCCCAGACCGACCACGGCGAGCACCGCTCACGCGAGCATGGCGGACGCGGCATGAGCTTCAGCGAGGCGCACTACCCCGGTCGCCCACAGGAGCCGATCCCGGCGCTCGAGGTCGCTGAGCGCGACCTCGAGCACCTCGCACTGCTCGGACTCCGCGCCCGCGCACGGCACCGCGTCCAGCGCGCGCTCGCGCCGCACCTCACCGAACTCGCCCGCACCGCCGGCTGGTGGGCGGCCCTGGACGTCCAGATCGCCTCCACCCTGCTCGACGGGATCCTCGCCGGGCCCCGCGCGCTGATCGTCGTGGAAACGCGCGGACGCGACTGGTCTCTGGACGATCTCGCCGTCGCCCAGAGCAAGGCAGCCCTGCTCTACGACAGCCTCAGCACCTACGTCCAACCGATCTATGCGGTCGTCGTGCTCACCGAACGCGACGACGCACCACGACTCTGGACCGACGACGACGGCGCCAGCGCCTTCGTGATGGGCGCCTCCTGGCTGACGCACTGGGCAACCGCCGAGCACCGCGGCGGAATCCCCGCCCACCAGACCCGCCACCTCAACGCCCTCGGAACCCTGGACCAGGCCCACGCCCTCCTGGAGCGCGACAGACGCCACCGCGAGCTCCGCGCGCGCTGACCGCCGGCGCGCGCGAGCCGTCAGCTGACAAGCTCGCGCTGGAGGCGTCCGGCGAGGTCGGAGAACCGGTCGGCTCCCAGCGGCGTGCTGGCGCTCTGCGCGATCGCGGCCGGATCACCGACCAGGACGCAGAGCTCGCGCGCGCGCGTGATCGCGGTGTAGACGGCGTTGCGCGACAGCAGGCTTCGGTGGGTGCCCGCGGCATGCACGACCACGACCGCAACGGGAACCTCAGCGCCCTGCGCCTTGTGGGTCGTGATCGCGTAGGCGGGCTCGAGGGAGCCGCATCGTGAGAACGGGACCTCGAGCGTGCGGCCGTCCTCGTCCAGCAACACGACGCTGTCGCCGGCGGGGCTGCGCACGCAGTCGATGACGACCGCGGTCTCGCCGTTCATCATCGACAGCTCGTAGTCGTTGCGGGTCTGGATCACCCGATCGCCGATCCGGATGTCCGCCCGCAGCCCGCTGATGGGCGGCGCCTCGGGGTTCAGGCGTCCTCGCAGCGCTGCGTTGAGCTCCGTAGTTCCTGCCGGGCCACGACGGGTCAGGGCGAGGACCTGGATGTCGTGCAAGGGGTGCAGGTCGTAGGTCACGGGCAGCCGCTGGGCGACGAGATCGGCGACCGCGCCAGCCAGCGAGCTTGCGGTCGGATGCTCGAGGACGAAGCAGTCCTGCTGCTCGGGATCGATGGTGTGCGGGCGCGGGATCGCTCCACGGTTGATCTGCCGCGCCGCCTCGACGATCGAGGAGGTCTTGGCCTGACGGAAGACCTGCGTCAAGCGGACCGTCGCGACCCGGCCGCTGCGCAGCAGGTCCGCGAACGGCCTGCCGGCACCGACCGGGGGCAGCTGGTCGACGTCGCCGACCAGGACGAGGTGCGTTCCGGCGGCGAGCGCCTGGAGGAGCTGCGCGAACAGCTGCAGGTCCAGCATCGAGGCCTCGTCGACGACCACGACGCGGTACTCGCGCAGCGGCGTGCGACGGTCACGCCCGGGGCGGTTCTCGCGCGCGTTCCACTCCAGGAGCCGATGGATCGTCATCGCTTCCAGGCCGCTCGACTGCTGGATGCGTCGGGCCGCACGCCCAGTCGGAGCGCACAGCGCCAACGCGCCGCGCGGGCTGACCGCCTGGGCGAGGGCGCGCAGCGTGGCGGTCTTGCCCGATCCGGGCCCGCCGGTGATGCACGACACTCCCTGCTGCAAGGCTTGCGCGACCCCACGCTGCTGCTGCTCGGTCAACGTCACGACGTCGCCGGCGGCTGCGCGGCTGGCGGGCTTGAGCGGTCGTCCGCAGGCCAGCAGCATGCCCAGCTGCTGGGAGACTGCGCGCTCCAGCGCGAATACCCAGCCGAGATAGTGCCGGTCGCGCTCGACCACGATCGAGCCCGCACTTCGCAGTCGGCCGACCACGGCTTCGTCGTAGCGGCCGCTGAGCGCCTCGACGCGCCGACGCAGGACGGACGCGGGGAGGTAGACGTGGCCTTCAGCGAACGCGCCGCGAAGCACGTGCAGCACCGCGGCGCGGTCGCGCCTGGGATCCTCCCGGCCGACGGCGAACTCGCGCGCGACGCCGTCGGCTGCCTCGAAGCTGATCCCGGAGATCCGGGTCAGGACGTAGGGGTCACGCGCGATCCGCTGCAACGGGTCGGAGGGGAGCGCGCGGAGGATCGCCCGCTCCTTGCTGCGTAGCCGGTGGCGCAGCAGCAGGAACCGCAGCTCGCGGTGCGCCGGAAGCGCCCGCCAGGCCCGTTCCAGGGCGCGGGCCTGGGTCTCGGTGATTGCAGGGATGGTCCGTGCGACCGCCGCGGGGTCGCGGTCGAGCTCGGCGATGACCGCGTCCCCGAACCGCGCGATCAGCTGGCGAGCGCGGACGGGTCCGACTCCGGGGAGCTCGCACAGCACCGAGCTCAACTGATGCACGGGGTCGTCGGCGCCGACGGAGAAGCGCAGCACCCGCAGCTGCTCGCCGTGGCGCGGATGCTGCTCGAGCAGCACCTGCGCGTCCAGGGGGTCCCCGGACGCAGGCCCGTGAGGCCCGGACCGACCGCGGTCGTCTCGATCCCGTCGCGACGAACCGAGAGCACCGTCATCCGCCCATCGGGGCTGGACCAGCGCGTGCGCTGCACGACGAGCCGACAGCGCAGGACCTCAAGGCCCGCGTCGACCGCGTCGAGCACGGGGTCGACGATCTCCTCCAGCGCCAGGTGTTCGGCGGCTTCCTCCTCGTAGACGGCGTCATGCCCGCCGCGCTCGGCCAGCTCCAGGGCCCACGCGTCCAGGGCGTCGTCGTCTGGCAATGCGGCCGCTTCCATCACCGGCGCACGCTAGTCGCGGCCTACGCGCAGACGACAGGCTCGGACCCGCACACCAGCAGCGAGGTGAACGCCAGGCGAACCGGACATACCGCGAGGCGAGCCATGAGGTGAACAGTGTCGGGGTCAAGGTGAACAGGGAGAGGTGAACAGGGAAAAAGGTGAACCCGGGGGAGGGGAGAGGTGAACCGGGGGAGAGGTGAACGGGTGTGTGGTGAACGGGAAGTGGTGGTTGGTGCGCGGGCGCCTGCCACCGTGCGCGCCTCGATGACCCGAACTCACCTGTCCCGTCTGCTGGCTGTGGCCGCCGCCCTCGTGACTGTCGGCTGCGGCGAGGAGCCGCGGGTTCAGGACCTGCGCACCGAGATCGCGCAGGCCACCGACTCCGCGCTCGCGGCCGCGAAGGAGGCGCGCGGGAACCTCGCCGGCTACGTGGCGGACGGCCGCAAGCTCGCCGAGGAGCTCGGCGCGCGGGCCGACCGTCCCGCCAGGGCCATCAGCCCCAATGCGACCGTGCTGCGCGTCATCGACGGCGACACCATCGAGGCGTCGGTCCGAGCCGCCCAGCCGACGCCGCGCACCCTCACCGCGCGTGTGCGGATCCTCGGGATCGACACCCCGGAGGTCCACGGCCGTACCGAGTGCGCCGGTCAGGCCGCCTCCCAAGCGCTTCGCGCGCTGCTGCCTGCCGGTACGCCAATCCGGCTCGAGGCCGACGAGGGGCACGAGCCCGCCGACCGCTACGGGCGCCAGCTCGCCTACCTGGCCACGGAGAACGGCGCGGACATCGGCGCCGCGCAGCTGCGGGCCGGCCTGGCGACCACCCTGTTCGTCGGCGAGCGGCTGGACCGGGCCGCGCTCTACACCGCCATCGCCGACGAGGCGCGCGTGCAACGCCGCGGCCCGGTGCACCAGGACTGCCAAGGCGATTTCCATCGACCTCTGACCGGCGAATGAGCGATTTCCGACGAGCCTTCCGCGCGGGACTGATCCCGTCGCGTCGCGAGCGCATCGAAGCCCGCCGCTTGCTGCACAGCCAGACCCGCGGCTTCGCTCGCCCGCGCAACACGCTGCCCGCCAGCTCCACCGTTCTGCTGGCGCACCTGGTCGCGGCCGCCGCGCTGCTGCCGCTCGTGCTCGTGGACCTGATCGGTGGCCCTGAGCGGGCCGTCCTGGGCGTCGGGGTCGTGGTCAGCGCGCGTCTCGCCGCGGCCCGGCAGGCCACCCGCCGTGGGTGGCACTGGAGCCACGGGCCGCGCCTGGTGCTGCCCGTCGAAGGCCACGTCGCCTTGGCGTTCCTCGGCGTCCCGCTGATCGCAGGGATCCTGGCCCTGAGCGCCCTCGTGGTCCGCGACCTCGCGGTCCTGATCGTCCCCGCCACGGTGCTGCTGTGGCACTACGCCGACGTGTGGCGGCTGCGCGCGAGCACCGGCTACGGCTCCCCGGTGACCGAGATGTCCTACTACGAGGATTCGGTGTGAGAGAAAAAAGCGTGAAATCTGTGCGCGCTCCCGGCATGATGTGTGACGTGATCGATCTCGATCTCACCGCAGCGCGTCATGAGGCCGTCCGCTTCGAGCCCAGCGAACGGTTCGCCACGCTGGTCTCGACCCGCCAGTGGCTGCGCCTTCGTCGCGCCTGGGACAAGTTCGTCGACCTCGAGAACTTCCCCTACGGCCTCGAGGACTTCCACGAGATGCTCAGCGGCCTGACGCTCGATCTGCGCGCGCAGTTCATCGAGGCGTTCTGCCTGGCCGCCGACGACGAGGACTCCATGTTCACCGCGATCGGACGCGCTACCGCGATGACCGTGGTCGCGGTCGACCCGCAGTCCGTCGACGCCACCGACGCACGCGAGCTGCTGGCGCACGCCGAAGGCCTGCCCGCCGACGACGGCGACGTCGATCCGCGGCTCGCGTTCCTGCGCTCCGAAGGGCTCGCGTCGTGATCGAGCGTCTCCACGACGCAGCGTCCGCGACGCAGCGCGAGTACCACGAGATCACCCAGCGTGCCGAGCAGATGCTGCGGATCGAGTACCCCACGGTGCACAGGCAGGAGTACGCCGACATCGTGCAGGAGGCGTGGGTCCGGGTCACCGACCAGCGCGCCCGCCAGGAGATCGAGCATCTCCGCGCGTACTTCCTGACGACCGTTCGCTCGATCATCCGCGACCGCGACGCCAAGAAGAAGCTCCCGACGGTCCCGATCACCGACCGCGGGACCCAGGGAACCGCAGAGCCTGCCAGCAGCGAGGAGGCGATCGGCGAGCAGGTCGCCAAGCGTCAGGAGCTGCGGATGCTCGACGAGGCGCTCGGCCGCCTCCCCGCCCAGCAGGCGCGCGCCATGCGCCTGAAGTGGTACGCGGACATGAACCCGATCGAGATCGCCGAGCACATGGGCATCTCCGACCAGGCCGCCCGCTCGTTGCTCAAGCGCGGCAACGCGGCGATCGCCGCGGTCCTCGTCGCCATCCGTCAGGGTTCCGTCTGCGAGATCCCTGAGGTCCGCACGCTGATGCTCGCGCTCGCCGACGGCCGCCTTGCCCGCAACAGCGACCGCTGGCGTCAGGCCGTCGAGCACGGCACCAGCTGCACCGCGTGCGCGCGTCTGGTCCTCGACCGCCGCGCCGAGCTCGCCCACCAGCAGTGCACGCCGCGCGCGGTCCCCACCGACCAGTCCTCGGCTACCTCAACGGGCGAGCCGCCTCGCCGGGCGCGATCCGCGCTGCGGCTCGCGCCCGCCCCCGAGCCCCCGCCGGGCCGCGCCGCCCCACCGGGCGACACACGCCGCAGATAGTCGTACCGGTCACGCCAGAGCCGCCCCCCAGGGCGGCTCTTTCGTTGCGCCCGCGCGAGGCCGTCCACCACTGCGTTCACCTCCGTGCTTGTCGCGACCGCGCATCCGCTGCGCAGGTCGTCCGTACGGTCCGCGCCGCCCCGTCCCTGCGGGGCCAACCAGGACCACGGAGACCGACGCGACATGCACCAAGACGACGACCCTCTCGCCGACAGCAGCGACGACTTCGGGCACTTCGACGCCCTGCAGCCGTCGGTGACCGACGCGGCCACCGACGCCGACTGGCACGACCAGTTCGCCAAGGAGGCGCTCGCCGCCAACGCCACCGTGACGCCACCGTCGGCCGCCCCGGAGCCGGTGAACCCGCTGCAGACCCCCGACCCGATCTACGAGCAGCTGCAGGAGATCCCGCAGGGGCAGCCGGACGCCGGCCCGGCGCCGGTCGAACCGTTCACCGGCCCCGACCCTGACCCCGTCGAGCCAGGGGAGCCCACCCCGGAGAACGCCGACGATCCGCCGGCAGATCCGCCCGCCACACCCGACGAGCCGACCGCTGACACCCAGGACTGGGACTTCGACTTCGGCTTCGACGCCGAGGACCTCACCCCGCCGCCGGCCCCGCCCGCCCCGTCGGCGCTGCGCCCCGCTCCCGAGCCCGAGGCCCAGCGTCGACCGTCGGCGGGCATGCTCGTCGCGTTTGTCGCCGCCGCGCTGGTGGGGGTGCTGGCGCTCACCGCGATCAAGTCGCTGGGCGGCGGCGAGCCGCCGGCAGCCGCCACCAGCGCCGCCGAGCTGCAGGCGCCGCCGGCCCAGAAGACCGCCGCACAGCCCGCGGCCGCGGACCGCGCTGCGGCCGCGCTCGAGCGCGAAGCCCAGGCGCAGGCCGCCGCCGACCGCGCCGCGCAGCGCGCCGCCGCCAAGAAGCGTGCGGCCGCACGGGAGCGGGCGGCGGCCAAGCGCCGCCGCGCTGCCGAACGGCGGCGCAGCGCCGACCGCCGCGCCGCGCGGCGCGCAGCAGCGCGCCGCGCCGCCGCCAGCCGTGCACGCGCGCCCCGAGGGGCCCCGTCCGTCGCCCCCGCCGCGCGACGCGCCCCAGCGCCCGCCGCCCCGGTGGCTGCCCCGGCTCGTCGCCCGGCCAGCCCGGCCCCGGCTCCGGTGCGTCCCAGCCCGGCCCCCGCGGACGAGTTCTCGTTCGAGGGCTGAACCCGACCTTCCCCACCACCACCAACAACACGAGGAGCCACACCCGATGCAGTCCAACCCGTCGATCCAGCTGCCCAACAGCGGCAGCAGTCTCATCAACCGCGTCAGCGACGCGACCGCCGCGGCAAGCGTGCTGCTCATGCTCGCCCTCACGGCGCTGTCGGTCGGGGGCCCGCGCTTCCTGCTGGACGCCATCGCCGGTGATGGCGGCGGCAGCACGCCGTCCAACGACACCCAGGTCGGCGCCGTCAACGGCGACTTCGCCAAGGACGGGGATCTCGGCGGCGTCTTCTCCGGTCTGCAGAACCTGACCGACGCCATCGTCAGCAAGATCTGGATCCCCGCCGCCATCATGCTGCCGCTCTTCATCGGCTACGCGCTGTGGTCGCTGGTCTTCTCCAGCCGCAGCGGTGACGGCGCCCGCCGCGCGGGCGTGGCGATCATCGCGCTCATCGGCCTCGCCAGCCTCGGTCAGATCGCCGCCTAACGGCCAAACCGGCACGGGGCGGGCGTCAACGCGCACCGACACCACGACGACGTGACGCCCGCCCCGCGCTCCGCCCCCTGACCTCCCACCTCCCCGGAAGCCCTCTTCATGCCTCTCGTACTCGGCGGCCTCGCTCGCGTCGGACTGGGCCTCGCGGGCCTCGGCGCCGCCGGCGTCGGTCTCAAGGTCGCCGGCCTCAGCCTCACGAAGATCCTTGAGGCGATCTGGTCGTTCGTGATCAGCAAGCTGTTCACCGCGCTGATCCCCGAGACGGTCTCCGAGAGGTTCGTCAGCTACCTCATCAGCCAGCCCAGCTCCGTCACCCAGGGCGTCGCCGACGGCGGCGCCGTCGTCTCAGCGATCGCCCTCGCCCTGATCGGCCTGACGCTGAGCGTGGCGATCGCACAAGGCTTCTACCTCGCCACTGCCGAGGGCGACATCACCCGCGCCTTCGACGCCATGAAGCGCGGCGTCCTGGCCGCCGCTTTCGTCCTGGCCTGGCCGACGGTCGCTGGCTGGATCATGCACGCCTTCGCACTGGTCGCCAGCGGGCTCATCGTCACCGACGAAGTCGAGCGCGCGGTCGGCGGCCTCATCGCCGCGATCGTCGGCGGCGGGCTCGTGGCCGCGCTCACCACCGGAACCCTGAGCATCCTCATCGCGCTTCCGTTGGTCATGGCCGGCGTCGCAATGGTGCTCGGCCTGTTCATCTTGAAGGTGATGGTCACCGCCGGCGTGTACGTGCTCTACATCGCCATGCCGTTGGCCATCGCGCTCTACCCGATCGAGCGTCTCTCCTTCGTCGCCTCGTCCGCCCTGAAGGCCTTCATGGGCCTGCTCACGATCCCCCTGGTCTGGGCGATCTGCTTCCTGACCTTCGGGGCCGTCCTGGGCAGCAGCGAACGCGTCGGCGTCGACCTCAGCGGCGCCCGCGCCTACCAGGAGGCAGCCGCGCAAGCCCAGCAGCACCTGCCCCAGGAGCAGCGCAGCACCGAACGCTGCTCCGACGACCCGTCTGCCCCGTGCCGCCGCGAGCAGCGACGCAACGGCAACCCCGCCACCTTCCAGTCGCTCGCCGACGGCAACCCCGCAGCCCTGCAGGACCGCGCCCGAGCGTTCAGCTGGCCCGGCGGCCCCGTCCCATGGGCCGCCCAGAACACCGCCGCCAGCGCCCTCATGACCGGCACCTCGCGTTACCGCGCCCTGACCGCCAACTCCGCCCAGAAGGCCGCCCTCGCGCGCGCCGCCCGCACCACCACGACCGCCGCCCCGCCGCGCACCGGCGGTCTCACCGACTTCGGCTTCGGCCAGCAGGCCTCCGTCCTGAGCGAGTTCGCCGCCATCGACCTGTCCCGCATTCCCAGCGCCGAGGAGGCCGACCAGGTCGCGCGCGCCGCCGGCGCCGACCTCACCCGCCTGGGCCACCCTGCCGAGGCCGCGGCCGCCGCCCGAGCCGCCGCCGACGCCGCGCGAATCCGCCGCGCCAAGCCCTCCCAGACCGAACCGGCCGACGGCGCGCGCCTGGACCGCAAGCTCTGGCCGCGCCGCACCGGCGCACAGACCGCCCTCTGCCAGCGCTTCGGACTCAGCGTCCCCGTCTGCGCCCAGATCAACAGCCCCAACACGATCGTGCGTGCCTGTGCCCGACAGGTCGGTGTCCGTGAGCCAGCGTGCGACCGGCTGCGGTTCGTCTGGGCCGACCAAGAAGACCTGCGCGATGGCGTGCGCGACGGCATCGGCGAACCGCTCCCCGCGCCCATGCGCACCGCCGTCAGCCCCATGCAGCTGCTCTGGGGCGGACCCGCCAGCGCCCAGCAGACCCGCGCTCTGCGCAACCTGGGCGTCCTCACGGCCCTGACCGTCAAGCCCGCCAACTCCAAGGCCGTCGGTGACGCCACCCTGACCATCGCCAGCCAGCTGCAGCTGCTCACGCGCAAGATCCGCGTCGCGTTCACCGAGATCCCCGAGCTCGAGCGCTACACCAGCGATCGACCCGGCACGCGCAACGACGCCGCCTCCGCTGAACGGCGCATCCGCGAAAACCAGGAACGACGCGAGCGCGAGCGCGATCGCGTCGACAACATCCCCGCCGCGCGCGCCGAGATCACCGAGGACGTCCGTCGGCTCAACGCGCAACTCGGGCCGCTGATGAACCGCTGCTCCCAGTACACCGCCGGACCCTTCTGCTCGCGCGCAGAGATGTACGCCGGGTGCGCTGCGCTCACCGCCGACAACCCCCGCTGCCGCAGCGAACTGGCCGCCTGGGACAAGGCGCTCCTGGCCGCAAGCAGCGCCCTGCGCGCGACCGACCGCGAAGACCAGGCACGCATCAAGGCGACCGGCAAGCTCTTCCGGTCCTCGCTGACGGCCAGCGAACGCCAGGACGTCAAGGAGGCGGCCGCGGCGGCCGCGCGCCGCAACCCCGGGCCCCAATCGGTCAACGTCATCGGCCGCCGCAACGCGCGCGACAGCTGCGGCGCCGGACTGCGCGCGACCCGCTCGGGCTGCCAGGACGCCGAAGAGGCCACCCGCGACACCATCGCCGCCTGCGTCAACGACGCCACCGTCGCTCGCGCCCGCGAGGCCGCCTCCGACTCCGAGGACCCCGGACGCGAGGGCGGGGGAGGCCAAGATCCCGACAGCGAAGATCAGCAGTCCAAGGACTGCGAGGCCGTGACGCTGGCGCTCACCGTTCTGGCCTCCGGCATCGAGGCCACCAAGGACGGCCTGAAGGATCTCGACGATGAAGTCGCCGCCACCGTCCTGCAGGTCGCGGACTCCGTGCGCCTGATGATCAGCCAGGCCACCGACACCTTCGACATCACCGATCCGGTCCTCAAGGACGGTGGGGTGGTCTTCGCCGCCGAGAACAGCATCTTCGACACCGTCCTGTTCAAGCCGCTGGTCGCCCTGGCGCTGCTCTACCTCTGCCTGCGACTGCCCGCACGCCTCATCGACATTCTCATGGTCGTCCGGGGCCCCATGAGCGGGACCGTGGGCAAGACCATCCAGTACGCAGGCATGCGCGCCGCAAGCGACGTCCTCGGACGCGCCGCCGGCGTCGGCATGGCCATGCGGACCGGCGGCGCCGGAGGTCCGGCCGCGGGACCCGTGCGCCCACTCGGCGGCGGACCGATCGGCGATCCCGGTGGCGGAGCGGCGGCCACCCCGGTCGGCGCCGCAACCCGGAGCATCGCCGACCGTCTCGACGGCCTCGGCAAGACGCGCCCGGCCACCGCGCTGGGAGCGCTCGGCAACGCCCTCGCCGACCCGCCCGGACGCGCTTGGATGGGTGCCCGCGCCCAGAGCGCCAACGCCGCCGTCCGCGTGCCCGCCCAGGGCATCGTCGGAGCCGGCGCCGCCCTCGCACGCTTTCGTCAAGCCACCACCCTGGGCTCCACCGCCGAAAGTCTCCGCGCGTTCGCGGGCGCCTACGACGCCCGATACGGGGGCCCGCAGGCCGGCCCCGCCGATGCCGTGCTGGCGAAGATCGGATCCGGCACGCAGGGCGCCGGTGTCGTCGACGACATCATCGGCAGCTACGACCCGGACGCCCGCGGGGTCGCACCGCACCGCACGGCCCTGGACCAGGCCATCCGCGCCACCGGCATCTCCCGCGAGCAAGGAGACGCCTTCATCGCTGAGCACGAGCGCCGCATCCCCGCGAGCGAGCTGCGCCACAACCAGGCCGTCACCGCCGCGCACGAGATGCTCGGCGCGGCGGACTCCGTCGATCGCCGCGGCGTCCTGACCGACGTCGCGCAGCACGGCGTGTCCACCGGCGCAAACGCCCTCACCCCGGAGCGCGTGCGCGATGAAGCCGTCCTGGCCCGCGCGAAGGTCTCCACGCTCAGCGCCTCCCCTGAACGCGACAACTGGCAGCGCTACGCCGACTCCCTGGACCAGTTCGCCGGGACCCCGCCGCTGCGCCGCGACGCCACCGTCATCGCGACCGACCGTGCCGCCCGCGGCGTCGATCTCAACGACGCGGTCGGCCCGGCCGTGAACCCCAAGCGCCCACCGCTCAAGCCCAAGGACCCGCGGCGCCCCAACACCGGACCGCAGTACGGACTGCCGGTCCAGCCCGCCCACGAGCCCGCCGCGCCGGCCAGCCCACCGCGCGACAAGGTCGCCGAGGTGCTCGAGCCCCGCAACCCCTACACCAGCTAGCGCGCGAGGTGAACGCAAACCGCAGGCCGCTGCACAGGCGGGTCCTACGGTCCCCGGCATGCGTGTCATCCCCGCATACCGCTACCTCAACGACGGCCTCCGGCTCGGACCGCTCACGCTCGGCCAGTGGTTCGCCGTCGCCTTCTCCGCACTGCTGGGCCTCGTCTGGTTCGGGGTGCTCAAGCCGCTCGCCGGAGCCCACATCGCAGTCAACGCCGGCATCGGGATCTACGTCTGCGGCGCACCGGCCGCGATCAGCATCGCCAGCCACCACCTCGAGCTGAGCGTCACCACCACGCTGCGCGCGGCCTGGCGGCACTACACGCAACCGCGCTCGTTCGTTCCCACCGACGCGGTCACCGCGACCGGCTACAGCCTGCACCGCGACATCGACACCGACGCGGCCCGCGCCCGGTCCATCGGCAACGCCGAGGACCTCGACCTGCTCTTCGACCACTGAACCAAGGACCCTGATGCTCCGCTCGCTGCTCGACGCCCCCCGACAGCTCGCTCGCCCCGCCCGCGACGAGACCCCCAAGCCGCAGATCGTCAAGGCCCACAAGCGCAGGCTCGCGGCCGCCGGCGACCTCGTGCCGGTGGAAGCCATCGACCGATCCGGTCTGGTCATCACCAGCGAAGGCCAATTCGTTCGCGTTCTGGAGGTCCAGCCGCCGAACACCTCCGTAATGCCGGAGACCGACGTCGACATCCTGCTTGAGGGCCTGCGCAACATGATCGGCCGCCTCAGCGCCGGACAGACCGTGCAGATCTACACGGAGTCCCGGCCCGTCGCCCTGGACCGTGTGACGGACCCACTCACCCAGGAGATCGCGCGGATGCACGGCGAACCGCGCGAAGCCGTCGAGCGAGACGACCGCTTGGGCGTTGCGCGCTGGCAGCTCTACAGCGCCATGCACGAGGGCCTTGACCGCTGGTCCCTGAGCGTCGCCGCCGTTCGCTTCCGCACCTACGTGGTGTGCCCGTTCACCCCCAGCGACGGCCGCGTCACCAACGGCATGCGCTACATGCTCACCGGCCGCTTGAGCACCGACCGCGCGCCGCTGAACCGCCGCATCGACACCCACCGTCGCGCCGTGCAAGAGAGCCTGGCGCACACCAACGGCCTGCGAGCCGAGCTCGAAGGCCTTGGTCTCCCCGTCCGCCAGCTCGCCGGCGAGGAAGTCGCCGCGCTGCTGTGGGCCCGCTTCAACCCGTCCATGGCCGACAAGGGCCATGACGCCGGCAGCCTCAGCGCCGAGATCCTCACCGACTTCGACGGGCCGATCAGCGCCGATGCCGCCAAGGAGAGCGCGGAGCGCCTGAAGTCGCTCATCGCCGGCTCCGCCGTGGACTTCAAGCGCAGCGTGAAGCTCGCCTACGTCGACGACGACCTCGAGCAGACCATCTACACCCGCACGACCGCCAGCCAGACCATGCAGCAGTGGCTGACGGCCGCGATGTCCTCCCCGCAGCCGTTCATCAGCAGCCTCTTCGTCCATGCACTGGACCGCACCCGCGAGCAGCGCCGCGCCAACCGCAGCTACAAGGTCCTGTGGGGCGCCAACCGCACCCGTGTCGGCGCGCCCGACGTCGACCGCATCCTCGAGGAGCAGGAGAAGGCCGAGCAGGTCGCGACCATGTCCAGCAGCCCGCACGAGACCAACTTCGAGATCTCCTACTACCACACGGTCCGCCAGCCCGGGCCTCGGCCGAACGCCCAGCAGCTCGCCGCCACCGTCGCCGAAGTTGCCGAGACCATCAAGAAGCACACCAACATCGCCATCGGCAAGGGCGAGTTCGAGCAGTTCGACCTCTGGACCGCCAACCTGCCGCTGGGACGCGACATGCCCCGCAAGACCCGCAAGTACGGATCGACCAGCGCGGCCTCGATGATCCCGATGAGCGCCAGCACCTTCGGATCCCCGGGCGGCTTCCCGCTGGGCTACAGCGAGCCCATGCGCACCATGGAGAACCTCGACCCGTTCGACCGCGCCCACCCCAACCACGTGATGCTCGTCAACGGGCAGTCCGGCACGGGCAAGACCGCGACGGTCAACCTCATCCTGCAGCGCTGCCTGGCGCTCGGCGCCCGCGGCGCGATCATCGACCGCAGCGAGGGCCACTTCAAGCTCCTGACCCAGCTCGTCCCCGGCGCCCGCCACATCACCCTCGGCGCCCCCGACGAGACCGGCCGCATGCCCGCCCTCAACCCCTGGGACGTGGCCGACCCCGCGAGCGTCACCGCGGAGAAGATCGCGTTCCTCGTGCAGCTGCACTCGCTGCTGATCAGCGACCGCTGCAGCGGCATCATCACGGCGTCGGATCGCAGCCATCTCGACCAGGCGATCCGCAACGTCTACGCCATCAGCGCTCGCGCACAGGAGCGCATCCGCCGCCTGCGCCAGGAGTACGGACCCTCCCAGGACTCCGAGGACCTGCGACGCCTCACCGCCCTGGCGCAGCCGCGCGAACGGATGCTGCGCGACGAGCTCATGCGCATGGCCCGCGAAGCCGCCGAGGATCCGACAGGCGGGCAGGCGGCGCGCGAGCTGCGCGCCATCGCCCAGCGCCTGGAGATCTACTGCGACGGCAAGTCCTACTCCTGGCTGGTCGACGAGACCTCCAGCATCGACACGCAGAACCCGCCGCTGGTCGTGTTCGACACCGCCAAGATCCCCGGCGAGGTCCTCACCCCGGCGATGTTCATCCTCGTCGAGTACGTCCAGGAGCTCGTCGCGCGCAACCACGCGATGAGCCGACAGGCGACCGTCGCCGGTCAGTCCGGCGCCTTCGCCGGCAAGTTCTTCCTCGTCATCGACGAGGCATGGCACCTCGCGGCCAACCCGGCCACCGGCGAGTACCTCAACTGGCTCGCCCGCCGCTCCCGCCACACCCAGATGCTGCTGGTCGTCATCACCCAGCAGCTCACCGACCTCACGCGCACCCCGGAAGCGATCGGCCTGGTGCGCAACAGCAGCATCCAGCTGTTCCTGCACCAGACCGCCGACGAGCTCGAGAAGGTCCGCGAGGTCCTCTCACTCACCGACGCCGAGATCGCCCGCATCCACCGACTCAAGACGCTGCGAGGCCACCATGCCCGCGCCTACATGATCAGTGCGCGAGGCCGCGGCGAACTGCTCCTGCTCCAAGGCGAGCGCGAGCTGTGGATGACCACCAGCGAGGTGCCCGAGATGGCGCTGCGCGACGAGATGATCCGCCGCTGCAACGGTGACCCCTGGCGCGCCATCCACGCGCTCGCCAAGTCCCACCCGCTCTCCGCGGCCGGACGCTGAACCCCACCCGCCGCAGCGCGTGAGCACCCCGCCTGCTCCCCCCGGCGCCGCCGGGCGCATCAGCCAGACCGGCGCCACCCCGTCGGCGGGCCGCTCAACGCCCACCGCACACACCGCAGACGACGTCAGCCCCGCCCCACCACACCCGCGCCGACGCACCCGCAACGCGCTGGTCGCCGCCTACCTCAGCCTCAGCGTGCCGGCGTACATCGTCGGCGCGTTCCTGCTGTTCTTCGTCAGCCCGATCCTGCTGCTGGCCTCCAACGAGGCCAGCGGCTCCTGCGGCCCGGGCACCCCGCTCACCGAGGTCAGCGGCGGTGGCCCCGACGACGCGACCGATCTGACCACCGAGCAGATCGCGGCCAAGATCCTCGCCGAGGGGACCGCCCTGGGCGTCTCCGAGCGGCTCATCCTCTCGGCCTTCAGCGTGGCGATGGTCGAGTCCGGCGGCGGCGTGGAGATGCGCAACCTCCCCGCCGAACGCTCCGACAACGGCGCCAACCCCAACCTGCCCGGACGCACCGCCACCAGCGTCGGCGTCTTCCAGCAGCAAGACCTGCCCGAGTGGACCAACGGCGGCATCAACCGCATGAACGTCCGCGAGGCGGCCCGCAGCTACTTCCGCACGGCCCGCCGTCTGGAGAGCCGCTTCCCCGACCCCGGCGCCCTCGCCGCCGCCGTCCAGCGTCCCGCCGCCGCCTACCGCGGCCGCTACGCCGCCGCGATGCCGCGCGCCCGTCTGCTGCTCAAGGCCACCAAGCGCGCCGCCCGCACCGACGGCACACCCGCCCCGACACCCCAGCGCCCTGCCGACACCCCCGCCGACAGCAGCCTCCCGAAGCCGCGCATCGTGCGCGACTTCATCCCCTTCGACCAAGCACGCCGCAACGACATGCGCGCCTACGCCAACCGCCACTACGGCATCAACTCAAGCCGACTGGACCCCAAGGTCATCGTCGCCCACTACACCGCCGGGGGCACCTACCAATCCGCCCGCGACACGTTCCTGCCCAACCGGCCCGACCGCGAGCTCAAGGAGAAGCCCGGCGTCGTCGCGCACTTCGTCATCGACCGCGACGGCACGATCTACCAGCTCATCCCGCTCGACCTCATGGGACGACACACCGTCGGCCTCAACCACGTCTCCATCGGCGTCGAGATGGTCGGCCGCAACACCCAGGAGATCATCGAGCGCGAGGACCAGTGGGAGGCCGTCATCGAGCTCTTCGCCTGGCTCCAAGGACGCTTCTCGATCAGCCCCGAGAACGTCATCGGCCACAACCAGAACACCAGCAGCCCCCTCCACAAGGAGAACAACCCCCGCCTCGCGACCCAGACCCACAGCGACTGGACCGCGCAGGAGATGCGCACGCTGCACCGCGACCTCAACCGCTACATCGACGAACACGGCGGCCTGCGCCTGGGCGATCGCCCAGCGACCAGCAGCGACGAGCCCAGCGGCTGCGGCCCCGAAGACGACGCCCCCGACGACGGGGCAGACCCCGGCGGGCCGCTGCAGATCGTCGAAGGCACCCGAGCCCGCATCCTGGACAACGGCGACGTCGCCGCCCCCGCCGACGCTCCCGACTACGTCAAGGCCATGATCCGCGAAGGCAACCGCATCAACCGCTACCGCTACTGCTGGGGCGGCGGTCACGGCAAAGCCGGCGTGGCCACCAACGGCATCAGCGCCGGCGCACGCCCGCAGTCCAACTGCGCGGCCGGGATCGTCCAAGGCCCCGGCTTCGACTGCTCCGGGGCCACCGGCGCGGTCCTCGCCGCCGCAGGCCTCGGCGGGCCCGCACACTCAAGCGCCTTCGGCCGCGCCCCCTACCGGCCCGGCCAGGGCAAGTGGGTCACGCTCGTGTCGAGCCCCGCCCACGTCTACATCATCGTCGCGGGCGTCGCCCTGAACACCGGGTCCTCGACCGGCCGCGCCGGCAAGCCCGGCTCCGGCCCGCGCTGGGGCTCCAACCCCAGCGGCGGCATGAACGGCATGACCATCACGCACCCCAAGGCCCCCGGGAACGAGCCGTGAATCGCCAACGCCACCAGCGCCAGCTCGAGCTCTTGGCCGCCGTCGCGGGCCTCCTGGCCGCGATCCTCCTGGCGGTCGTCGTCGGCCTCCCGTCGACCTCCCCCGACCAGGCCGAGCGCCGCGAGGCGCGCGCCACCGAGCAGCAGCGCCAAGACCAACGTGCCCGCCAGCAGCAGCAGGACAACCCGCCGGAAAGGCTGCAGGGCACCGGCGGCGTGGGCGACGAGCCCCCCGATCCCATCCCCTCACGAGCCAGCGTCCGCCCAACCGACCTGCGCCCGCTGGGGTACCCCAGCCGCACCGCCGCCGCCCGCGACTTCATCCCCGCACGGTTCACCTACCAGGCGGGTGCGCGTGCCCGCGCGCTTCGCGCCCTGGGAGCGTTCACCGACCGACGCGCCTACCGCGAACTCCAACTCGCCGAGACCGACCCGCTGACCCCGCGCGTCACGCGCCAACGCGTGCGCTGCACCGCCCGCCTCCTCGCCGCCGACCTCGAGCCGCTCATCGTCCGCCAACCGCTGCCCGGCGGCACCTGGGTCTATGCCACGACCATCAGCCGCCGCTGCACACCGCAGGTACCCGAGGAACCCGACAGCGAGTACCTGACGTTCACCGTCGTGGTCGAACGCACCCCCCGACGTCGCTGGATCGTCAGCTACTGGGAGCCCCGCCAGCAGCAGAGCGCCACCACCTTCGACACAACCCGTCTCCGCAATGGGTGACCCAATGCTCACCCCCATGCAACCGTCCCCAACCGTGAGCACCACCGAAGCATCCCCGGACATGGACGCGTTCACCGACAGCCGCCTGACGCTCAAGCCCCGCCGACGGCGCACCCGCAGCGTCAGCGAGCTGGGGCTGGGAAGCGACCGGCCCGGAGGGCCGCTCATCGCCGTCGGCGCGCTGCACGGCGGAACCGGCGCGACGTTCCTGGCCCACACGCTGGCCGCCGCCGTCGCCCGCGAGTCCTCGGTCCCGATCGTCCTGGCCGACGCCAGCGGCCAGCCCGGAGCAATGGAGGCCCGCTGCGCCAGCACCAACCCCTGCGGCCTCGGAGCGATCTCCAACCTCATGGCCACGCGCCAGCCGCTCCCGCGCCCGCTCTACGGCAGCAGCGACTTCCGGCTGCGCACCATCTGCAACCCGTCCAGCAACCCGGACGTGCCGCCACACCCCGCCGCGCTTCAGCACCCGACCCGCGGGCTGCTCGCCACCCTGCGCGCCAACCACGGCGCCACGATCGTCGACTGCGCAACCGTCACGAGCCCCCTGGCCCGCGCCGTGATGCAGGCAGCCGACGTGGCCTTGTGGACCGTCAACCCCACCAACGCCGGGATCCACTCCGCGCGGATCATCTGGGGCCAGCACGTCGCCAGCTCCCCGAGCGCCCGCGTCCTTGTAGCCCGCGAGCGGCTGGGCGGCCCGACCCCCGTCAAGGCGCTGCGCGGCCTCGCCGACGCCATGGGCGCCGCGCTGCTGTCCGTCGCTCATGCGCCTGCGGCCGACCGCGCCAGCACCATCGAGGCGATCACCGAGACGCAGATCGCCCTCACCGCCCTCGCACACCGTCTCCCGATCAACGTCCCCGCATGAGCACCGCCACCGTCATCCTCACCGCGCCGCTGCGCCGATCCCGCCACCTCCTGCGCAGCAGCGTCCCGGCCGCCATGGCCGCCTGGTGGGCCCTCAACCTCAGCGCGGTCGCGATCGGTGCTCTCGCCGCGACGGCGGTCGGCCCCGCCACGACCCGCGACCTCCTCGGCTTCGGCTTCGGCGGCATCGACCACCACGGCATCGTCGGCGCCGCCCAGATCGCCGGGCACAACAGCCGCTTCGTCCTCGCCCCCTTCATCTGCCTGCTCGCCAGCCACCTGGTCCTCAACGCGAACAGCTCACGCCGCGCGCGACGTCGCTGGACCAGCGCCCTGGCCGCGATCACCCTCATCCCGGTGGCGGTCTCCATGAGCGCCGTCGGCGCCGGCATCGTCGCCTACGGCGATCGGATGATCACCTCGGTGATGCCGCACCTGCCGCTCGAAGCGTCGGCCTACGCGCTGGCATGCGCTCTGGCCCTCACCATGCCCACCCGCCGACCGCGCCCCGCGCGCATCGCCGCCGAGATCGGAGCCTGCCTGCTGCTGCTGCTCGCCAGCAACTGGCTCGAGGTCCTCAGCCACTAACCCGCCGGAGGTCCCTGTGCGCCGCATCCTCCTCACCGGTCTGCTCTCCAGCGGGCTTCTCGTCAGCGTGATCGCCGCGATCGCCGCGCTCGGCACGATCTCCAACGGCCTGGATAGCAGCGCCCGCGAACGAGACCTGGCCGCGCAAACCGCCCAGGCCACCAAGCGCCTGACCCTCGACTACGAACGCCGCTACCAGACGCCCGTGACCGTGAGCGCCGACGGCACGATCACCCTCCCGGTCGCGCCACCCGTCGACCCGACCACCCAGCTGCGCGTCGATCCGACACTCGCGGCACCCGTCCAGGCCGCGGCGCTCGAAGCTCGCGCCCGGGCCGACGAACAACGAGCCGCCGAGGACCAGCCCGGGCTCGCCGCGCGCGTCGCCGGCGCGGTCTGGGCCCCGTTCGGCTTCCTGCTGCGCTGGACACTCGTCCCGATCGTCATCGTCGGCGCGGCCGCGGCCGCTCTGGGCATCGCGCGCCTGCGACGACGCGCGTCCTACCCGATCGAGCGTTTCCCGCTGGAGATGGGCGCCGACACCGACGTGGCACCCGACGCGGTCGTGCGACTCATCGCCAACCTCCATGCGTTGCTGCGCCGCGAGTGGTGGGAGCGCGCCCTGACCTTTCAGCCGTGGATCGCGTTGGAGCTGCACCACCGCCCGTTCGACGGCCAGCCGCGCGTCGAGTGGGTCGTGGCCTGCCACCGCAGCCTCCTGCCTCAGGTCGACCGAGCGCTCGCCAGCGTCTACGCCGGCGCCCGCCTGGGCAAGACCTACGAGGGGCAGTACCGCACCCTGCAGCAGTACACGCGTACCGAGATCCACCGGCCTCGCGCCGTCCGTCGCCTGGTGAAGGACCGCTCGCTGGCGTTCGCGCTGCAGCTGCGCGGCGACGTACGCGACGAGGTCTTCGCCGACACCATCGCCCACGCGATGGGCCGCGCCCCCGGCTGCAGCGCCGTACAGCTCATCCTGACCCCGGCCAACCCCCTGGTCGCCCGTTTCGCCCGCTCCCGCTACCGCCGTCACGAGAACAAGGTCGTGCGCGCCGGCACCTACGGTCTGCCCGAGGCCGGACTCCAAGGACCGCTGGACCAGCGCGAGCTCCGCGCCGGCGCCGAACTGCACACCGGGGCCCGCCTGTGCGTCGAGATCCGCGTCGTGGCCGACGACGAGCAGTCCGCGGCCGAGATCGCCGCGACGCTCACCGCTGCCGGCGGCGACAACTCGCTGCACGAGCAGACCTTCTCGATGGCGCCGCGCCAGGGCACCCACCTGGACCGCTTCCTGGACGCCACCCCAGCGCCGCTGCCCAACGTGGTGCGCGGTGTCTACAGCGCCGCCGAGGTCGCAGTGCTGTGGAGCCTGCCCAGCAACAACCCCGAGGGCGTCCGCCACCACCGCTCGACGATCCCGCGCCTGGCGATCCCGGCCGAGATGCTGCACGTCGACCCCGAGCGACCGCCCGCGACCTTTCCCGCCGATCCGACCCGCGTCAGCCTCCCCGATCTCGGCGAGCGCCTGCGCCGCCGCATCCAGCCCGCCCGCGGGTGAACCGACCTACCGAGCGATGCTCGGGGCAGTCCCTAAGGTGGCCGGCATGCTCGCCCCGAACGCCACCGCCAGCCTGCCGGTCCCGCCCGCCGATCACCTCCCGGTCTTCTCGCAGGAGTGGGTCAGCGAGCTCGCGCGCGGCGTGGCGCCGCGGTCGATGCGCCCTCTGCGCGAGATGGCCGTGCAGATGTGCAACCTGCCGATCGCCGAAGCCGAGGACAGCGTCTTGGTCCTCGAGGACATCAAGTACCGGCGCCTCGGCACGATGCTCCCTCGGCGCCCAGGGCTCCGGCAAGACCGCCGTGATGCTGCGGCGGATCATGGCCGACTCCGCCGACCCCAACGCCGCGCTCGTGGTGCTCGACCCCAAGAACGAGGTCAGCGTCCGAGCGATGGAGTGCATCGAACGCGTCACCGGCAAGCGGGTCTGGTACCTGGACCTCGCAGACCCCGAGTTCGGTCTGTCGCCCCTGCTGATGACCGACTCTTGGGACGCGATCGCCGACAACGTCGTTGAGATGCTGCGCGACATCAACGGGCAGGACGCGCTGCAGGCGAGCTCCGCGCGGTTCCTCAAGCTCGCAACCTACGGCGTCCTGGCCTTCGCCAAGGTCAACGGGGACCGGATCCCCACGATGGAGGAGCTCTACTACCTCCTGCAGCCGTCGATGACCAACCTGCGCTCGGCCGTCGCCGACTCGCTCGCGCACTTCCCGCACCTCACCGAGGCGCACGTCTTCTTCGGCTCGCTCATGGCCGACGAGGTCGACCACTCGCGCTCCTTCCGCGACAAGCTCGACGCCCCGTCCAACAAGCTCGCCGCCGCCGTCCTGCTCCCCGCGGTCAAGAAGGTCCTGCAGCACCCCGTCCAGATCTCCCTCGAGGAGATCATCCGCCGCCGCGACATCCTCATCGTCAACGGCCGGCTCGAGTCGGTCGGCGAGAACGCCGCCCTCACCGTCCTGACCGTGATCATGCGCATGCTCAACGCCGCGATGAGCATGCAGCAGAACCTCGCCCGCGGCGACCGATTCGCGCCGATCGAGGGGGAGAGCTGGCACGAGCGGCGCGCGCGCCTGGCGGTCGCCCGCCCCCGGGTGTGCCTCTTCGTCGACGAGGCCCACATGCTCTTCACCGAGAACTTCGCGCGCATGCTCGCCGTGCACCGCGAGGCCGGCCTGGAGGTCACGGCCGCCTGGCAGTACATGGGCCAGATCCAGGAGGACGTCATCGCCGAGGGCATGTGGCAGCTGCTGCAGACCAAGTACATCTTCCGCCTGGGCGGCATCGAGGACGCCGAGAAGGTCGCGAAGTTCGCGATGCAGACGCTCTCCACGCAGCTGCGCAACGACCCGCAGAGCCGAGCGCAGATGCGCGTCGGTGCCGAGACGCTCCTCACGCTCGCCCAGCACCACGCCCTGAAGTTCGCGCCGACCCCGCGCGGGCGCAGCGCCGTCGCCGTCGTGCGCACCTTCCGCATGGACAACGCGCAGATCCACGGCGGCTACCACCGGGCGATGCAGCGCGCCCACGGCTGCTTCCCCGTGGCCCACGCCCCGCAGTACATGGATCCCAAGTTCCTGCCGTACTCCACCGACGCCTCCGCCCAGACCCACGAGGACCTCTACGAGGACCTCGACCGGCCGCTGGACGACGGCACGGCTGCCACCCTCGTGCAGAGTCTCTCCGGGGAGGGCAAGTTCGTCGCCGACGTGAGGGAGATCGCCAAGGGCGTCGCGATCGCTCCCGACTTCCGGCCGCACAACCCCTACAGCGTCGAGGACCGCGCACTGGAGCTGCAGCATCCCGAGCTGGTCCTGGCCCCGGACGCGCGCGCGACGCCGTCTCCGAGCGCCCCTACGGCAGATGCGAGCTCGACCTCACTCGGCGAGGACCTCACGCTGTCGGCACCCCCGGTCCTGACACCACCGACGCCTCCCGCGTCGATCGACCCCGCGGCGGGACCGACCGAGCCGTTGCAGGACCCGCCACTCGACTACGACATCGATCTCGGACCGGCCCCCCAGATCCCCAGCCAGCAGGCCGAGGTCCTCGTGCCGCTGCCACCAGCGCCCGAGCCAGGCCCTGCACACGTGGCCGCGCACGAACCCCGGGTGCCCACGGACCCGTCCGACGCCGAGGACCCGGTGGACTCCGTCGCCGCGGCACCGCTGCCCGCGCACGACGCCGAGCTCCCCGCCGCCTTCGAGGTCCCCGCGGCGAGCTCACCGTTCGATGACCTCGACCGGCCCGCTGCCACGACCACCCCGCCCGCGCCCGCCCCGGAGCCCCTCGCGCCCGAGCCGCTCGCGCCCGAGCCGCTCGCGCCCGAGCCGGTCGCGCCCGGGTCGCTGGCGCCGGAGCCGGTCGCGGCCGAGCTCGAGGTGACCGCACTGACCACGCCGGTCGAGCCCGAGACCACAACGCCGTTTGCCCCCGCCTACACCGAGGTCGACATCCTCGACGGCCCCGAGCCGTCATCCGGCGACGCACCGATTTCGCCGCCCGAGGCAACCACGACACCCCCGCCGTCGCCGCACACGTCGTCCGTCCCTGCGGTGAGCGCCCCGGCCGAGGATCTCCAGCAGATCGTGATCGAAGGCCTCGAGGCAGACAGCGACGCGGACCGGCCGCGCCTTCCCGAACCCGACGACCTGGCCCCGACATCGGGCGAGCTGGTGCGCCTGAGCCCGCGCCAGCTGCGCCGCTACATGGCACTGCAGCCCGACACCTACACCACCGGCGCCAGCGAGACCCTCGGGGACTTCGTCGTCGCCGACCAGCCCCCGACCGACCCCACCGCGGTCCAGCTCGGCGACCGCGACGTCGACGTCCTGTTCCTGTTGCACCGCCTGCGGTTCCTCACGATGGAGCAGATCCAGGTCGTCTTCTGGCCCGGCCGCAAGCCGGACGCTCCCGCCAACCGCATGCGCGCGCTGTTCAACGCCGGCTACGTGCAGCGGTACACCTTCCCGGTGCTGGCCGACGGCCCGGCGAAGGGATTCACCCTCACCCGGACCGGCTTCCGCGCCCTCAAGACCGCGCTCCCAACGGCCATCACCTCGCGCGAGGAGTACACGCCCTACGAGCCCAACCGCGGCTTCTGGCACACGCTCGGCGTCGCCGGCTGGATGACCGAAGCCATCGAGCACTTCGGCTGGGGCGGGCGCATGTCCCGCGCGACCAGCAAGGCCGCGCGTGCTCCGAAGGGCCAGCTGCCCCCCGGGTCGGTGAAGGTCATCGAGACCCCCAGCGACCCGCGCGGTGTGCTCGAGCCGCCGCGCGGCCCGCTGGCGACCTACGAGACGGTCCGCTCCAGCTACGGTGCCGCCAGTCGCTCCCCACTGACCGGCCCGCTGCGCGCGATCGCCCCCGACCTCACCCTCGGCCTGCGTGCCACCCCGGCCGGCAGCGACCCGATCGACCTCGACGTGCTCGTGGAGTTCGACCGCAGCACCGGCGCCCGCTCCCGCAACGGCAAGCACAACCGCGAGAAGTTCCAGAACTACGACGTCTTCTTCTCCACCTGGTGGAAGCAGCTCACCGACCCGCAGGCGACCCGCCGCCCGCGCCCGTGGAAGGTCTGCCCGCGCGTCCTGATCGTCGCCGAATCACGCCGCGCGATGACCACCCTCATGAACATCGCCGACCAGGAGATGACCATCCACGTGGTCAATCCCTCCACCGGTGTGCGCCGCTACTACGGTCGCGCGCACGTGCGCTTCACCACCGTGGAGGCCATCTTCAACGGCGAGCTGAAGTCGTTCAGCCTGCCCCAGGTGCCCCCGGCGATGCGCGACTCCCCAGAGCTCGAACCCATCCCGTCGCTCTGGGCCCCGACGGCGCTCCTGCGCGAGCCCCGATCCCCGCAGGACGCCTGAGCCCGACCCCGTCGGGCTCCCCGGCCGCCGCCGGCCCACCGTCCACCGTCACGCGCGGACTCCGCCAACGAGCGCCAGGGGCCCGCGCGTCGCGACGCCCCGCACACCCCACTGGGACGCCATGTCAGCGCGACAGTGAGGGTGTCGTGGGAAATCGGGGTTGCTCGGGTTTTGGGGGTGCCGGGCCCTGATGAATGCTGGGTTTTTTGAGGCACGACCTCGCGCGGGGTCGTGCGTGGGGTCGTGCGTGAGCGCGGGTGCTGGGGGCGAGATCCCGCATGAACACTGGTGCTCGGGGGGCTCAGGCACGAATCGACGCTGCGGAGATAACTAGGGACCGAACCCACCCCCAGGGGGAGACCAGCAACGACAGCTGCTCCACGACCGCCGCTGACCCTGCGGCGCTCCTCCACACCCGTCGCCCGCCTGCGCCCTTCGCGACTGCACCGCCACGCGAGCCGCTCACCGCCACCTTCGACACCAGACGCCAGAACGTCGGCACGTCGCCGGCTTGCACCCGTCAGCCTCCCGAGCACCAGGCCCCCTCGCACCGCACGCGACCTGGAGCCCGTAGATCCGATGGCCCTGCGCCCCGCCTGGCCTTCGCGTCTCCAGAGCTTCCGGGACGCCGAGAGAGCGGGTGGGGTTCGGTCCCGCATGCGAGCTCACGGCCGAGCTCAGGCCGCGCGGCCCTGCCCCGCTACCGACCGCTCCCCGATGCCGCGAGCTCGCAGCGCCTCCTCCTGGTGCAGCCGCCCACCCCGGAGCAGCCAGCCGTCAAGGAGCGCCCAGGCGAGGGCCTCCAGGCCGCGCAGGCGGCCCGCAAGCGCTCGCGCCACCGAGAACCACGCCGGGCCCGCAGACGGCGCCAGAGCGGCCGCAACGCACCGGCAGGGCGCGCCGGCGCACCCATGCGGAAGGCCGCCACGGCAGGCCGCTGGCCCCGGCCCCGGCGGCGGGCTTGCTTCCCGCCGCCGCACGCCCTAAAGTCGCTGGCCTATTCACACATGCATCGCTTGCGAGCGACGCTTCAGCTTTGCCCCGGAGCGAATCGGGGACCGGACATTCGGCACACGCCTACTCCGGCCGACATAGCCTCACGCTCACGCACCAGGCGCCACAAACCCTCGGCCCGCGGACCAAAACGACCAGCTTTCTGGCTGGACAACTGCGGCCAAAACCAGGGTGTCGGATCGAATAGCTCTCCACAGCGCAAGCCACAGCCACCGGGACACGAGACCACCTCGAACCCCGGACCTGAGCGCCCATCGGAGAGAACAGGAACGCGAGACTCTGATCACTGCACTGGGCGGTGAAGCGGAGCGACGAACACACCACCTGCGGGTCGAATCAGTACGTGCTCGTCGTCCACCCGATCTCGCCATCTCCACCTGGACTGTGCCTGCGGGCCACACCCCAACAGCGACCGAGTACATCGCTGCCAACGTCCAGACGGACACCTGTCACACGAGCGCACGCGACGCTCACCACCGCACCCGACCCAGACCACCCCGAACGCCGGCACCTGTACCGGCACCCGGGGTGCGAGGGTCGCGACCACGATGACGTCGTGGCCATCCCGCACGGCCCCTCGAACGCCGGCCGCCCAACCCGGGCGCACCGACAGAGCAAGGGCGCCGCATCGCCGGAGGTGCATCGCGAAGGTCCTCGCCCCTGGCAGGGCGAGGACGGCGGACCGAACCTCCCGCCGACCTCGGGGCACAACGGACTGAGGTCACCCGGCACATCCCGGGCAGCCCCAACGGACCGACCACCCCAGGGACGACCGGACCCGCCTCCCGGCGGCCCGGACGCCCCTCGGGGACACGGCCGGTCCAGACCACCACGGCCGCACGGCGCAAACGCGCGCCAGGCCAAGGGATCCACCTCGGGATCCCGCCCCCCGGCAACCCCGGGCGGGCACGTTCCTCAGACCCGGCAAGCTGCCGACGCGTCGCGTATGCGATCGGGTCAACGCAGAAGGGACACCGACCTCCACCATCAACCGGTCACGCCTCACCCCGGGAAACCCGGGGAACGTCCCGTGGGGGACGCCCACCACTGGGAGGCACAAGTCACGACCGACCGATGCCCTGGACACGGAACCAGCAGGACCCGGTACCCGAACTCCTGAGACGGAGCGCGTACCGCAGGGACCCCCGGCCGCACCCGGCTCCCTGAACGGCGCAAGACCCGTGCGACCGCCGCAGCCTCCAGCAATCGAGGCCGTGCGACGCGTCCAGTACCGCTCAGACCCAACGAGAGACTCGAGACTCTCGGTGCCACGCCCCCCGAGGACGGCTTCCTCACCGGGCGCAGCTGAGAACGGACGCGGTCCCCGACGACGGTCCCCACCCATGGGGACGCGACACGGGGAGCGGAGCATCCGGTGGAAACGCCAGCGGCGACAACGCTGGCTACCGAATGCCCCTCTGCGGTGACACCCCGCAGAACACCCCCCGCACAGCACCAGCTGTGGGGTCCCGGCTGACCTACGCCCAAGGGCGTGCACAGCCGCTGAACAGGCACCACCACCTCGACCGGATCGACGCCCGCAAGCTGACCGAGCGACGTCCCACCGGAACACCACCGTCAGCCCGCCCCGAGAGACCGCTTCCACGAACACCGGAAGGCCTCCCGCGGCGCCCCACACCGTCACGCACGCAGCGCCGACTTCGCTGCGGCACGACACCGCCATCACCAACCGCCCGGATCGCGACGCCCACGATGGGACCAACCGGCATCGCCTCCGAGCCCAACCCGACCCCGGCCCGTCCCGTGCACCCCGCCATCCCGGCGGCCACGCACCGGACCAGGCCCGGGGGCGTCCGCGCCTGACGCCGGCGCGCTGACGACTGGCACACGCCAGCTGACCGGCACCTCGGTGCCACGTCACGGGAGCGGCAGCTCCGAAACGCAGTGGGCGGCACGAGCACCCAACCGAACCCCTCAGACGCGTAGCCGCGCGCCACTACGAGGAGAGCGGACGGAGCGCTCGCACCGCCCAACCACCGTGACCGGGACGCGTCCACGGTCACCACTCATTCCATTGGAGGGTACCCCACGCCATGCGGGGTACGGACGCGCCTCCCCGACCTTCCCGAAAGGAAGGTGCCCCATGGCCACGACGTACACCACCACCACCGCGCCCGACACCGACATCACGGTGACGCGCACGGACCGCAAGGTCCGCCCGATGCGCAACGAGGACTGCCGCGAGACCCGGCAGACCGACAAGCAGCGCGCCCGCCAGCGCAAGCAGGCCCGCGCCGCGAAGCAGCGCACGGTCGGCATCACCGCCGTCCTCGTGATCGGCGCCCTGAACGCGGGCGCGACCACCCCCGAGACCGCCCAGGCGGCGACCTACCAGGTCCACCGCTGCCAGCTCGCCGGCACCACCGGCATCACCACCAGCAGCACGGGGGAGGGGAGCACCAACCTCCAGTGCACGACCTCGAGCGCGGGCACCGCGACCGCGGCGTTCCCGACCAACAGCACCCCGTCCAGCGCCGGGCGGGTCACCTTCGTGGCCCCGACCGCCCCCGGCGTGACGCTGCAGGGCTGGGAGGCCCGCCGCAGCACCACCGGCATGACCGCCGGGTCCTACGCCCGGCTCACGGTCACCGCCGGCGGGTCCGCGGTCGAGACCCTGGACGCCCGGCTGGGCGACCGCGACACCGACCGCACCATCACCGCGCCCGCGGGCGACCTCGCCTTCACGATGGGGTACGCGATGGACAAGTCCGGGCCGCGGGCCGCGGCGACCGCGCGCGTCAGCGTCCCGTGGGCGATCGCCGTCATGGACGACCCCACCAGCCCGGTGCTCGGGGGCACCGCGACCGGCCCGGTCACCCGCGGGCAGACCGGCACGCTGACCCTGCCGGTCACCGACCAGGGCTCCGGCATCAGCCGGATCACGCTGACCGTCAACGGCAGCGTGGTCGACGCCACCGTCCCGGCCGGCGAGTGCGCCGACCAGGTCCCGGAGACGACCCGCGGCGACTACCGCACCGCGGCGCCGTGCCCGCTGGAGCAGCGCGTCACGCTGAACACCGGGCCGCTGGACCCCGGCACCCACACGTGGGTGGCCGAGGCCCAGGACGCCGCCGGCAACACCGGGTCGCTGAGCAGCGGGACCATCACCGTCCCCCGGCCCACCACCCCGACCCCGACCCCGACCCCGACCCCGACGACGCCCACGGCCCCGCAGGCCCCGACGACCGCGACCCCCGAGGAGATCGTGACCCCGACCGGGCCGCTGGTGGTGCCCGCCACGACCCCGCAGAACTCCCGCGACCTCGCGCTGCAGGAGTGCGCCTCGCCGCGGCTGACCGTCTGGCTTGACCAGACCGTCCAGGGTCGCACCCCGACGGGCCGCTGGGTCGTGCTGACCCGGCACGGCCGCACCACCGTGACCCTGCCCTCCAAGACGACCTCGGCGAACCTCCGCCGGTTCCGTCTGCGGGGCAAGCTCACGTGCGTGCGAAACGGTCGCCGCGTCGGCGCCCGCGCGGGCCTGCGGGTCGAGATGAAGAGCCGCCGCGACGGCGTGACGCGGATCAAGACCGGTGCCACCACCCGCCCGGGCGGCCTGTTCACCTGGTTCAACCCGGTCACGCAGAAGACGGGCAGCGCGAAGTTCGTGTTCCGCCACGACCTCGCCAAGTCCGCGATCGCGGCCAGCCGCACGATCCGGTACCGGGTCGCCCAGCGGGTCACGTTGACCCGCACCAAGTAGCACCCGCTGACCTGTAGCACCCACCGCCTCACCCACAGGCCCCCCGCGTCCCGGTCCCGGACGCGGGGGGCCTTTCTTGTTCTCGGGACCGAAACCAGAAGGAGCACCACCATGACCATGTCCGAGCGCCTGGGCTTCACGATCGACTGGCAGGACGGCAGCGAGCCGACCGACCCCGACCAGACCCGGCTGCACGAGCCGACGGTCGTGACCGGCACGCCGGAGGACTTCCGCACCGCCCGCCGGCAGCACGCCCGCGGCGACCTGCTGGAGGACCAGCACATCACCCGCCGCTACCGCCGCACCCGGCCGTGAGCTACGGCCTGCAGTGGGCCACGGCCGACACGGCCGGGGACATCGGCCGGCTGCCCGCCGACCTCTCCCGTGAGGGGCTGACCGACCGCGCGAAGATCGCGGTGGTCCACCTCGCGCGCGGAGACCACGACAAGCAGCTCATCGGCCAGACCTTCCCTGCCCTGGCGGGGATGCTCGAGGTCAAGTTCGACCTCGACCCGCAGCACCGCTCGCGGCGCCCGACGATGGGCCAGCGGCCGCATGGCCCACGGTTCCGGATCATCGCCGAGCTCGACGCCGACATCGAGCAGGTCGCCATCTGGGCGATCGGCCCGAAGGACCCGCGGGCCTTCGCCGGCCAGCACCTCAGTGCCTTCGACCTGGCCGAGCGGCGGCTGCTCTGCGCCCGACCGGACCTCTGGAACGAGGCCTCGGCGAGCGCCCGGCGCCGACGCGCCGCCCGCAGCCGACGATGACCCTGCCCGACCTGGTCCGCCAGCTGCTGGCGGCCACCGCACACACCCTGCGCGCGAGAGGCAACCGCAGCCGCGACGAGATCAGCGACGAGTACCTGATCGACGGTCGGCCGCGCACGCCCCACGACCAGGCGCTGGAGACCCTTCAGGGCCTCCTGCACGCACCGCCGCTGCACTACCTGCCCGCGCCGGTGAACAGCAACGACCCCGGGCCCGACGGTCCGACGGTCTCCGACCGCTACCTGCGGACGGGGGTCGTGGTCACCGACCACGACCGCACGGTCCAGCAGCTCGCTCGACGACTGCACGACCAGCCCTGACCGGACGCCCAAGCCCACCGGGCTCGAGCGCTCCACCCCGACACCCAACCCCGGCCACCGCCACGGCGGACCGCGGGCCAGCCACGCGACGACCCGCTCGCGCGCGCCCACCAGCGCACGCGTCGTGACCCGCACGCGCACTCCAGCCGCCTCACCGCCTCCGCGTCGCCGGCCCGAGAGCCGGCGTGCCGCGGTGCACGGTGGCGCCCTGGAGACGCGTGCGGGCGCGCTCGAGCAGCTCGACGCTGGCTGAGCCCCGGCACGGCGTGGCCTCGGCCACCACACGAAAGGCACCACCATGACCATCGCCATCACCGACATCGCCACCGTCGACGGGCCGCAGCCGCGCCCCGAGCCCCACCGCCTGGCCCGCCGCGAGCGGCAGGCCCGCACCGCCCGGCACCGCACCCAGCAGGAGCGCCGCGCCCAGCGCGACGCGCGGCTGGCGATCCACCTGGCCCGCCGCGGCCACTCCGTCGCGTACATCCTGGACGCGTTGACGGCGCCGATCACCGACGCGCAGTTCCGCCTGGCGCAGGCCGCCCTCGCCGCGGATGCCATCTGGGCGACCGTGCGCAAGGAGTGCCCCAACGGGCGCCCGAACCTGCACCCGCTGTTCGCGGTCGTCGACGAGCTCGACCAGATCGGCCACGACGCGGCCGCCGCGGCGCTGGAGGCCGCGTGAGCACCGCTGCGACGCGGTCGCGCTCGGCACGACGTGCCACCAGGCAGCACGCCCTGGGCGTGCTCGCACAGCCTGACGGGCAGACCCCGCAGGAGCTCGCCGCGCGGATCCGGGCCGCGAGCGACCTGATGGGCGGCCGTGAGACCCTGACCGTCGAGGGCACCGTGCTGGTCGGCCGTCCGCGGCAGATCGCGCGCGCGGCGTTGCGGCACGAGATCCCGCTGCGCGCCGTCAGCTTGCAGGCCCGCAACCAGGGCCGCCCGGAGATGGCGGCTTGGCTGCGCGCCTGCGCCAGGCTCGCGCGCAGCCCGCAGGGACGCGCCGCGCTCACCGCGGTCCTCACGGACTGACCGAGCGCCACGCCCACGACGTACCGCGCCGGCCACCTGCCAGGGGCCGGCGCGGGGCTGTCGATGCTTCCCCACCGCTCCACCACCCCCGCCGTGCGGGCGTCCCGGACTGCGCTGCCCACGGCGGCAGCGCAGCCCCGGACGTCCACACACGGGGGAGAGGAGTCCGCGGTGGGCCGAGCGTCGGGCCACGCCACTCCGTGACCAGCGCCCCAACCCGCGGGCGCACCGAGGTCACCGGCAGGCTCCTTGCGTCGCTCAGGAGCCGCCAGGCGAACACGCGAGTCCCCACCAGCCTCACCGGGGGACCTCAAGCGACCAACGCAGCACGTTCCCGAGGGGGTCACCGCCGGTACCCGGGACGCCCCCGACAGGGGGAGGGTGGCTGGGGGAGGGCATGGCAGCCCCCGCCGACACGCCGCGCGCGCCAACGCCCCCACATGCGCGCCGCTCACCCCGGGTCCGGGCGTGCATGCGCTGCGCGCCGCGCTCCCCTCGCCAGGCCCCAGCGGGCGTCACGGCAGCCGCGGGCGCCGCGCCCCACGACGGTGCACGACCCTCACGCCGGGTGCTCCCGCCTGATCGGAGGACTGCTGCCGAGCTCCCGTGTTCGCCGTGGTGCCGCAGGGCACCGAGGACCCAGCGCCGTGCCGGGCCGGCCTGGCCGGCAACCGTGGCGCGCCCGCTCGAGGGCGTGCCACAGATCCACCCCTTGGATCTCCCCGCCTATCGCCGGCGGGCTGACGATCGGTTCGTCACCGACTCGGGCACGGCAGTGCCGAAAGATCCACCGCCTCACCTGACCGTGAGGCCAGGCCACCTGAAGGGAGGCCATCGCTTGACCACCACCACCCCGGCCAGGCCGCCCCGCTCGATCGCGGCGCGGCCCGCCGCACAGCCCTTGGGCCGCACCGCCTGCGGCGGGGCGATCTACGCCACGAGCGTCGGTCGCACCCGCAGCCGCCGGCACTTCGCCCGCATCTCCCAGGTCCCCCGCCAGGACGTCCGCGTGCGCCTGGTCTGGGCCCGCCCGGACCGCCGCGGCGGCTGGGCGATCACCTCGCTGCAGGACCCCGCCAGCCGCGCCGTCCTGCACGCCGCCCCGCGCACCTAGCGCCGCCCCCTCGCGCCGCCCCCTTGAGCGGGCGTCGCTGCCTGCGCCCGCGCGCGGGCGCAGCGCTGACCCCTGACCGCCACGGTGCGCACCCGCGCGATGGCGGGGGATCGCGCGCCGGGCCCGTTCACCGATTCCGAAAGGGACCCTCCTTCATGCACATCCTGATCTCCCTCGGCCGCCTGGCCGATCGCCGCCTGGTGCGGCTCAGCGAGAACGCCCTGATCGGCGCCCTGATCCTCACCGTCACCCTGCCCGCGCTCGCCGGCGTGGCGTTGCTGATCGGGCAGCCCGAGTTCGGGCTGCTCTGGCCGCTGTGGCGGTCCGTGCCCGTGGTCGGCATGGTTCTCGGGGTGCCCGCGCTGATCGTCGGCGCGGCGGCGGCCGCCGAGGATCTCTGTCGGGCCCGCCGATGAGCCGGTCGCAGGCGCGCCTGGAGCTGCGGACGGCCGTCTGTCGGTGCCCGCGCACCGGGGCGGCCCTGTACCGCGCCAGCGGACGGCACTTCGCGACGGAGGCCGCGCGCGCGTACAGCCGCCAGCACGGCATCCCGCTGTCGCACCTGGAGGTGCGGCTGGTGTACGCCCACCCCGCAGGGGGCGGGTGGCAGGTCGGTCGCGCCGACGCTCCGGGCGCGGAGCTGTTCGCCGGCGTCCTTGCGACCTGAGCGCAATAGATCAGCGAATCCAGAAAATAAGCCCCCGAGCGTTGGCGCGCTCGAGGGCTTGGGCCCCATGGCGAACCTTGAACACCGGAGGCGCGGCGGAACGTAGCAGGGATCCCTGACGTATCCAGCGGGCAGCGGGCCGACAGGACCAGTCAGAGAGGGGAGTGCGCGGCTCGTGCACAGGCGTCTGCTGCCCTGCCGCGCATGAGATCTCGCTTTCCCCTATCGCTGTTGGCCGCCGGCATGACGCTGGCCGCCGCAGCCCCGGCAACGCAGGCCGCTCCGGTCAACGTTCACCTCTGCCACATCGCCGGGACCACGACGCCGCTGGGCACCCCCAGCGGCCTGACGCCGGAGGCCTTCGACGACGCGACCGCGACGTTGGTGAACGGTGGCTGCGACTCCGCGCAGGGCCGCCTGCGCGCGGAGACCACCCGGCCCGACGCGGTCGGCGGAAGCGCCGGCGTCTGGCGCTACACCGCGCCCGCCGACACCACCATCACGGCGCTGCGGATGCGCCGGCAGACCTTCGGGCTGTCCGGGGCCGCGGGCAGCGGCGCGGCGTTCGGCCGCTACACGCTGCAGACGCACGCCTCCACGCTGGAGCTGCGCGAACCCGGTGCGGCCACCGGGGACGTCAGCGGCGAGGTCGAGTTCCCGGGCCTGTCGACCAGCAGCGTGCGGTTCACCGCGGGCTGCGCGCTGGACGGGTTTGACCGCTGCCAGAACATCGTCGCCGCCGAGGTCCCGTGGATGCGGATCACCCTCGAGGACCCGGCGGCGCCGACGGTGCAGAACGCGGCGGGGTCGCTGCTGCAGGACGCGGTCCTGAGCGGCACCGTGCGCGCCAGCTACGACGGTGCCGACGTCGGTACCGGTCTGCTGGAGAGCGTCGTCGTCGTCGACGGCGTCGATCACGCCCGCCAGCCGCTGAGCCCGGGCGTGGCCAGCTGCCAGGAGCTCACGAGCTCCGACAGCACGCGCGACTACCGCACCGGTGTGCCGTGCCTCACGGCACGCGACGGGGCGACCGTGTCGCTGGACACCACGACGATCGCCGACGGGACGCACACCGTCTCGGTGTTCGCCGTCGATGCGGCCGGGCAGCGCACGCCGCTGGCGGCTGCGCGGTCGGTCACCGTTCGCAACGCGCCGCCCTGCCGCGACGGGGTCGACAACGACGGCGACGGTCGGGTCGACACCGCGGACCCGGCGTGCCACACCGACGGCAACCCGGCCAACCCCGGCTCCTACGACCCGGGCCGGGCGGAGTCCCCGGACCCCGAGTGCGCCGACGGGCAGGACAACGACCGCGACGGTCGCGTCGACACCGCGGATCCGGCCTGCCACAGCGACGGTGACCCGGGCAACCCGGCCACCTACGTGCCTGGGGGCAAGGAGTCCCCGGACCCGGCGTGCAGCAACGGGCAGGACGATGACGGCGATGGCCTGGCCGACAGCGCCGACCCGGGCTGCCGTAACGCGCTGAACGTGTACGTGCCCGGTGACGGGGACGAGCGCAACCCCGGCCCGGTGCAGAGCACCGCCCCGGGCCCGGTGACGGTGCCCTCGCAGGGGCAGCCCAACGGTCCGGCGTGCCAGCAGGCACGGCTGCGGGTGTGGCTGGATCAGTCGGTGCGCGGGCGGGACGCCAGCGGCCGGCTGCGGGTCCTGACCCGGGCCGGGCGGTCGGTGCGCACGGTGACGCTGCCCGACACCGTGGCCTCGCCGAACCTGCGCCGCTATCGCCTGCGCGGCACGCTGCTGTGCAAGCAGGGCCGCTTCTGGGTTCGCGCGTCGCGGGCGAAGGTCGAGCTGACCAGCACCGACGCCAACGGCCGTCGGTTCAAGTCCGGCTCGACGACCCGCACCAACGGGGCGTTCACCTGGTTCAACCCGGTGAACTACCGGCCGCGGACGATCACGTTCGTGTACCGGCCGGACCTGTCCAGCAGCCGGGTCGTGGCGCGGATGTCGGTGCGCTACCGGGTCGCGCCGGGCGTGCGGTTCGTGCGCTAGGGACCGCAGCCCGCCGCCCGTGCCGCGTGGCGTGGGGGGTGCGGGTTGCAGCAGGTGTTGTGCGAGAGCGGGGCGTGCCGAGTCGGCGCGCTCCGCTCTCTTCGTTTCTCCAACCAACGAAAGGATGGGAGCCCTCGATGGGATCTCAGAACCGTCGTCCGCGGCAGCCGCTGCGGGTGACCCTCAACGACCTGGCCAGCACCGGGTCCCCGGCGCGGCTGCGCGTCGCGCACCGGGCGCTGGCGCTGATCGCCACGGGGACCGCCGAGCCGGAGGCGATCGCCCAGGCGGCCCTGGCGGAGCTGCAGGCCACGGTGGCCCAGCAGCTGCGCGACGCGGCCGCCACGCTGACCGGCGGGATCGGACAGGAGGCGCGGATGCGCAGCAGTGCGCTCTGCCGCCCGATCGACCCCACCGTCCTGGGGGACCTGGCCTGGCTGCGCCGGTCGCTGCCCGGGCCCGCGACCCGGGCCGCCGCGATCGACCGCCTCGCCCACGTGGCGCCCCAGACGATCGAGGACCTCGAGGGCACGCTGGAGCTCCTGGCCGCCCAAGACCCCGACCACGAGCACGCCGCCCACGACGAGCCGGCCACCGACCAGGCCCCCTCCGACACCCCCACCGCGCCCAACACCCCCGACACCCCCGACGCGGCCGATACCCCCGACACCCCCGACACCCCCGACGCGGCCGACATCCCCGACGCGGCAGCGGTCCAGGAGCTCGAGCGCGCGCCGGACCCGGAGGGCCAGCGGCCCGCCGCGCTGGTCACGATGGTCGGTGCCCCCGAGCCCGTCGTGCTCGCCACCCCGACGCCGCCGCCGGCCGACGCGCCGGTCATGGTCCTCGACGCGGCCGCCCCGGCCGCGCCCCAGCCCGCGGTGACCGAGCCGCTGATCGTCTCGCCCGCCCCCGCCCCCGTGGTGGCCGGGCCCGACGACGGACCGGCCAGCCGCCTGCTCGACGCCCCCGTCGTGGTCGACCTGCAGGCCCTGGCCGTGCCCCAGCCGGCGGCGCCCCCGGACCCCGCCGGCCCATGAGCGCCCCCACGCCTGGCCGCGCGGTCACCAGCCGCACCGTCGCCCAGGCCCTCGCCGCCCGCCTGCACGGCGCGCGACGCGACGCGCGTGAGGCCGCCTGCCGCGCCATCACGCGCAGCCCAGAGGACCTCCGCGCCCTCGTGCCCAAGCCCACCACCACACCCCAAGGAGCCGCACCGATGGCCAACTACTACGGCATCGCCCGCACCAACTACGTCCGCGTCACCGACGCCGACGCGCTCACCCGCGCGTTGGAGCCCTTCGACGTCAAGCTCGTGCGCCGCCCGGACGCCCCGGACACCGTCGCCATCCTCGACGACAGCGACGGCGGCGGCTGGCCCAGCGTCGCCTACGACAGCTTCGACGAGAACGACGAGGAGCTCGAGTTCGACCTCGTCGCGCTCGTCGCCCCGTTCCTGCTGGACGGCGAGGTCATGGTGGCCATGGAGTCCGGCCACGAGAAGCACCGCTACGTCAGCGGCTGGGCGCTGGCCTTCAACAACCGCGGCGAGACCAAGAGCGTCTCCCTCGAGGACGTCTACGCGCTCGCCAGCGAGCTCGGCAGCACCGTCACCCGCGCCTCCTACTAGCCCCCGGCCCCTCGCACTTCCCGAGGGCGTTGCCGGACGGCATGGCCTGTTCTAGGCTCCCGCAGCCGATGGAGTCCGACCGCGCGCAGGAACGTCAGCGGGAGTACGAACTCGCCGAGCTGCGCGAGGAGGTCGCCTGGTACCGGGGTGCGGAGACCCGGGTGCGGTCGATGGCCCGCCTTCTCGCCTCGGGCGCGGTCTCGCTGCTGATCGTCGCCATCTGGGTCTCGCCGCTTAGCGGCGACTCGGCCTACAGCGGGCGATGGATCGAGCTGCTCGCCGCCATCCCAGTGCTCGCCACGGTGTACGCGGGCTTGTCGGTCTGGTCGGAGTCCAAGGCCCCGACGAGGGCCAGGACGTTCGTGCTTCTCGGGGGCGTCCCGCTGCTGCTCATCGCCGCCGGCGCCTATCTGCAGCCGCACCACCGGGCCTACGACGAGGCACGCCGGGCCTTCGACGCCTACACGGCGAAGTTCCCCCGAGCGCGCCTCGCCGACCCCTACGTCCTGGACGGGGTGCGCTCGGGCGTCGTCACGGTGTGCGCCCCCGAGCGGCCGTCCGAGCGGGCCTCGTTCTGCGTGCAGACCGCCACCGACCCCGGCGACGAGGTCGACGGCGACTACGACATCCTGGGCAGCTTCCGCTACCGGCCGAACGACGACACCGAGATCGTCGTGGAGAAGCCGTTCGACTGCGCCGGCAGCACCTCGCACTGCCCCGGCCGCTAGGCCCGCGCAGCTCGAGTCCCGGCGGCTGATGGCCGCGGGGTGGGGGAGAGGCCGGTCCCCGCGATCCGCCGCGACCGCCACAGGCCGGGTGCACCATGACGCCATGCCTGCCACCTCCCCGCCCAGGACCGCGCCGATGCCGTCGACCCCGGTGTCCTTCGGCTGCCCGACCTACGAGCAGCTCTCGGACCGCTTCGAACGCAGCAACGGCGGCGCACCGGTCCAGATCCAGACCAGCATCCCCGAGGTCATGCAGCTGCTCAGCGAGATCCTCGAGGACCCGGGCATCGTGCTCACCACCGTCGAGGGACTCAACAGCGCCTCCACGGTCACCGAGTGGAACGTGCAGCGCACGCCGATGCTGATGCTGCTCGACGCGCTGGAGGATCGCTGCCACCCCGACGGACGGCCCTCGGCCCGCACCGCGTTCGCGGTGCGCGGCGACCTGCTGGGCATGCTCGGCTTCCGCGAGGCACCGCCGACCTGCTGGCAGATGTCCCCCACCTGAGCGTTCACGCGCCAGCATTGCGGGTGGGGCAAAAAGTTGCGCCCCACCCGCGCCCGCGGTCCCTCTCAGCACGTCATGAGCACGCTGACCGAGACCGCGCCGAGCACCCCGTACGCCGTCGCCCCCGTCGCCCCCGGCCGCACCTGGGTGGTCGTCAGCCCGGAGCCCTCCGCCGGGCGCCGGCGGCGGCCCTGCTGCGTGGCCCACACCCGGCGCGGCTTCTGCCCGGTCTGCGAGGACCGCCGGTACCACCTCGAGCTGCTCGACCGCTACGACGCGTTCGTCGACCTCTGCGACATGGACCTGGAGGACTTCACCTCCAGCTTCGGCCTGGACCAGCGCGAAGCCGCCCGACTCATCAACGAGTCCAGCCGCTACGCCGAGCTGCAGGCCGCGCGCGCCGCACTGGAGACCGTGCGCCGGGCCCCCTTCCAGCAGGCCTGGCAGGCGCTGCAGGAGGGCGATGAGCCCGTCACCGCGTGCGCGCTGGCGCGCGCCAGCGGCCTGGCCGACCACACCACCGTCAAGCGGCTGCTCGACGGCGACCCCGACAGCGGCATCCCCTACGAGCGGGCGCTGCGGCTCGCCGAGGGCCTGAGCTCCTACACCGGCCAGATGCTCAGCGACTTCGGGCTCTAGCCCACCTGCCACCGACCACACACGACCGCACCCAAAGGACCTGATCACCATGAACGCCACCACCGCCAAGGAGCTGAAGATCCCCGGCACCGAGCTCCTGGGCAGCTACACCGACACCGTCGACGGGCGCCGCCAGCGTCGCGTCGTGTTCCAGACCCAGACCGCTGACGGCCAGTGGCTGATCGCCGACGCCGCCGAGGACGACCTCTACACCCGGCCCGTCAACGAGGCCCGCTGCGTCGTCGTCTACGGCCCCGAGGACTGCGACCACGGCACCACCGTCATCGCCAGCGAGCTCGAGCAGATGGCCAGCTCGGTCGCCCGCGACTACCTGGAGGCCTTGGAGGGGATCGCCGCCGGCGAGCCCAGCCCCCGCTCCGCGCACTGGCCCCAGGTTCACGTCCCCGCCCAGGTGCTCAGCCTCGCCCGGGGCCTGGACGTCACCGAGCCCGCCGCGATCGACGAGGACCCTCTGCTCGCCGGTGACCACGACCTCACCGTGACCGTCTCGGAGGCCGGCTTCGTGCGCATCGAGGCGGTCCCCGCACCGACCGACCGGCAGCCCGGCCCGCTCGTGGCACTGGACGAGGACCTCGTCCAGCTGCTCTTCTAGCCGGCCTGTGACCCGGCGCCCACCCCCGAGGGTGGGCGCACCTCGTCTCACGGAGGTGATGACCGATGACCGCCAGCACCATCTCGGAGCTGGACCGGATCTGCGTCGGGCTCACCTGGCCCGACACCCGCAAGCTCTGCTTCCCGCAGCTGCCGATGGACCTGCGGCTGCCCAGCGGCGAGATCCTGCGCGGCCCCCAGCCCGCCCACGTCCACGCGCTCTGCTGGCTGACGCTGCTGCACGGTGACCACGACGGGCTCGTCGAGCTCGCCGCCGGCCGCCGCGCCACCGTCCCCAACGACAAGGGCAAGCTCGCCCTGGACATCTACACCCGCAAGTTCGCCGACTGGTACCTGCCCGTCGGCACGCTCGCGTGGCAGGAGCCGATCATGCGGCGCCTGCACACCGCGATGACCGTCCGTCGCGAGGAGATCTTCGCCGGGGTCACCGAGCGCACCGCGCCCGGCGGCACCAAGAAGACCTGCGAGCGGTCCAGCATGCTGTGGCTGGACGTCGACGAACCCGGCCGCGTGGAGGACATGGGCCGACTGCCCTGCCCGCCGCACATGGTCGTGGAGTCCGGCGGCAGCGGCGGCATCCACGCCTACTGGAAGCTCGACGCGCCGCTGCCCGCCCTCGAGACGGTCCATCAGCCCGACGGGTCCACGACCGAGATCCACTGGATCGAGCGGATGAACCTGCGGCTGATCCACCGCTTCGGCGGGGACATCGTCGCCCGCGACCGCACCCGCGTGATGCGGATCCCCGGCAGCCCCAACTGGAAGACCGGCGCGTTCAGCCGCATCGTCTTCTGCGACCTGCACCGCCCCGGCGTCCCGGTGACCGACGTGGTCGCCGGCATGCCCGACGCGCCCGCCGACCACGCCAGCCGCTGGGAGAAGACGGTCGTGCCCGCCCCGCAGGCCCGTGTGCGACGCGCCGACGGCGAGGACTGGCTGGAGACGCTCAAGCGCGACATCGCGCCGCCGACGTACTTCCGCGACCTCCTGCGCCTGGACGTCAACCCCGGCGGCAAGGTCTGCTGCCCCAACCCCGCCCACGACGACCGCCACCCCTCCTGCCAGGTCTTCCCCGGACCGGGGGAGGGCTGGCACTGCTACAGCTGCGGCGCCGGCGGAGGCATCGTCGACGCCGCCGCCATGGCCGCCGGACTCAGCGTCTGGGGCACCGCCCTGCGCGGCGAGACCTTCAAGGTCGCCGCCCGCCAGCTCTGGGCCACCTACGCCCGGCTGTTCCCCACGCTGGACGAGCCCCGCGGCCTCACCTAACCCGCGACCGCGACCGCCGCCGCGGCCGCCACGCGAAACGCCACACCGACCGCTCCCACCACCAGCACGGGGGAGGGGCGGTTCGCCGCACCCGCACCAGCGCCCGCCACGCGCCCGCACGAGCGCCCCCGGGAGGACCGGGGGCCGGGTGCGCTGGCGCGTTGCGCGCACACCACCACCAACACAGGAGGGCAGGCCCCGCATGGCCGACCTCGACGAGCTCAGCGACCCCACCATCGTGGGCGAGCCCGCCATCGACCGGCAGCTGCCGGACGGCGTCGAGCTGCACTACGACCCCGACACCGAAGCGCGGCTGGCCGCGCACCACCCCGACGACCCCCAGACCCCCGAGGACTACGCGGCCCTGTGGGCCGACCTGGTCATCGCCGGCCCGGCCGACCACGAGCTCGGCCAGCCCCTCACCGGAGGCCTGACCGACCTCGTCACCTTCGGCGACATCGACCTGGACGCCGTCGTCGCCCAGGCCCTGACGATCACCGACTACCGCCAGGACGCCGGACCCGCCCTGCTGGCCGGCCTCACCGACGCCCAGCAGCGCGTCGTGCGCCACGACAGCGGACCGCTGGCGGTCACCGCCGGCCCGGGCTCCGGCAAGACCCACGTGCTCGTGCGGCGCATCGGCTGGCTGCTGCTGGCCGGGGTGCCGATCGAGAAGCTGATCGTCGCCACCTTCGCCCGTGCCGCCACCCTGGAGATCCGCGGCCGCCTGCACCAGCAGCTCGAGCCGCTGGTCGGCCACGGCCGCGCCCGCGAGGCCGCCGCCAACCTCAAGGTCACCACGCTGCACGCGCTCGCGCGCGAGATCGTGATCGAGCACCCCGAGACGATCGGGCTGCGCCCCGGCGTGGCGATCATCAGCCACCAGGAGCACGACCACGGCGAGGAGGACGCCTACAGCCCGCTGCGGTTCATCGCCGCCGTGCTGGAGCACCCCGCGATCGCCGAGCTCAACCAGGAACTCAGCGACCCGCTGACCCCCCAGAGCGCCTACCGGCAGGTCGCCGAGGTCCGTCGCCAGGGCCTGGGGCCCGACGAGGCCCTGGCCAACGCCCAGACCCGCACCGACACCGTCGTGGCGCTCGTCTACCGCGGCTACCGGCAGGTCCAGCGCCGCCTCAACGTGCTGGACCTCGACGAGGTCATCGCCGCCGCCAGCGCGATCATCGACGCCGACCGCAGCCAGGTCCGCCTGCTGCACCCCGAGGACCCCCACCCGGTGCACGTCCTCACCGACGAGGCCCAGGACCTCTCCGTCGAGCAGCTGCGGCTGCTCATCCGCCTCGCCGGCCCCGAGCTGTGCCTGTCGATGGTCGGCGACACCGACCAGGCGATCTTCGGCTTCCAGGGCGCCGACCCCGACCTCTTCAGCCGCGTCTTCGGCGAGATCTGCCAGCAGGCCGGCAAGCCGCTCACCACGATCGAGATGACGCACAACTTCCGCAGCGCCAACGCGATCGTCCAGGCCGGCGAGCGCCTGATGCGCCACCAGACCGGCCGCGCACCGCGCAACCCCGTCGCCGTCGCCAACGGCAGCGGGCACCTGCACGCCTACCTGTTCGGGTCCGACGAGGAAGAGGCCGACTTCGTCTGCCGCGAGATCGCCCACGCCGTGGACAGCGGCACCCCGCCCGGCGAGATCCTCGTGCTCTCCCGGATCCGCACCCGCACGATGCAGCTCATCGCCGACGGCCTGCAAGCCCACGGCGTCCCCTACGAGGCCAAGCGCACCCAGCGCCTCTCCCAGACCGCGATGGCCCGCGGCCTCGTCGCGCTGCTCGGCGCCCTGACCGACCCGCACGACCCCCGCTGGCTCAACGCCCTGCTGATCGGCCTGGTGCTCACCAACAAGCACCGCCACGACCGCCACAGCATCGCCCAGGACATCACCGACGCGGCGATGACCCAGCGCACCACCACCACCGCCGCCATCCTCGCGCTCGGGCACGCCGAGAACCAGACGCCCGGCACCCGCCGCAACGCCCAGCAGATCGGGGAGCTGCTCACCCAGACCCTCGCACTGCCCAGCACCGCGCACGCCGTCCCGCAGGTCGTCAAGGCGCTCATCGACACCCCGCAGCTGGGCATCCGCACCCGCGCACGCAGCAGCGAGGACCACACCCGGCTCAACGACATCCTCAGCGTCGCGTGGACCTACCGCGAGGTGCGACCCGGCGGGTCGCTGCGGGAGTTCACCAGCCGCCTGGACGACGAGCTGGCCCACCGCCCCGACAACGACGTCGTGCGGCTGGACTCGATCCACGCCGTCAAGGGCGCCGAGGCCTCGCTGGTCATCGTCGCCGGCGCCACCAAGGACATGCTGCCGCTGGCCAGCAGCGTCCGCGAGGGCAACCTCGACGAGGAGCGGCGCGTGATGTTCGTCGGCCTCACCCGCGCCAAGGACCGGGTCCTCATCACCAGCTCCGAGACCACCCGGACCACCAAGCCCGGCGGCGCGACCACCACCCGCCGCACCGGCGGCGCCAGCAGCTTCCTGCGCGAGATCGGCGTGCCGCTGCACGCCGGCCTGGACCTCAGCGCTCCGTCAACGACCCCGACCACCGTGGAGACCCCATGACCACCGTCCCCGCCCACGACCCCACCACCACGACGAGCTCGACGGCCGCCAGCCCGGCCCCCGACCCCGCCCCCGCCCCGGACCCGGTTGCGGTGGTGGGGCCCGTGCTGCCGTCCAACGCGCTGCCCGCCCGCCTGCTGTCCGACGTGCTGGCCCACGCCCGCCGCCCCTTCGGGCCCGGCGAGGTCCACTGGCGCGTCTTCCGCGAGACCCGCACCGACGACGGCCAGCCCGGCGGCGTCGTGGTCCCCTACATCACCGCCCGCGCCGTCACCGCGCGCCTCAACGCGATCTGCCCCGGCAACTACCGCATCGAGCGCGGCCCGCTGCCCCCGGAGTGGCTCAGCATGCTGCGCAGCACCCGCTCGCGCGAGTTCAACGGCGCGCTGCTGGGCGCCCCGCACGCCCACTGCCGCATCACCATCACCCTGCCGGTCCTCGAGGGCGGCCCGCCGACCCCCTGGGAGGTCCAGGACGTCGGCTTCGGCCCCGACATCAAGGCCGCCCTCAGCGACGCGCTCAAGCGCGCCGCCAACCTGCTGGAGATCGGCCGCTACCTGTTCACCAGCTTCCCGCCGGTGATCCTGCCCGTCGGCACCGGCCCCTACGAGCTGCGCACCGAGGTGCGCGACGGCGGCGAGCGGCAGCTGCACCTCCCCACAAGCTGCGGCGAGCACCTCCACGAGCAGTACCTGCAGTGGACGCGCCTGCCGCACGTGCGCGCCGACCTGGGCGACCCGCTCACCCACGGCGGCCCCGCCACCCGCGCCTGCGTCATCGACGTCGAGGACGCGGCCGCCCCGACCCCCGCCGACACCGCCGGCCCCGTCCCCGTCCCGCACGGCCCGCCCACCGACCCCGAGCACCACACCGCCACCCCCGCCCACCCCGCCGCGGCCACCGCCGCGGCGGGCAAGCCGCACGGCATCAGCGGCCTGGTGCGCGACATGCCCGTCGCCCGTGACCTCATCTAGCCCCGCAGGAGCCCCCGCATGACCACCACCACGACCCGCGACCCCACCCGGCCCGCGACCCCGGCGACCCGCCAGCAGCTGCAGCGGCTGCTCGAGCAGCTCGCCCAGGAGCTGCAGTACACCCCCGCACAGCAGACCCTCGCCGCCGCGCTGACCCTCAACGCCCAGTGCGGCGCCGACCAGCACGGCCGCCTGCTCACCCGCACGCGGCCCGACGCCCCCTGGACCGCGCTCACCGACCGCCAGCTGCACACCGTCTGCGACGCCCTGCACGTGCTGGCCTGCGCCCAGATCACCGGCACGCAGCTGCACGCCCTGCACGCCCAGAGCCCCGACACGCAGACCTTCTGGCGCGCCCACGCCCTGCCCATGGCCGCCCTGCACGCCCGCAACCAGCCGCTGCCCGCCACCACCGACCTCGCCCAGGAGCTGACCGCATGACCCCGACCGCACGCACCGCCGCCCAGACCGAACTGCCCACCCAGACCGACAGCCCGGTCACCGAGGCGCCGTCCCCGACCACCCCGGGGGGACGCTGCCCGAGCTCGACGCCGTCCACGAGCAGCTCGCCCGCCTGGACGACAGCACGATGGACCTGGCCGCCCGCGCCGACAAGCAGGCCCAGGACGCCCACGCCTTCACCGACGACGCCCTGTGGGCCGCCAGCGACGACCCCGGCGTCGACCGCGACCGCGCCAAGCAGCTCAAGGCGCTCAACCGCGACGAGCACGACCGCATCATCCGCCTCCCCGCCGAGGTCGCCGACCTGCTCAGCCCCAGCGACCGGCTCGCCCAGCTGCTGGACCGGCTGCCCGAGCGCCTCCCGGTGCGCCTCAACGGCATGCGCAACATGCACCTCTCGCCCTCCGCGGCGGCCGCCTTCCAGGCCTGCCCGTGGAAGTGGCAGACCCGCTACCTGCACGGGGTCAAGTCGCCCAGCGGCGCCGCCGCGGTCGTCGGCTCCTGCGTGGAGACCCCGGTGGAGTGGTGGCTGTCGCAGATCAACGACGACACCGCCCCCGACCCCAGCGACGAGCACGTCCTGCGCGCGCTGGTGGCCTCCGCGCTGCTGACCTTCCAGCGCAAGGCCGCCGCCGAGGCGATCGAGTTCGGGCACGAGACCCCCCAGGAGATCCTCGCCCAGATCGACGCCTGCACCCGCGGCTGGTTCGCCGCGCACGCCGAGCGGTTTGAGCGCTACCGCGGCACCGGCCTGCTGGAGCTGCAGTCCAACTTCAGCTTCCGGCTGGCCGCCCACACCGACTGGTACGTGCTCGGCAAGGCCGACATCTACGCCCGCGGCGGGCAGGACCGCGACGGCACCGCGGTCGGCCCGGTCCTGTGGGACACCAAGATCAAGGCGCGCATGCTCTCCAAGAGCAGCGCCGCCAAGGAGTTCCAGCCCGTCGCCTACGGGCTCGGCGCGGCCATCCAGAACCCCGACAGCCCGCTGCCGAGCTTCGAGTTCCTGCAGGTCCGCCGCCCCCACACCGACGCCGGCGGGCGCACGGTCAGCCTCGGGGCCAGCCGCGTCCCGGTGAACGTGACCCGCGAGCAGTTGCGCGCCGGCCTGGAACGGTTCGCCACCGTGGCCGTGCAGATCGACACCCTCTACCGCACCCTCGGGCCCGACCTGCCCTGGGGCTACGCCGCCAGCGACCACACGCTCTGCGACCGGCGCTACTGCCCGGTCTGGGACCACTGCCCCCAGGGCGGCCGCCCGTGACCGCCGCCCAGACCCTCGCCCTGCGCGCCCTGGAGACCGAGGCCCCCGACACCATCACCAGCCGGCTGCTGGCCATCTACCTCAGCCCCTGGGAGATGGCCCGGCTGCTCGAGCACGCCCGCCGCGACCGCCAGCCCCTGGAGCAGCCCATCGCGGCGCTGTCGGCCGCCACCCGCCGCTGGCTGACCGAGCAGCTCAGCCAGCCGCCGACCCAGCCCACCACCGACCCGCACACCGACCCGGGCCCGCAACAGGGCCCGGGCCCGGTGGTGTGGCGCGCCCCGCCCCGACCGTGAAGATCTTCGCCATCGGCGACCTGCACCTCCCGGGGCGCAGCGAGTACCACGCGTGGATGCGCCCGTACGGCTGGGCCGCCCACTACCAGCAGATCGCCGCGCGCTGGCGGCAGACGATCGCCCCCCAGGACCTCGTCATCGTCTGCGGCGACACCACCGCCGCCCCGACCACGGCGGCCGCTGTCCCCGACCTGCAGTGGCTTGACCGCATGCCCGGCATGAAGCTGCTGACCCCCGGCAACCACGACGGCTGGCTCAACCACGCCACCCGCACCCGGCTGACCGCCACCCTCGCCGACACGCCCACGATCCAGGCCACCCACCACGGCGCCCGCATCATCAGCCACCAGCACCAGCGGATCCTCATCGGCGCGGTCATCGGCCCGCCGCCCACCAGCGGCCCGCCGAAGGCGCTGGCGCGCGCCCGCCGCGCCCTGGAGCACCTCGACGCCGACCTCAGCGACCTCGCCAGCATGGACCCGCACCTGCGGATCGTCGCCAGCCACTACCCGCCCTGCGGCCCCGACCAGGCGCCCACCGAGCTCAGCGAGCTCCTGGAAGCCCACCGCATCGACCTCTGCGTCTACGGCCACCTCCACGGACGCGGCCAGCACGCCGCCGGCCCCCACGGCACCCACCGCGGCGTGCGCTACCTGCTGTGCAGCAGCGACCACCTGCGCTTCACGCCCGCGCTGCTGCACGACACCACCACGACCACGCACTGGAGCCCCGCACCATGACCCCGGACACCCCGGACCGCCGCGCCGCCCGCGTGGTGGCGCTCACCGACCGCGACCGCGGCCTGGGCGCGCTGCTGGCCGAACAGCCCGCCCAGCTGGAGACCAGCAGCGGCCAGATCGTCGACCTGCAGCACCCCGCCCCCCGCACGATCGAGCTCGTCGACCTCGCCCGCGGCCAGGCCTACAGCTGCCGCTTCGGCGGGCACGTGCGCCGCTACTACAGCGTCGCCGAGCACGCCGTCCTGGTCCACGACCTCCTCGAGCACACCGGCGCGGACCCCGCCACCTGCAGGGCGGGCCTGTTCCACGACGCCGCCGAAGCGCTGCTGGGCGACCTCGTCGCGCCCTTGAAGTGGGCGCTGCGCGCCGAGACCCTGCAGGCGATGGGCATCACCCCGACCCCCGAGCAGATCGCCGCGGCCCGCAGCAGCTACGACGTGCTGAGCGATCGCATGGACGCCGCGATCGCCGCCCGCCACCGGATCGACCTGGGCGCCCTGCACTCCCGCGCGGTGTGCGCGGCCGACCTCTGGGCGCTGCAGATCGAAGCCCGCGCCCTGCTGACCTCCGGCGCCCCGATCTGGCGCGGCACGAACCCGCCCCGCCGCGACCTGCCCGACACCGTCACCTGGCAGGCCGGCCTGGCCCCCGACGCCGCGGCCGCCCTGTGGCTCGAGCGCGCCCACACCCCCCAGGCCCGCCCGCCCCACCCCGACACCACCGGCGCCCTGGTCACGCTCAAGCGCGCCTGCCCGTGAGCGACCCCGACCAGCCCGAGCGCGTCTGCCGCACCCGGCCGTGCCCGGCCTGCCCGTACCGCTGCGACGTGCCGTCGGGCGTCTGGGGCGCTGAGGAGTACGCCAAGCTGCTCGCGTATGACCGGCCCACCGGCGAGCAGCCGCTCGCCGCGTTCGCCTGCCACGCCACCCCGCAGCGCCTCTGCCACGGCTGGGCGGTGACCCACAGCAACCGCGGCCACGAGCACGAGCTCCTGGCGTTGCGCCTGCTGGGCCTCACCCCACCCGACGGGCCCGGTCCCGTGCCGCTGTTCGAGTCCGGCCAGCAGGCCGCCGAGCACGGCCTGCGCGACCCGCTGCCCGGCCCGGACGCCATCCGGGCCATCCGACGGCTGCGCCGCTACCCGCGCCTGGCCGCCGACCCCGACACCCCCTAACCCGCCGCGCACCCCGCGAGCCTCCGCTCGCCGCGCCGCCGCACCCCGCCCGCCGGCCGCGCCCCGGCCGGCCCACCCCCGCACCCCCGCACCCCGCGGCCCGCAGCGCGCAGCGCGCGGGCGGCGCGCGGGCGCCTGGGCCGGGGCCCACCAACGACCCTGACCGAAAGGACCGTGCCCGATGCACGACGATCCCGACAGCCGACCCATCCCGCCGCACAACCTCACCGCCGAGGAGTGGCAGACCCGACGCACCACCACCCCGGTGGCGCTCTCCGAGCGCATCCGCCAGGAGGTCGAGCAGGAGCAGCGCGACCGCGCCGCCCGCCGCGCCCACACCGACGCGCAGATCGCCGCCAGCGGCCCCGCCCAGCTGTGGAGCGCCGCGTTCGGCAGCAGCGTGCTGCACAGCCACGACATCCCCCGCAGCACCCGGGAGGCGCTGCTGGCCGGCCAGCCGGTCAACCCCTACGAGCCCGGCGCCTTCAACCAGCGCGACAGCATCGCCGACTGGACCTTCGCGCGGTTCGAGCACCTGCACGCCACCAAGCTGCAGCTGCGCTCCCACGAGCTCACCGACGAGGCGATCAGCACCGTCATCTGCGCCCAGCGCGACCGCGACACGCTCGCCCAGCTGCCCTGGAACGACCCCGACCCCGACCTCACCGACATCACCGACCGGCTGCGCGCCGCGACCCCGCACCCCGGCCACGACCTCGACCACCGCGCCTACAGCGACCTCTTCGATCGCCGCCGCGCCCTGGCCCGCGCCCTGCAGCTCAGCGACCGGGAGATCACCTCGGTCAGCCGCTGGCTGACCGAGCAGCCGCTCGCCGACGCCGACCTCCAGGACCCCCGCAGCTGGCGGCTGGGCTCCCCGCGCTGGCAGCAGGCCGTCGCCGACCAGCTGCCCTACCCCGAGCGCGTGGAGCGGCCCGTGGGCGTGTTCCTGGCCCCGCACGGCCGCAACGGCTGGGCGCTGCTGCCGTGCGTGAGCATCGAGCTCATGCGCCTGGCCCACCAGCTCGGCGGCACCGTCAGCGAGAACATCGCCGAGGTCCGCATCCCGCGCAGCCGCACCGACGAGCTGCTGGCACGCATCAACATCAACGTGCTCACCGCCGGCTACCTCAGCCGCGAGGACCTCGACGACACGGCCAAGCAGGCCCGCCAGCTCAGCGACCTGCTGGGCCGCCAGCTCGTCCTGACCGCCCCCGCCCTGCCCATCGAACGCTGGGGCCGCCTCAGCCTCCGCTACACCTACCTGGACCCCAACGACTACGCCAGTGACAAGCGCGACGCGATCGCGCTCACCATCAGCACGATCGCCCACAAGCGCCTGCCGGCCCGCCGCTTCGGCAGCGCCGGCCGCGACGGGCTGCGGCAGGCCAGCGTCGCGATGGACATGGGGGAGGCCATCGACCGCGCCACCAGCGTCGGGCTGCCGATCGTGCTCTCCAGCGAGGCCAGCGGCATGGCCGGCACCGTGCGCGTGGGCCGCATGCGCGGCCAGCCCGGCCGGCTCACGATCACCGCCATCAGCGGCTTCGAGGCCACCACCACCACCCACTACGTCGAGCAGGCCGTCGGCCGCCTGCGGACCCTCGCCGCCACCAGCGGGGCGAAGGTCAGCGCCGACGCCGCCGCCGCCCAGACGCTGCGGATGTTCAACGCCCGCCCGCTGGAGGGCGACGAGATCCTCTTCGAGCCCCAGCAGGCCGCCGCCGCCGCGATGATCCAGGGCTCCTGCCTGCAGGCCTCCGACACCGGCTGCGGCAAGACCGTGATGAGCGGCCGCTCGCTGCACCACCTCGTCGCCGCCCACCGCCGCTTCCGCGGCCTGCTCGTCTGCGCCGACGGCCTGCTGGGCCAGTGGCGCGAGGAGCTCAGCATCGGCGCCCCCGGCCGCAGCATGCCGCCGCTGTGCCCCGACGCGCGCGTGGAGATCCTCGACGGCACCCGGCCGCTGGACGGGCAGCTGCGCCGCTGGCACCGCGAGGCCGGCGACCAGGCGCTGCTGGTGCTCTGCGGCGAGGGCACCCTGGACGCGCACCCGCGCACGCTGGCCGCCCGCCCCTGGCACCTGCTGCTGGCCGACGAGGCCCTGCGCTACGTCAACCCCGCAACGGTCGCCCACCAGGCGCTCAAGCAGGTCCGGTTCGCCGCGGTGGACCAGTGCTGGCTGCTGACCGCGACCCCCAAGGGCAAGAACGTCAACGGCCTGGACATCCTCATGGGCCTGGCGCTCGGGGACGAGAGCCTGCTGCGCGAGCAGCTGGCCACCAAGGAGGCCGGAGACCTCACCGACCAGACCGTCGCGCACCGCCTGCGGCTGGGCTACGGCCCGCACTTCCAGCGCGTCACCAGCCAGCAGATGAACCGCTACCTGCCCAAGGCGATGCCCGCCAAGGCCATCGCCGTGGACCCCGACCCCGCCACCCAGGAGTGCCTGGAGCTCGTGCGCGAAGGCGGCCGCGACGCCTACCGGCAGCTGCTGCGGGCGCTCAAGGCCCTGCGCGCCTGCGACCAGGTCGACAAGGCCGCCTACAAGGCCGCCCTGGCGGAGGTCAGCCGCGCGCAGGCCACCGTCCTGTCCAACGTCGCCGCGTTCGTCGACGTCAGCGTCGACCCGCTTATCACCCAGCACAGCGAGGCGGCGATCGCCGTCGCGCTGCGCGACCACCACGTCTTCCAGGAGGCGATGGTCGCCGGCGGCCAGGGCATGCCGCTGCTGCGCAGCTACATCGCCCGCGCCATCCGTGACGCCGTCCACGCCGACCGGCAGGTCCTGGTCTTCGCCCAGCGCATCTGGGGCCTGCGGGGCCTGGCCGACTCCCTGCGCACCGTCATGGGCATCGACGCGCGCGTCATCACCGGCCAGAACACCGCCGAGGAGATCGACCAGCTCAAGGCCGCGTTCCAGGCGCGCGAGTACCCCGTCTGCCTGCTCTCCCCGGTCGGCGAGCGCGGCCACAACCTCCAGAGCGCCAGCCAGATGGTGCACCTGGACCTCCCGTGGACCGAGGGCCAGCTGCAGCAGCGCATCGGCCGCGCCGTGCGCCCCGGATCCCTGCACGACCGCGTCTACACCGCCACCCCGTACCTCAAGGGCGGCGGCATCCCGCACGTCGTCGGGATCCTCGCGCCCCGCGCCGCCGCCCACCACCAGCTGCTGGACAGCTACGACGGCATCCGCGCCGAAGACTCCGCGCTGGCCACCCAGCTGGTCGAGATCACCGCGCAGGTCGCCGACCAGGCCCAGGCCTCCGGCCGCACCGCCACCAGCGCCCGCATGCGCGTCGCCGCCGCGATCTTCGGCGACTAACCCGCCCCGCCCCCCCGGGGCGCCCACCCACCACCACACCCCCCGGGGGAGTGAGGCCCGTGCGGCCTCGCCGCCGCCTGCCCGCACCCGCGGGTGCGGCGGCCCCCGGGACGTTCCGACCACGACCGCTTTCCATCGAGAAGGAGCACCACGCTATGGGCACCGCCCTCACCGCCGTCGTCCAGGCCACCACCACCGTCAGCGCCGACGGCGACCTGGACGCCACCCCGCAGGACTACACCATCGACCTCGACACGCTCGGCGCCCCGGTCGAGCTCCCCGACGGCCGCCAGCTCTACGTGCCCACCGTGCTGGGCGTCCCGCTGGACGAGCTGATCGCCAAGCTCATCGACCGCCAGCAGCCCCACCGCAGCAAGTTCAGCCGCCTCACCGGCCCGCCCGGCACCGGCAAGAGCATGCTCGCCCGCGCCGTCGCCTGGCGCCTGTGGCAGGCCCAGGGCCGCCCCGTCGAGCAGCGCCACGGCCGCCCGTTCTACGGGTACGTGGAGATGCAGCCCGGCCCCAGCAGCGACGAGATGTTCTTCCGCTACGAGTTCACCCCCGTCGACGACGGCGCCGGCGGCGTGCGGCTCATCGACAGCGCCTTCGTGCAGGCCATGCGCGAGGGCTGGACCGTCGTCATCGACGAGGCCAACACCGCCCGCGACGTCGCGCTGCTGAGCATCAACGGCACGCTGGACGGCCGCGGCACCCTGTACCTGCCCGCCACCGGGGAGACGGTCACCGCCCACCCGGCGTTCTGCCCGATCCTCACCTACAACCCCGGCCTGGTCGGCGCCACCGACCTCCCCGACGCCTGGTTTCGCCGCTTCTCCGGCGCCTTCGAGGTCGCCAGCAACTGGCCGGCCCTGATCGCGCTCGGCGCCCCCCGCCCCCTGGTGCAGGCCTTCGCCGCCCTGGACCGCCGCCGCTTCCAGCGCGACAGCGGCCTGGCCTGGACCCCGCAGTTCGGCGACGTCGAGGCGCTCTGGACCCGCATCGAGGCCTACGGGCCCGGCATGGAGCGCCTGGCGATCGCCAACTGGATGAGCGACCTGCTCGAGCGCGAGCACTCCGGCCAGCTCACCGCCGCGGAGACCGCCGCCGTCTGCCGCGCCCTGGACGAGGCCGGCTACGCCGCGATGAAGGTCAGCGAGACCGGCCCGATCCCGACCCTGCACGGCTACCCGCGCGCGGTGACGCTGTGAGCGACAGCTTCGCCCGCTCGATCGCGCAGGCCGCCGCCACCCGCGGCCAGCTCGACCCCTTCTACCGCGCCATCAGCGACCACTGGACGCTGATGGCGCTGCGCCTGTGGCCGGTCGGCGTCGTCGCCGCCCCCGACCTGGCCGACCCCGCCCACATCGACATGCGGTCCCGGTCGATCTACCTCGACACCGAACGGCTGCTGGGAGCCGACCGCGACCTGCGCGCCGGCCAGATCACCGACCGCGGCATCTGGCGCACCTGGGGCGCCTGCGCCCACGAGGTCTTCCACGCCATGGAGACCCGCACCTGGGCGATCGACCAGATCGACGCCCACGCCACCGCCAACGACCGTCCCCAGCTGCTCCAGGACGCGCTGCTGCTGGAAGAGCCCCGCATGGAGCACCAGGGCCTGCAGCGCTTCGACCCCGCCACCGCGCGCGGCCGGTTCCTGCGCGGCGCGCTGGCCGTCGTGGCCCAGGACATCCTCATCGACGCGCTCAGCGAGCACCTCGCGACCACCGCCATGACCGACCCCGCGGCGCTGCGCGACGCCGCCGGCCGCGCCGCCGTGTACGTGCTGGGCCGCGAGCGCTACGGCGTGCTGACGGCCACGGACACCCGGCTGCTCAACCAGGCCGTCCGCGCCGTCCTGGGCGGCACCGACCACCAGGCGCTGATCGACCTGCTCGACGAGCTCATCTGGATCCCCAGCGGTGAGCCCGAGCAGCTCATCGCGATCGCCGAGCGCTACCGCACCATCATCGGCGACCCGCCGCCCCCGCCGCCCACCAGCGGCCAGGGCCCGGGCAGCCCCAGCCAGAGCACCCCGTCCCAGAACCCCGGCAACGACCCGACCCAGAACACGGGGGAGGGGCAGGCCCAGAGCGCGGGGAACGACCCGGCCCAGAGCAGGGGGAGGACCCGGCCCCGAGCAGGGGGGAGGGGCCGGCCCAGAGCGCGGGGGAGGGGCAGGCCTGGAGCCTGGGTGAGGCGCTGGCCCAAGGCATCGCCGCCGCCCAGCAGGCCACCGGGCCCGCCGACCGGCTCACCGCCGACCCCGCCGCCCAGCGCATCACCCGCAGCAGCGACCCGACCGCGCCCGCACCGCGCGCCCGCGGACCCCTCGCCACGGCCGCCGGCCTGCCGTCCGGCCGGATGCCCGACCTCGGCGTCAACCGGCCCCCGACCGCCGACGAGCGCCGCATGGCCCGCCAGTTCGCCGACCGCATCCGGCGCGCCATGGCCATCCAGCAGCGCCAGGTCACCAAGACCACCCCGGGCGGCCGCTTCGACGCCCGCCAGCACATGCGCGCCGTCGCCCAACGCGCCCGCCGTCAGCCCGTCACCGCACAGCCCTGGAGCTTCACCGCCCAGCGCACCCAGCCCATCCACGAACCGCACATCTGCCTGATCATCGACACCAGCGGCTCGATGCGCATCCACGAGTACGCCCTCGGCCCGATCTGCTGGGTCCTCAACGAGGGACTGCGCGTCGTCGACGGCCGCATGCCCGTCAGCCTCTTCGGCGCCGGCCACGAGCTCCTCACCGACGGCCGCGCCCCGATGCCCCTGGTCCCCGGCATCCGCACCGGCGGCGGCACCGCCCACGCCGGCGACGCCCTGCTGCTGGCCAGCGACCACATCGACCGCCACGACGCCAGTCGCCCGCGCGCCGTCTGGTGCATCAGCGACGGCGACTGGTCCGACACCGCCGCCGGCGTCACCCGCATCCGCGAGATGCGCGACCTCGGCATCCCGACCCTGCACATCAGCATCGGCCGACCGCCCCTGGCCGTCGAAGCCGACGCCATCACCACCATCACCGACCCCGCCGACGCGATGACCCTCATCGCCGACCACACCGTCGAGCTGATCGCCGGGCAGGCCCGCCGCCGCGGCCGCCGCTGACACCCCCCGCGCACCCCCAGCCCCCGAGGGGCACCAGCACGACAGACAGCAACGAGGCCCCGCGCGCGATCGCGCGCGGGGCACACCACCAAGCCACCACCAAGGAGCAGCACATGAGCCCCACCAAGACCACTGTCCGCACGCCCGAGCGCTACCTGCGCTCGCCGCTGTTCGACGTCACCGCCGTGGACGCCGAGCGCACCTTCCAGGGCGAGGTCGAGCGCGTCCCGCTGGAACAGATCATCCCCGCCCGCAACCCCCGGCGCACCATGGACGCCGACGGCATCGACAACCTCGCCCGCATGCTCATGCAGCACGGGCAGCTCGTCCCCGCCATCGGCCACGTCAAGGACGGCCAGGTGCTCCTCGCCGCCGGCCAGCGCCGCTACCTCGCCGCCAAGCGCAGCCACGACCTCGCCGGCACCGACGGCTACGAGCAGCTGCGCCCCGTGCAGACGCTCATCATGATCCTGCTCGACTACGAGCCCACCCCCGACGACCTGCGCCGCATCCAGGCCCAGGAGAACGCCCGCGAGGAGCTCACCCTCGCCGACCAGCAGGCCCAGTTCGCCGAGGCCTGGGCCGCCTACCAGGGCATCCCCCACGAGGACCGCATCCGCATCATCTGCGACGAGCTCGGCCTGGCCCCCAAGAAGGCCCACAACCTCCTGCGCCAGACCACCCTCCCCGACCCGGTCCGCGAGCGCGTCGCCGAGCGCCCCAAGGGCGACGAGCTCAGCATCGGCCTGGCCAACGAGATCGCCCGCATCCACGCCAAGTCCCCCCGCCTGGCCGAGGCCGTCGCCGCCCGCGTCAGCAGCGACGAGCTGCGCGAGAAGGCCGAGCGCAACATCGGCGCGTTCGTCGGCGCCACCGCCGTGGAGGACGAGACCGCCTACATGGTCAAGATCGACCCCGGCACCGTCCTGACCATCGCCCAGGAGCTCCAGCGCGCCCGCAACGCCATGGACTCCGCCGCCCTCGCCGCCTGCGCCGAGCGCCACAACCAGCAGCCCGAGGAGTTCGCCAAGGCGATCCAGCGAGGCATCGAGCAGGCCAAGTCCACCGCCGCGATCCTGCGCCTGGACGACCTGCTCTACCAGCAGCTGCGCGAGGACCAGAGCACCCTCGTCTACGAGAGCCCCGACCCCGACGTGCGCGCCACCGTCTTCCTCACCGACCCCAGCCTGCTGCTCGAGCTCCTGCTCGCCGACATCCACAACACCGACCGCGACCGGGTCGGCAACGAGGCGTTCTTCGCCGCCAACCGCGTCCAGGACTCCGACATGGCCGCCGCCGCCCAGGAGGAGGCCGCCGCCCGCGCCGCCCGCCGCGAGCGCCGCCTGCGCGCCGCCCGCGCCAACCACAGCCTCGGCCAGCAGATCGACCAGGCCGCCTACGAGATCACCGACGCCCAGCAGGACGCCCTGCGCCGCCTGCTGTGCCACCTGCTCGCCGACCGCTTCGGCGAGATCATCGCCTACGGCGCCGGCTGGACCCTCACCGCCATGCAGCAGCCCGTCGGCGACACCAACAGCACCGAGCCCAAGCCCGTCGACACCATCGTGGACCTCCAGCTCAAGCAGGCCCTGGCCGAGCCCGACGCCCTGCGCGGCCTCACCACCCTGACCATGCGCCTGGCCAGCGCGTTCGTGCTGGACCCCGACGGCGTCACCCGCACCAAGACCCTCGGCAGCGAGCGGATCTCCCGCAAGCTCGCCGAGATCGCCCCCGGCGGCCCCGGCGACATCCGCGAGGCCATCTGGCAGCTCATGCGCCCGCTCATGGGCCCCCACAACGTCCAGGCCGTCCGCGACGAGTTCGTCTTCACCGACGAGGAGCACTTCACCGCCGGCCAGCCCGACAGCGACGAGGACATCGACATCAGCGACATCCTCAGCAGCTGACCCGCACCCCCGGGGGTCGGGCCGCCCACCGCGGCCCGACCCCGGCAGCGGCCACCGGCCCGTTCACCCCGGGACCGTCCCCGCCGCGACCGGCCGCCCAGCACCCTGGGCGGCCGACATGAAACCCGACCCCGGCAGCTACATCGCCGCGCTGGCGTTCCCCACCGAGCAGCAGGCCCGCACCGCCCGGATCACGCTCTGGCTGGCCGTCCCCGGACTGCTGCTTGAGCCCGTGCACTCCCGCCCGCACCGCGCCTGGCTGGTGGGCTGGGAGCACCCCGCCCGCGGCCCGCGCGCCGCCGAGCTCACCTGCGAGCAGCTGCGCACCCATGCCCGCATCGCCCACGTCACCCACCACGGCGTCCTGGCGATCCCCTACGACCGCGCCACCCACCGGCCCATCTGGCCGCCCGGCGCCCCGGAGCACCCATGACCCACACCCTGCAGATCGTCCGGCTCAGCCCCGGCAGCTACGCCTGGACCCTCACCGACCACGGCACCCCCCGTGCGCAGCGGCACCGCCACCAGCCCGCACGCCTGCACCCTCGCCGCGCGCCCATGAACCCGCTCACCCGCGCCCTGCAGGAGCAGCACCCCGGCGCCGCGCGCGTGCACGCCCAACTGCTGGCCCTGCGCGCCGTCCCCGACCCGCCGCGCCCGCTGCCCACCGTCAGCCGCGGCCTGCCGCTGCCCGCCAACACCCCGCCGATCCTGATCCTCTACGGGCACCCCGCCAGCGGCAAGAGCACCATCGCCGAGTACCTGCAGACCGTCTACCGCGGCGTGCACCAGGTCAGCTTCAGCAGCCACCTCATCGCCTGCGCCAACGCGCACCTGGCCCGCCACCAGCAGCCCGCCCGCCTGCGCCCCGAGGGACCGCTACCAGCCGGCCGTGCGGCGCGCCCTGCAAGACCTCGGCGGCCTGCTGCAAGACCACCAGCCCGACCTCTACGCCACCTGGGCCCTGCAGGCCCAGCGGCGCATGCGCGCCCGCGGCGCCCGCCTGACCGTCATCGCCGGCGCCCGGATCCCGCTGCGCCCCGACGGCACCCTCAACCGCGCAAGCCACGACCAGCTCCGCGCCCACGGCGCCCACAGCTGGCGCGTGGACCGACCCGACAGCACCTACCACGCCCCGCACCCCGTCGAAGCCGGCATCGACCAGCTGCCCGCCCACGAACACGAGCACCACCTGCGCAACCGCGACCAGCTCCCCGACCTCTGGTGGCAGGTCGAGCTGGCCCTGCACGCCCGACCTGGCCGACCGTCACGCCCGCGCACGGCCGACGCCTACCGTGCGCGCCCATGACCACCACCCGCCCCGACCCCAACCCGGCACCGACGGCGCCGGCGACGATCCCCGACCCGATCGTGCTGGCCTTCGGCCGCTTCGTCGCCGCCGCCGTGCGCCACGTCGACCGCCCCGACCTGCCCCAGGACGTCAACCTCGTCGCCGCGCCCAACCGCCGCACCGGCCAGACCGACTACCTGATCGTCATCGACGGGCACCCCGACCCGATCCCGTTCGCCCGCCTGCTGCGCAAGGCCGACCTGGAGGACTACGACACCGCCCAGCTGCCCAGCCTCACCCCGGCGTCGCCGTGATGCGCTGCGTGGAGATCAGCGTCCGCGTACGCACCGACCTCGCCCACGACGCCGTCCAAGCCGCCGTGCACGCCGCCACCGGACCGCTGCTTGAGCTCCTGGACCCCGAGGTCTTCCGCACCGCCGGCGACCCCGTCGACGTGCACCTCATCGACCGCACCGCCGCGCGCGCCCACTACCGCGAGTTCGCGCGCATGTACCCCGCCTGCCCCGCCACCGTCCACACCCACGACCGGCAGCTCAGCGCCACGATCAACCTCGCCCCGGTCCTGCACCGCCTCAGCGAGCCCGAGATCCGCCACCTGCTCGCCAACCCCACCGGCCCCGACGTCCGCGGCCTGTGGCAGCACGACGAACTGCTCTACGCCGTCCCCGCGCTCGAGGCGATCCTCGCCTACGTCAGCATCGACACCCCCGACGAGCACGGCTACGCCACCGCGCACATCGACCCCGCCCACGTCGCCGCCTGGTGGGAGACCCACCACCAACGCCCCGGCGCCCTCACCGCCTAACCCCCACCGCACCCCCGCAGCAGACCGCGCAAGCCGGGGAGCCGGGAAGGGGGGGAGGGGGCGGTTCACCTCCCGGCCCGCCAGCGCACGCGGCCGCCAAACGCGCACCGGTCGCGCACCCTCCCGGTAGCTGTTCGTGGCGTGACCGTCGCCCAACGCACCCGACTGCACGCCCTGCTCGGCGCCCGCGCCCTGCGCGAAGCCGCCAGCCGCCACGTGCGGCTCGGCGCCACAGAGTCGCAGCTGCACAGCACCACCGACGGCGTGCACCTCACCGCGCACGGACCCCAGCACGCCAGCCGCGACACGCTCCCGGCCACCGCCCTGGCCCACGGCACCGTCCGCGTCGCCTCCCGCAGCCTCAAGGACGCCGCCCTGGCCATGCCCGACTGCGACCTCGAGCTCCGCGAGGTCGACCACGCCGCGCTCATGCTCAGCGGCGCCGGCAGCAGCATCACCCTCACCGCGCCCGCGACCGCGCCCGCGCCCGCCATGCCCGACCCCACCGGCCGGCCGCTCAGCCGCCTGCACGCCGGCGCCCTACGCGACAGCCTCACCGTCGCCCAGACCATCACCACCGCCGGGCGCCGCCACAGCGAACTGCTCGGCGGCGTGCACCTGCTCACCACCGACGGCACCACGCTGCTGTCGGCCACCGACCGCGCCCGCGTCTGGCTTGACCGCTACCCCGCCAGCAGCACCGGACACGACTGCCGCCTGACCCTGCCGCACCCGATCGTCGGCGACCTCATCGCCTCCACCCACACCGACAGCATCGACCTGCACGCCCTCCCGGACCGCCGGCTGCTGCTCAGCCACCCCGGTCACGACCTGCTCACCACGATCCCCTACGGCACGCTCCCCGACCTCCACGCCACCTACGCGCCCGGCGCCTACGAACCGCGCTACCGGTTCACCGTCCACGCCGGCGAGCTGCTAGCCACCACCACCCGGCTGGCCGCCATGATGGGCGAGCAGCTCCCCGAACGCGCCGCCACCCTGCGGTTCACCGCCCACCAGCTGCAGCTGCAGCTGCGCACCGGCAGCCACCGCACCCGCGACGAGATCGACTGCGCGCTCAGCGCCAGCCAGCCGCTCCCCGCCCTGGCCGAGCCCGGCACGCTGCTCGCCGACCCCGACGCCCACGACCGCGGCGTGCAGCTGCTCATCCGCGCCGACCACCTCAAGACCGCCGTCGCCGCCCTGGCCCACGGCGACCTCACCCTCGGCGTCAGCCACGAGCTGCAGCCGCTGCTGCTGCACAGCCCCGCCTTCCCCAACGGCCGCTACCTGCTCTGGCCCCTGCGACCCGCCTGACCACCAACCACAAGGACCGCCATGCTCACCCACCTGGAGCTGCGCATCCGCGCCGCCACCCCCGACCTCCCCGACGCCGCGCCCAACCTCCCGGCCCGCGCGGCGATCGCCCCCGACCAGGAGCCGCTGACGGTGCTCTGCGCCACCATCAGCGACGACGCCCTGCTCGAGGCGGTCAACGCCTACTGCGACACGCTGCGCGACGCCGGCCTGGCCTACGCGCTGCTGCTGCTCACCGTCCCCGCCCGCGAGCGCACCTGCGTCTACTGGACCCCGCAGCTGCGCCTGCCCGTCGCCTGCGGCCTGAACCTCGACGGCGACGTCGTCCTGGACCGCGCCGACTTCCACCGCCTCACCCGCAACCCGGACCCCGCCGACAGCCTGCAGCAGCTCCACGAGCACCTGCGGGCCCTCGACGCGTTCACCCCCGCCGCCTACCCGCACACCCCGACCCGCACCCCCGCATGAACCCGCTCCTGCAACGCCAGGACGCCCTGGCCAACGCGCAAGGCAACCGCCTCGCCATCGCCCAGGAACTGCGCCGCATCCAGCAGCTCCCCAGCCGCGCCAGCCACCAGGCCGCCGCGCGCGCCCTGAACCCCGACGCCCCCCACAGCGGCGCGCCCGTCCTGCGCCTGCTGCGCGCCGTGCGCGGCATCGGCACCCTGCTGGCCCCCAAGATGCTCGAGACCGCCGGGATCGGCGACCACCTGCGCATCCGCGACCTCACCGCCGCACAGATCGCCGCCCTCACCGGCCAGCTGCTCGTGCGCGCCGAACGCGTCACCGACCGCCGCCCGCGGCCCGCCACCGGCAGCGACCCGCACATCGCGCTGCGCGCCGCCAACGCCGCCCGCGCCCGCCGCCGCGCCGCCCTCGCCACGATCCGCCAGCTCCCCGAGGACCAGGCGCGCGCCCACGTCGCCGACCGCCTCGAACCGGGCCCGACCGACGAGCTCACCAGCCTCACCATCGGCCAGCTGCTCACCGAGATCCCCGGCCTGCGGGACCGAGACGCCCAGCTGCTGCTCGCCCACGCCGGCCTGCACCGCGCGCGCACCGTCGGCCGCGTGCGAACCGTCCCCGCCACCCGCCTGCTGCTGGCCAGTGCCCTGACCGACAGCCCCTACACGCCCACCAGCGCCACCGAGGCCCGCCCCGGCGTCCCGCTGGCCCGCTGGGGCACCGCCCCGCACACCCACACGCTGGCCCTGCGCCCCAGCAACGGCGGCTGGACGCTGCAGCACCACCACCACGACGACACCGTCCGCGACCTCCACCACCAGCAGCGCCCGTTCACCAGCCGGCAGATCACCCAGATCCTCCGCACCCTGCGGGGAAACTAGCCGCCCAGGCCGCGCCCCAGAACATGCGTCAGGTGCCCGCGCAATCCTTGCCGGGTCATGACCACTCTCGCGCCCACCACCGCGACGCCCCCGACGCTCAGCGACCAGCTCGCACGCCTCGGCCACGGCGCGCACCTCGGGCTGGCCGCGCTGCCCGCCCCGTCACGACAGGGCGAAGTTCTCGGATCGCGCCTGGCGCTGCTGCGCCGCCTGCGCCCCCCGGCCGAACTCGCCGTCACCAGCAGCGACGCCCCGGACATCGTCCGCCGCGTCATCGTCAGCGTCCGCCGCCTCGACGGCGCCACCGCCATCAACCTCGACAACGACCGGCACCTGCGCATCCAGGTGCCCCTCGCCCGCGACCTCGTCCTCCTGGACCACCACACCTTCGGCTGGATCTACCCCTCCGGCGGCTGGCGGATCTGGCGGTTCGTCTACGACTCCCGCACCGAGGTCCCGATCTACAAGCGGCCCTACCACCGCCGCACCCCGCAGGAGCTGGCCCTCGAGCGCGCCCGCAAGGCCCGCCGCGCCGCCTCCCCCGGCCCCTGGTACTAGCCCCCCAACACCCGCCCCCAGCAAGCCGGGGGCGGGCAGTCCACACCGACATCGCAGCGCCCGGCCCGCACCCGCGGACCGGGCGCTGCGTCGTTGACCCCTCGAGCAGAACGGAGCACCCGAAACGTGCACCCCACGGCCAACACCCGACCCCGACCCAGCCTGCCGCTGACCTGGGAGGTCGGCGTCGACAACACCTTCGGCTGGCGGATCACCCCCGACGGCCGCCAGCACCTCACCGAACCCCGGTTCTTCATCGCCGACGAGGTCATCGTCGTCGACCTCCTCGACGGCCGCCCGCGGTCCCTGCCCGCCGACGGCACCCACCGCTACCAGCACCTCGACCCCGAGGAGGCCTGCACCCTGGCCGGCCTCCCCGCACCGCTGGTCGACGGCGCAAGCGAAGTCCAGCGCCGCCTGGACCCCTTCCACGTCGAACGCCACCGCGACCCGCTCTGGCGGGCCATCTGCGCCGCCGCCTACCGCCACCGCCTGCCCTGCGGCTTCGCGCTCTACGCCACCCGCATGGGCGTCTGGGACCAGCGGTTCACCAACGCCAGCGCCGAGCGCCCCGAGGTCTTCGCCCTGCGCGTCTGCCTGCGCGCCACCGACACCGGCGAGCCCATCGACGTCGCCCTGCTGCACGAGCTCGCCAAGGACGCCGGCCTCACCGACCACGACTCCGACCAGCTGCACACGATCGCGACCGCCAGCGGCTGGCAGCAGATCCTGCGCCTGCTGCCCGAGCTCTGCGCCGAGCAGCACGCCTGGCTGCAGGAGCGCTGGCCCACCCCGCACGAGCTCACCCCGCACCGCGCCCCGACCCAGCTGGCGCTCCTGCCCTGACCCCATCACCCCCCGACCGAGAAGGAACCCGCCTCCTGTGACCACCACCACCCGCGCCCCGATCCGCGCCCACAGCGCCCACCTCTTCGCCGGCGCCGGCGGCGACCTCAACGCCGCCGAGATGGCCGCGGTCCGCCCGCTGGTCGCCGCCAACCACGCCACCGACAGCATCCGCACCCACCGCGTCCACGGCGCCGAGCTCTGGCTCGGCGACATCGCCATCAGCGACCCCCGCCGCCTGGACCTCTCCCAGGTCGACATCCTCTACGGCTCCCCCGAGTGCGACGCCCACAGCCCCTCGCGCAACCAGCGCGAGATGATCCGCAACCTCGGCCCATGGAACCCCGACCGCGCCATGCAGCGCTCCCGGGTCACCATGTACGACCCGCTGCGCTTCGCCATCGCCTGGCCGAACATCAAGGCCTGCATCCTGGAGAACGTCACCGAGTCCGCCACCCGCTGGCGCGGCTTCCGCGACTGGGTCCAGGAGTGGCACAAGGCCGGCTTCACCCTCCAGGCCGCCAGCCTCAACGGCGCGTTCATGCGCTACCGCGGCCTGGAGCCCAGCGCCCAGGCCCGCGACCGCGTCTTCTACGTCGCGACCCGCAAGACCATCCCCGTCCCCGACCTCACGATCACCGTCGAGGGCCTGTGCCTGGACTGCGACCTGGTCGTCGACGGCGTGCAGACCTGGAAGCCCGCCGCGATCCGCAACGCCGGCCCGCTGGGCCCGATCGGCAAGTACGGGCCGCGCGGCCAGTACCAGTACACCTGCCCGCGCTGCACCGCCCCGATCGCCCCGTTCATCACCGCCGCCGCCCAGGCGCTGGACTGGAGCGACCTGGGCCAGGTCATCGGCGATCGCGCCAAGCCCCTGGCCCCCAAGACGATGGACCGCATCCGCCGCGGCCTGGAGAAGATCCGCGCCGACCAGCTCGTCCCGCTGGACCGCCTCGGCTACCCCAAGCGCACCCGGCCGGTCTGGCTGGCCCCCGCGTTCACCCAGACCGCCCGCCGCGACCAGGGCCTGCTGCTGCCCGACACGCTCGGCGCCGCACAGATCGCGCTGCGCCAGAACAGCGCGCCCCGCTCGATCACCGACCCCGCGATCACCGTCGCGGCCACCGGCAACCACCACGCCCTCGTCCTCTCCAACATGGCCAACAACGTGCCGCGCCTGGCCGGCAGCGAACCGGCCGGCACCGTCACCAGCGGCAACCGCCTCGCGCTCGTCAAGCCCGACGAGGCGATGCTCGTGCAGACCGGCGCCAACACCTACGAGCGCCCCGGCTACACCCGCGCCTGGTCGGTCAGCGAGCCCGCCAAGACCATCAACGGCACCCTGGACCGGGCCCTGGTCACCGGCCCGCCCCGCGAGCCCGGCGACGGGGTCGTGGTCGGCAACTACGGCGGCAAGGGGGGAGGGCACGTGACCTGCACGCTGACCAACCCGACCCGCACCATGACCGCGGCCGGACAGAGCGCCCTGGCCCGCGTCGACGACGGCCGCCTCACCCAGGCCGACCCGATCACCGACGAGGACGTCGCCCGGTCACGGTTCCGGATGCTGCGCCCCGACGAGATCCAGCGCCTCATGGGCCTGGAGTACCGCCTGCAGCCCAACACCGACGGCACCTTCACCAAGGTGCCGTTCGTGCTCATGGGCCGCTCCAACCGCTCCAACGTGCGCATGTCCGGCAACGCCATCGTGCCCGCCTGCGAGGCGATCCTCACCGACCGCGTCCTGGACGCCATCGGGCACTGAGCGCCGGCGCTACCAGCCCGTCGCGCACCGGCGCCGCAGTCCGTCCGGGCACCGGCCGATCGCCGGCCGCTGCCCGGGCCGCCCCTACCGTCCACCAGCCAAGAGAGCACCCCTGCCTATGCCCCGACAGAGCAACTCCTTCCACCTCACCGGCAACCTCACCGCCCCGTGCGAGCTCAAGCGCAGCTCCGGCGGCACCACCTACCTGCGCGGCCGCGTGGGCAACCACCGGCCGCTGAAGACCGACGACGGGTGGACCGACCAGACCTGGTTCTTCGACTTCGTGCTCTTCGGCCGCGACGCCGAGGAGTTCGACCGCCTGCAGCCCATCAAGGGCCAGGAGATCGTCCTCAGCGGCCTGCTGGAGACCCGCGACCGACCCGTCACCCGCGACGGCGACCTCGTCGCCGAGATCCCCGTGATCGAGCTGCGCGTGACCGCCTTCGTCGTCGGCCAGCCGCCCAACCCCAAGCGCCCCGCAACCGACGACACCGCCCCCGCCGCGACCGCCGCGCCCCCGGCCGCACCCACCGCGCCCGCGCCCACCGCGCCCGCGCCCGCGCCCGCCGCGCCCGCCGCGCCCGCGCCCGCGGTGCCCGCGCCCGCGGTGCCCGCGCCCGCGCCGGCCGTGATGCGGGTCAACATCGGCACCGCCGAGCAGCCCGAGGTCATCTCCCTCACCGCCCAGGACGGCCACCGCCACACCCTGCCCGACGGCCGCGAGCTCCTCGTCACCGCCGCCGCCGACGGCAGCCACACCGTCTCCTGGGCCCCCGCCGACCCGGCCCCCGCCACGACGGCGGCCAGCGCCCAGAGCGTCCCGTTCTAGCCCACCACCAACCAAGGGAGCACCACGATGCCCGCGTACACCGTCCGCCTCATCGCCGAGGGCGTCGGCACCAAGCCGCACGAGACCACCATCACCGCCGCCAACGCCAGCGGCGCGATCGCCCAGGCCCGCCTGGAGCACCCGACGCACACCGGCCTCGTCCAGGCCGTCAACGTCCGCAACGCCAACGACCGCCTCGTCACACGATGAGCTTCGGACAGGTCTACGACCACGCCTACCAGCTCATCGGCGCCTGCCCGATCGAGTCCGGGCACCTGCTCAAGCTCGCCGACAACGAGTGCCGCCACGGCCGCCTGCCCTACGACCGCAGCGCCCCCTGCGGCTGCTTCCCCGAAGAGGGAGCCACCATCCACGCCCTCCCCGCACCCGCCCAGCCGGCCGCCGACCCGGCCCGCAAGGCCGCCTGACCACCGGCCACAGCCCGGCGCGCGCACCCCGCCCGCGCCCACATCACACCGCACCCGAGGCCCCGGGAAGACACCACGTCTCCCCGGGGCCTTCCCGCGCCCGAAAGGAGCCCCACCGTGCGCAGCATCCTCACCACCCTGATCGCCGCGATCGCCCTCACCGCCACCCCCGCCCTCGCCCAGACCACCGACCCTCAGACGCCGACCCCCATCACCCAGGAACCCGCCCCGCCTGCCGACGCCCAGCCGGCCGAGCCGCAGCCGGCCGAGCCACAGCCGGCTGCGCCCGCCGACAGCCCCCCGCAGTGCTCCTACGCCGACTACGTTCCTCGCGAGGACAACGCCGAGCAACTGCGCACCGCGATGCTCTGCCTGGCCAACATCGCGCGCGGGCGGGTCTCCCACCCGCTCGTGACCCGCGACCAGCGCCTGGACCTCGCCGCCCAGCGCCACGCCAACGACATGGCCGAGCGGAAGTACTACGACCATCTCGCGCCCGCTCCCTCGCCCTACGGCGCCGAGCCCGCGCAGCGCGCGAGGGCGGCCGGCTACCCGCACTACGCCGCCGAGAACATCCACCAGCAGTTCACGCCGCGGCGCGTCGCGCTGGACTGGCTCAACAGCCGCGGGCACTGCGTCTTCCTGCTGACCGCATCGGTCACCGATATCGGCATCGGCGTCGAACACTCCACCGTCAAGTGGGTGCTGCTCGGCGGCTACGGCAGCAAGACCGCCAACAGCAGCGACATCGCCACGCTCTGCAAGGCCGGTGCCGGGCATCTGCTCGACGGTGTCAGCGACCCGGCGCCCCCGCAGCCGCCCCGCAGCTACCCCGAAGCGATCACGCCGAAGATCCCCAGCGCGCCGACCTGGACCACACCCGTCCGCCCGGCCCCCGCCGCGCGCCCGACCCCGCGGTTCACCGTCGCGCCGCGGATCCGCCCGGCCCGGCTGCGCCCCGGAGTGCGGCTGCGACTGCGCTGGAGCGCCGAGCACGCGCGCTCGGTCCAGTACCGCTGGCACCGCAGCACCGGCGACGGCTGGACCCCCATCCCCGGCGCGACCAAGGCCACCTACCGCCTGACGCGCTTCGACGCCGGCCGCCGCATCCAAGCGGCTGTCACCCTCATCGGCAGCGGCAAGCACACCCGCATGACCCCGCCGCTCCCCGTCCGCCGCTAACCGGCCGCCCGCCGTGCGCCACGCCAGCCTGGAGGGCCCGCGCAGCAGGGCGCGGTCCCTGCTCGTGGTCACGGTCGCGCGGCCATGCGCTGGTCCACGATCCGGCGCTCGACGTCGAGCTCGTCGCGGTAGTGGGCCTCGTCGCTGTGCCGGAACGCGTGGTCGGTGCCCCGCAGCACGCGGTGCAGAGCGTCGACGACCGCCGGGTCGAACTGGCGTCCGGCGTGGTCGCGCAGCTCCTTGAGCGCCTCGAGGCTGGAGCGCCGCGTCCGGTACGTCCCGGGTCCGGTCATCGCGTCGTAGGCCTCGGCCACGTGGACGATCCGCGAGGCGAGGGGGATCTCGTCCCCGACGAGCCGGTCGGGGTAGCCGCGCCCGTCGACCCGTTCGTGGTGGTGCAGGACGATCTCGCCGACCGGGCCGAACTCGGTCATCTCGCGCAGGAGCTCGTAGCCGACGCGGGGGTGCTCGCGGATGCCCCGCCAGTCCTCCGGCGAGGGCGAGGCGCCGTCGACCACCACGCGATCAGCGCTGGCGAACTGCCCGATGTCGTGGAGCAGGCCCGCGGTGTGCACGACGTCCTGGTCGTGCTCGGAGAGCCCGAGCTCTGCGGCGATGCGCCGGGAGAGCCGGGCGACCGCCGCGCTGTGGCGGGCGAGGTTCGGGTTCCGCGCGTCGAGCGTGCCCAGCAGCGCCGAGATGATGCCCCACGACAGGGCGGTCTTCGCCCGGGCCAGCGCCTCGGCCCGCAGCCGCTGGTCGTTCGCGCGCGCGACGAGCGACCCGCCGTGCAGCTGCAGGCCGGCCGCCACCGCGGCGATCGCGCCGCCGGCCCAACCGGCCTGCGCGATGAGGTACGCGAGGCCGATCGCGAAGCCGAAGTCGATGAGCACGGCCAGGCGCGCCGTCTGGAGCACCGAGGCGGTCTGGACACGGAACCGCTCGCCGGTCTCGGCCGACACGATGACCCCGAAGAGGAGCGGGCTGCTCGTCACGAAGACCGCACAGGCGGCGGCGAAGGCCGCTGCGCCGGCGCCCGTGTCGGCGGGACCTGCTCCCAGTGCCTCGAACGTCAGGCCCGCCAGGGCGATCGGCAACACGGTGACGGCGAGGTTCGTGGGCAGCGCCCACGCCCGGTAGCGCTCGACGACGTATCCGCCGACCACGCCGAGCAGCGCGATCGCCACCGCGCTGCGGGCGTCGAGCAGCGCGATCGGCGCGAGAAGCAGACCGCTTCCGGTGGACAGGTGCACGGCCGGCGCCATGCGCGGGACGAACGACTCCCCGATCGCGACCGCGACCGCGGCGACGAGCACCCATCCCAGTTGGGCAACGGGATCTCCGTCGAGCGCGACGACCGCGAGAACGCCCCCGAGAAGAACCGAGACAAGGGCCAAGACCCGGGAGAAGACGATGCGTCGCGGCAGGTCTGCCATCACGGCGCATTACACCGGCAACGTCCGAGTCGCGCCAGCCCGCGGGTCCGCGCGCCGACTCCCGCCGCCCCGCGCCGTCGCCGAACGACGCCGCGTAGACCGCAGCATCGCCGCCGCCCGTCGATCGGCTCATCAACCCATCCGCAACAGCGACCGGGACCAGGCCACCGCGGCCTGCCCTCAGCAGACACACCCCGACACCCCGGAGGACTCATCCATGCATACCGCCACCGACGCGCTCAAGCAGCGCGTCCTGCAGACGCTCACCGCGCCCCAGGTCGCCGCCGAGCTCGCCGACGCCAGCACCAGCGAGCAGCTGACGCGCGTCGGCCTGCAGGCGCTGGACCGCAACACGATCAGCGACACCCACGCCGCCCTCATCGGGCTGCTGGCCGGCATGGTCGCCGCCCGCACCGAACCCGAGCAGCGGGTGTACGCCACGGGCCTCACCGCCCTGCTGGACCGCCTCACGCCCCTGCGCGTGGAGGTCATCGACGTCGACCGTTTCGCCGCGATCGTCCAGCAGCATCAGATCCCCGCACCCTCCCTGCACGACCTCGAGCCCGCACAGGAGCTCGCGTCCGCGCTGCAGACCCTGGTGATGCACCAGGCCATCCTCAGCCCCGACGGCGCCTTCGTGGGGTTCGAGGGCGAGGACGACGAGGACGGCAGCTACGTGCGCATGACGCTCGCGCGCACCGGCGGCGCCGAGCTCAGCGGCGGATGGCAGAACGTCAAGACCGTCCTGGCCGACGCCACCGGCCCCACCGATGCCGCCCGCCTGCACGCCGCCGCCATCGCACTCGCGGGCGCGCTCAACGCCGCCCTCGCCCAGGCCGCCAGCTAGCCGCATCCCGGGCCCCGCCCGTCCGACCCGGGCCGCGCCGCCCGCGCGGCTGGCCCCCGGGCACCACCGCCCCGCGTCCCGCCCGCAACGACGCGGCGATCGCCGCCGCCCCGCGAACGCGCGCCCCGGGCGCTCCGTCAGCCCGCATCTCTGCACTGCACCTCTGCACCCGATCACCCGAAAGGACCGCTCATGCCCAACCAGACCAGGCGCGATGGCTAAGCCGCTCGTGCACGCGCGCTCCAGCGCCCGCCGCTTCCTGCCCGCCGCGCACCTGCCGCCCGAGCAGCTCGAGCAGGCCGCCGCGGAGATCCTGCCCGTCCACCAGCTGATGGACCGCAGCAAGGGCGCCACCGGCCACAACGGGCACCGCGCGCTGCTGCACCACGCCGACGCCGGGTTCCTGCTGGAGGCGATCTACGGCCACGAGCTCACCCTCAGCTGCGGCGCGCGACTCTCGGTCCGCGCGCTCGTCGAACAGCACCTCCAAGAGGACTTCCACGGCTGCATCCCGACCGCCAGCGACTACTGGCGCACGGCCCGCCGACAGACGTGGTGGTTCACCAACACCGCACGCGAAACGCTCGAGGCGCACAGCGATCGCACCCACCGCCGCTACGGCGGCCCCCGCACCGTGCACCAGCGCATCCACCGCCTCCTGGAGTACGGGGCCGTGACGCTGCCCCACGGCCTGCACCGAGCCCTGACCCACCACAGCTTCGGCGTGTGGCTGGTCGAGCAGGCCGTGGGGGAGACGCTGCCCAACGGCACGCCGACCCGCGCGGTGGCCGCAGACCACATCACCACCGACCTGGACCGACCTGACGTTCCGGACGCCGGCGAGTGGCTGGAACACCTGCCCCTGCTCGCCTGGATGAACGGCTCACGTCGGCACCGGCCGCCGTCCAACCGCCACCTGACCCCAACCCGCAAGGAGATCGCACGATGACCACCCCGATCACCACCCTCGCCGACCTGCTGCCGATCGCCGAGGCGGTCCGCCGCACCAGCGACCTCATCACCGCCCACGCCAAGGAGCTGCTCGGCGTGCAGGCCACGGACGCGCTCGCCGCCAGCGGACTCACCCAGGTCCTCATCGGCTGTCGCACCAGCCGATACGACGACGAAGGCCCCGAGTCCACGTCGGTGCTCGGCTACACCACCACCGACGGCCGCCACCACTACGACCGCGAGGACCCGGAGGCCTCCATCGGGCTGCCGCCCGGGCCCATCGCCGAGCTCATCGGGCAGTACCTCGCCGTCTTCGAGACGTTCGTCGACGAGGACACCGACGGGGACGACACGCAGGTGCTGATCCTGCCCGGCACCGTCCTGAGCGGCTGGTGGGACTGGCGCGACAGCGCCGCCGCGCCCGAGGAGATCCTCACGGACGGGCTCATCCCGGACATCCGCAGCGAGCCCGTGCACGCCGGCGAGCGCGCCCCCGCTACCGCCGCCCGGCGCACGGAGGGCCCGGTCACGCTCCAGCTCCTGGGCAGCGAGCAGTCCCGCACGCTCGTGACCACGGTGAACTGCGCGGTCAGCGCCACCAACCACGCCGCCGTCACGCAGCAGGTCCGCGACGCCCGCGTGCGAGCGATGGAGGAGTGGGACCTGCAGCCCGTCCCGGCCCTGACGCCCCAGGTGCTCGCCCCGCTGACCCAGCTGAGCGGGCGCGCGTGAGCGACGAGGCCCTCAACCAGCGCCACCGCGACCAGACGGTCCCGCGCCTCCAGCGGCGGGCGCGGCAGCTGACGCTGCGCGCCCTCTGCGACCCCGACCCGCAGCGCGCGCAGCGGCTGCTCGAGCAGGCCCGCGCGCTGCGCCAGGAGCACCACCTGCGCAACGACACCTACGCCGACCAGCCCCTGACCTTCCGTCACGGCCGGCGGCTGCTGCAGCTGCGCGACGGCGAGCTCTACGCGATCAGCGCCAGCGGACGCCTCGCGCCGCGGCCCGGGGACCATCCGGCGCTCTCGCACCTGCGCACGATGCTCCTGACCGCGCAGCGATGAAGCTGCTGACCACCGCGGCGCTGCCGACCCTGCGCGAACACCGCGCCCGCCACCCGCGCCTGGGCGACCACCTCGGACGGCTCATCACCCCGCGGCACTTCTCGCGCCTGCACGACACGCTGGCCGACGACTTCCCGATGGCCTGCGACAACGACGGATACCACGGCGTCGACCTGCCCCGGTACTTCCGCATGATCCACGCCATCGCCGGCCCGCCGCCGATGAGCACGCGCATCAACAGCGCCTGGCCCGGCCTCAGCACCGATCCGCTGCTGCTGGCCGCGCCCCCATCACCGGTCCTCGACGAACGCCTGCTGTGGATCACCGTCCCCGACGTCGTGCGCTGCGCCTGCGGCGCACCGACCCACTGCCGCAACCGCCCCACCCGCGACTGCGCACCCATCGGGGACGCCCACGCCACCCTGGAGCAGTTCGCGCTCATGCACGTGTTCCTGGCCTGGCTGCCGCTGGCCTTCGTCGCCCAGGACGGCAGCGAGCACGGCCTCATCCCCTGGGACGCGCCCGGCCTGCGCTGCCTGTTCATCGGCGGCTCCGACCGCTGGCGCTACTCGCCCGCCGCCGCCGACTTGGTCGCCCAGGCCAAACGCCGCGGCCTGCTCGTGCACTGGGGCCGCGCAAGCACCCAGCGCCAGCTGCGCTACGTCGCCTCGTTGGGCGTGGACTCCTTCGATTCAAGCCGCTTCAGCCGCTGGCGCGAGCTCCTGCTCCAGGACGGCCTGCGCATGGCCAGCGCCGGCCAGCAGCTGCGCCTCACCGCCTGACCCCGACCGCCACGACAGGAGGGCCGCACCATCGCCGCCCCGAAGCTCACCGTTGCGTCGGGCCTGCCCGACGCAACCCGTCACCTCATCGCCGCCCTGTGGCTGCACGAGCTCGACCAGGACCACACCGCCGCCCAACCACCCGACCCCACGGCCACCTACACGGCGGCCACCAGCAGCCCAGACCCCGCCCGGGGCCTGCAGCACGCCGCCCGCGCCTGCCTGGACACCTGGCCGGACCTCGAGGGACTGCTCGGCGGCCTGCACTTCGAGCAGGCCACCCCGCACACCGTCCGCGAGCTCACCCGGGCGGTCACCACCGCGACCCGGCTCCTGCGCACGGACCTCACCCGGATCCCCGACGCCTACCAAGCCCTGCGCCACCGCCACGACACCGCGCGCGCCGGCGCGTTCTTCACCCCGATCGACCTCGCCGAGCTGCTCGCCGAGATCAACGCCCCACAGCCCGGCGACTGGGTCGCCGACCTCGCCGGCTGCGGCGCCGGCACGCTGCTGCTCGCCGCCCTGCGCCGCACCCGCCGCGTCCACGGCCCCGACCTCGCCGCCTCGCTGACGCTGCTGGGCATCGACCTGGCCCCCACGGCCTGCGCGCTGGCGCGCGCCCAGCTGCTGCTGCACGGCGCCCACCCCGACCAGTTCCACATCGCCTGCGGCGACGGCCTGCACGACCGGCTCATCGGCCGCGACCGCGACAGCGGCCAGCTGCGCGAGATCGTCCCCGACCGCCACCTCGCCAACCCGCCGTTCGGCACCAAGGTCGCGACCCGCCCCGCGCGCGCCCCACAGGGCCTGGAGATCCCCCAACGGGTCCTCTACCGCCCGATCGCCGCGCGCACCCCGCACCCGGCCTGACCGCCCCACACCCACCACACCGACCGCGTCGCACCCCGGCACAGCCGCGGCCGCGACCCGGCCAGCAAGGAGAACCTCGCATGACCACCGACACCACCGACGAGACCCCCCGGGTCCTCTTCGCGGGCGCCAGCGGCTCCCGCGCCCTGAACCCCGGCACCAGCACGCTGCCCGCCCGCGTCAGCTGGAGCATCAGCCCGATCCTCACCGCCGAGTCACGCTACGCGCCGATCGGCCTGCACCAGATCTACCTGGACCTCAGCGACTGCCACGGCACCACCACCGTCCTGCAGGGCGCCCGCGCACTCACCGAGCGTGTGCGGCTGGGACACCTGGCCTTGGACCTCGTCCACACGGCCGAGCTCGACTCCACCGACCTCGCGCTGTGGAACCTGCCGATCTGCCAGCAGTTCGAGCAGCTGCGCCAGACCCGCGCGTCGATCGCCGACGTCACCCGCAACATCCGCGGCATCCGCGTCACCTTCAGCCACCCGCTCACCACCAAGGACGGGGACCGGTTCGTCTGGCACCTGGACGGCAGCGGCCAGCAGCTGCAGGCCAAGGTCGCGCTCGCCGCCGAGCAGCTCAACGCCTTCGCGACCGCCCTGCAGCAGGCCCACCGGGCCGTCACGGGGCACCTCGCCCAGCGCGTCACCGAGCTCGAGCAGGACCAGGCCGCCCGCACGACCGCCATCCAGGACGAGGTCCCGTTCTGATGGGCCGCGTCACCACGCTCATCGAGCAGCAGCAGCGGCTCTTCGGCGCCACGCCCCAGCAGATCGTCCGCGACGCGATCGCCGCCTACCCGACCACCGCTGGGCGCTATGCCCTGTTCAGCGGCGGCGAGGACTCCGTGACCCTCGCGCACTGGCTGTGGACCCACGACCTGCACGGCACCTACCTGCCGCCCGAGGACCCCGCCCACGACCCAGACCGCATCATCGACGGGCTGCTGCACGTCGACACCGGCACCGGCATCCGCAGCACCCGCCAGTTCGTCGTCGACTTCGCCGCCCGCTACCGCATGCCGCTGCACGTCCTGGTCGCGCCCGCCGGCGAGTACGAGCGCCTGCTGCTGCGCCTGGGCGGCTTCCCCGGCCCCGCCAAGCACGGCGAGGCCCAGACCCGCCTGAAGGCCCGCCAGTTCGACGCCTTCGTGCGCGACCGCAAACGCGACCAGCCCCCCGGCACCCGCGTGATGCTCTTCACCGGCAAACGCCGCGCCGAATCCGCCCGCCGCGCCCGCACCACCCAGGAGCTCGACGACAGCACCCCGGGCCGCGTCTTCGTCGCCCCGCTGATCGACTGGACCCGCGCCGACATGCGCGACTGGCGCACCGCCCACGACGTCCCGATCAGCGACAGCTCCGCGCTGCTGCACTCCTCCGGCGAGTGCCTGTGCGGGGCGATGAGCAAGCCCGACGAGCTCACCGACCTCGCCTGGGCCGCCCCCGACCGCCACCGCTGGATCCGCCGTCTGCAGACCTGGGCGGAGTGGCTGGGCCTGGACCGCGACCGCTGGGGCCAGCGGCTGCCCGGCGAACAGCCCGCCGACGCCGGCCCGCTGTGCGACGGCTGCCAGCAGCAAGCGCTCTTCCCGGACGGCCAGGCCGCCACCGGCTGCCCGACCCCACGGATGACCGCGCCGATCACCGTCATCGAGCACCAGGCCCGCCGGCCCAACACCCTCACCGCCCGCCTGCACGACCCCGGCAGCGACCCCGGACCGCTGGCGCTCATCGCCGGCGGGCTGCAGTGGGTGTCGATGACCGACACCCTCACGCTCGACGGCGAACCCGTCAGCGACCTGGGCGACCACAGCACCGAGGTGCTCCTCACCGACGGCCGGATCATGGCCGTCGACTCGGGCTTTGCCTACCTGCGCTCCCACCCCGGCCCCGCCACGACCCCGCTGCAACGGATGCTGGCCGAGCACGGGGGAGAGGAGCACACCAGCTGGGAGATCACCGTCCACGACCCCGACCGCCAGCGCCGCGACCGCCGCGGCCACCACATCGACCCCGACTACCGCCTCTGCGCCTACGCGCTGCAGCACGGCACCAGCCCCCAGACCGCGCGCGGCGTCACCCGCCTGACCAGCACCGACGGCTTCTGGCGCCTGAACCGCGCCTGGCAGGTCCGCGGGCACCTCATGCTCGACGACACCATCGCCGGCATCCGCACCGACGTCGAGCACCACGACGGCACCCCGGCCGGCCGCGCCTGGTGGATCCCCGGCCTGGGCCCCGCCCACGCCATCCTCATCCTCCACGCCACCGCCGCCGCCGCCTTCGAGCGCGACCTCGCCCAGCACGGGCACACCGTCACGCACACCCAGGTCGCCGGACGCGACCACGACCCGCTCGCCTACCTCGAGCACCTGCGCGGCATGCGCACCCCGCACCCCGCGACCACCACCCCCTGACCGAAAGGACCACCCGGTGTCCCTGCTCCCCAACGGACCGCCCGCCTACACCGACCTCGCCGACTTCCTCGCCGAAGGCGGCGCCGTCGTCGGCGGCGCGATGGCGATCGCCGCCGCCGCCGGCCTGGCCGCGGCCGCCATCGCCCGCGACCTCGGCCACACCGACATCGACCAATGGGCCTGGGCCAACAAGTCCGCCGCCTACGGTGCCGTGTTCGGCCTGACCGTCGTGGGCACCCGCCTGCTCGGCGTAGACTGACCCACAGCATGCGCAAGCTCACAGGCACCATCGCCGCCGCCCTCCTGGCCCTCGCCGCGAGCCTGACCCTGCACCTGCTCAACGCCGGTGACACCGTCACCTACCTGGCCCTGGCCCTCGTCGCCGCCCTCGGACTGCCGCTGATCACCGCGCTCACCAGCGACATCAGCACCAGCCCCCGCCGCGACACCCCCGCAGCCACCCGCCACTAACCCCACCGGGCCGGCGCGTCCGGCTCCGGCCAGCGCCCACCAGGCGACCCCGCCAGCCCGGGGACGCGCACCATCACCGGTCGCGCACACCGCCGACCGCCGCGCCCCCGCGCCCGCCACACACACGCGGGCGCGTCGCGCGCCCGCGTCCGCGCCCGCGTCCGGGTTCGCCGACCCGGCGGACCCGGCGCCGGTGCCCCCATCTGCCCAGCTCGACACACCACAGGAGCACGCCCATGCCCGACCACGACGTCACCGTCATCACCCTGCAGCTCGCGGCCGCGCCCGACGGCCCGGCCGACGGCCCCGCCAGCGTCCTTGGCCGCCTGCACCACCATCACCAGCAGATCGGGTCGATCACGCGCGCCGCCGAACTGCTCGTGCGCCGCGGCGCCGCCGTCAGCATCCACCAGCAGACCCTCAACGCCGTCGTCCCCGACGCGGCGACCATCGACCAGGCCATGCAGCTGGCCCAGACCGTCAAGGCGCTGGCCCCCGACACCCCGGTCGAGGTCACCCAGTGGTCGGCCGGCAACGCCGTGCACTCCGTGCAGATCACCGACGTCCCCCCCGCCGCTGCTGAGCCCCGCCACCATCCGGCGCCTGCTGCTGGACCTCGACGACCCCACCGGCACCTGGGCACGCGAGGCCCGCACCGACGACCTCGACCTGCTGGCCCGCCACGCCGCCGAGCAGCCCCAGCTCACCGCCGCCCTGCAGCAGGCCCTCAAGACCGCCCTGCAGCAGCTGCGCCCCTGAGCACCCCCAGGTCGCGGCCGGCCGGTCCGTCACCGCCCGCCGCCACAACACCACCACCTCACCCGACCGCCAGAAAGGCCGCATGACCCTCATCGACCCCATCCCCGCCCAGCGCACCATCGGCGTGCAGCTGGCCGCCAGCAGCAGCGACTTCCCGACCCAGACCCACGGCCTGCTGTGCGAGATCAAGGAGGACGGCTTCCGCGTGCGCGCCGTCCTGGACGACCACCACCGCGTCCAGATCCTGCTCGGCCGCGAGCTCACCGACCGCACCGGCCAGCTGCCCTACCTCGAGCAGACCCTCAAGGCCCTGCTGCCCCCCAACACCGTCCTGGACGGCGAGCTCACCGACCCCGCCTGCGGCTTCGCCGGCGTCAGCGCCGTCATGGGCAGCCGCCTGACGCACATGCCCGACCCCGGCGGCGAGCTGCACCTCGTCGTCTTCGACGTCCTGGCGTGGGCCGCAACCCCGCTGCACGACCACCCCCAGAGCGTCCGCAGCCACCACGTCGACACGCTCCCGCAGGCCCCGACCCTGCGCCGCGTGCGGCGCCTGCCGCCGACCCGCGCCGCCTACGAGCAGGCGATCGCCGCGGGGGAGGAGGGCGTGGTCCTCAAGCACCCCGACCACCCCTACCGCGCCACGCGCAACGCGTGGGTCAAGGTCAAGCCCACCAGCACCCACGACGCCGTCGTCCTGGACATCCTGCACGGCAGCGGCCGCAACACCGGCCGCCCCCAGACCCTCGTGGTCGACCTCCTGGACCCCAGCGGCGCCCCGAGCGGCCGCACGATCCGTGCCAGCGGCCTGAGCGACCAGGAGAAGGACCTCGCCCACAGCTGGATCGGCCAGGTCGTGGAGATCCAGAGCAACGGCACCACCAGCACCGGTCTGCCGCGCCATCCGCGCTTCCTGCGCCTGCGCAGCGACCGCTCCGCCCGGCCGTCCTCGCCGCGCACCAGCACCCCGACCGCACCTGCGGCCACCGGCGCCTGGGTGCGCAACTACGCCGCCTGCGGCACCGCCAAGCTCGCCCGCATCCTCGCCGAGCTCGAGGCGGGGGAGGGGGACGCCGTGGACCGCATCCACAGCAAGGGCGGCGACCTGCAGCTCAACCTCCAGCGCGCCCGCGAGGCCGCCCGCGCCAAGGGCCTGCTCTAGCCCCACACCCACCAGCTGCCCGGGTCCCGACCAGCGGACCCGGGCACACCCCGCGACCCGAAAGGCGACAGCCGCCATGACCCAGACGCACACCATCCGCACGGTGCTGGACCTCAGCACCGGCCACCTCACCGAGCAGACCCGCACCCTGCTGAGGCGCGCGCAGAGCCGCCAGGGGTTCGGCCTGCGAACCGTCCCGCACCAGCACGGCGCGATCGCGTTCCTCAGCGAGGACCTCGCCCAGGATCTCGAGCACGTCCCCGTCGACCTCGCGCGCACCGTCACGCTCGCCCACCAGCACAGCGCCCTGCTGATCAACTTCGACGCCGACGCGCCCACCCACCCGGACCTCCCCGTCCACGACTGACCAAGCGCGCACCAACCCGCCCGCCCGACGCGGCCGGCCGGCCGGCCGCGCCCCGCGCGACAGACCTTCAGCGGCACACCGCCGCACAGCCCCGCCAACCCGCCAAAGGGAGGCTTCACCATGCCCGACCTGCTCATCGCCATCACCGACCCGGCCCTGCAGTCGTTCGCGTGCGACAACCTCACCGCCGACGGCTACCGGGTCACGACCCCGGACCCCGACAGCGACCGCGACACCTTCCAGCAGCACCTCGCCGAGCACGCCGAGACCTTCGCCGGCGTCGTCGCCGACGGCGACCTGCTCGTCGGCCCCGCCCTCGCCCAGCTCGCCCCGCGCGTCCCGATCCTGGGGCTGGCCCCCAGCACCGACGAGCTCGCCATCGTGCGCCTGTTCCAGCAGGGCGCCCAGGACGTGCTGCGCACCCCCTTCGCCTACCAGGAGCTCTACTGGCGCGTGCGCCGCCTCACCGGCCCCAAGACCCGCGTCTCGCGCATCGAGGCCGAAGGCCTGACCGTCGGCCTGGACGAGCGCCGCGCCTACATCAACGACCGCAGCCTCGAGCTCACCGCGATCGAGTTCAAGCTGCTGGCGGTCCTGGCCACCGCCCCGACCCGCTGCTTCCCCAAGGACGAGCTCCTGCGCACCGTCTGGAGCGCCCGCAGCCTCGGCTACAGCCGCACGCTGGACTCCCACGCCTGCCGCCTGCGCCGCAAGCTCACCGACGCCGACCCGTCCCGCATCTGGATGCAGAACGTCTGGGGCGTCGGCTACCGCCTGATGCTCCCGGTCCAGGAGCCCGAGGCCACCAGCGTGCGCGAGGCGATCGCATGACCAGCCCCGCGCTGCGCCCCACGCTGCTGATCTGCTGCCTGGGCGGCTTCCTCGCGCTCGGGCTCCTGGACCTCGCCAACGGCCAGACCCGCACCGGCATGGCCGCCGTGGCGCTCTTCCTGGCCAACCTGCTGCTCCTCACCTGACCCGCCCCCCGGGGCCCGCGGCCGCCACGCGGCGGCCGCGCATCGCAGCACCCAGCATCGACCCCGACCGGGAGACCACTCCATGCCGACCGCCACCGTGCGCAGCGACCGCAACCGGCCGCTGCGCACCGAAGCCGACCTCGTCCGCGAGCTGCAGGAGGGCACCTACACCCTCCAGGAGCTCTACGCCCTGTGCGAACGCCACTGCGACGTGGCCCGCGACGACGGACACGCCCCACCGACCCCCAGCACCCCAGCGACACCCGCTGGAAGCGCCGCGTCCGCGGCGTCCTGCAGCACCTCAAGGCCACCGGCCGCGCCGACCGCCTGGCCCCCGGCGCCTGGGCCCTGCGCGGCAGCCGCCACCGGCCCGAACAGCTGCTGCTGATCTGCCAGCACTCCGGCACCCGCGTCGAGCTGCACCTCGCCGACGCCCACGACCTGCTGGACACCCTCACCGACGTCGACCTCATCTGCGCCGACCCCCCGTACGCGCTGGCCCGCGACACCACCGCCGCCACCAGCGCCTACAACCGCGACGCCAGCCGCGTCGTCGGCGGCTACGTCGAGATCCCGCCCGAGGACTACCTCGCCTTCACCGAGCACTGGATCCAGGCCGCCGCCCGCGCCCTGCGCCCCGGCGGCCAGCTGGCCACGATCACCGGCCCGTCGATCACGCACCGCGTCCACACGGCCGCCGAAGACGCCGGCCTGACGTTCGTCAGCAAGATCGCCGTCTACCGGCCCTTCGCGGTCTACAGCACCAGGCGCCCCGCGTTCGCCCACTACGACCTGCTCATCCTCTGCCGCGGCCCGCAGCAGCAGCCCGCGCGCGTCTGGAACCCGCCGCCGCAGTCCCCCCGCGGCCGCACCGGCCACCTCTACGCGCAGGACTGGTGGCCCGACATCGCGCTCGAGCACCGCCCCGGACAGCTGCGCTACGACAACAGCCTCCCGCTCGGTCTCGTGCGCCGCATCGTGCGGTGCCTCACCCGCGACCCGCAGCCCGACCAGCCCCGCGACACCGTCACCGACCCGTTCCTGGGCGGCGGCACCAGCGCCATCGCCGCGTTCCTGGAAGGCCGCCACTTCATCGGCGCCGACCGCAACCCCAACGCCCTGCGCTTCACCGCCGCGCGCCTGCGCACCGAGCACCTGCTCCCCGCGCTGCGCCAGCCCCGCCTGTTCACCCCCTGACCCACCGCAAAGGGAGCACACCGCATGAGCACCACCGACGCCCACGCCCACGTCCTCGTTCCCGCCCCCGACCCGCACCACCCCGCCACCGCGCACATCCTGCCCGCCAGCGGCCTCATCACCCTCACCGACCCCCACGACAGCCCGATGCTGCTCGTCGACTACGAGGGCGACCGGTACGCCACCACCCCCGGCCGCTGGGCCGACCGCATCGCGCGCGCCCACGGCCGCCAGCGCGAGCGCTACCCCACCGTCGCGCGACAGCTCATCCCCGCCCACCTGCTCCTGCAGGTCGGCCGCTACGACCCGCTGGAGGGCACCGTCACGCTCACCGTCGACCCGCACGACCCCGCCCTGACCCAGTGGCTCGGCCACTCGCCGACCCCCGAGGACCTCCAGGCCACCGGCGCGCGCTTCCAGCAGCGCGCGGAGCTGCGCGCCGCCCTCGCCAACCCCCAGATCCCCCGGCAGGCCGTCCGCGAGATGGCCCGCCGCTGGGGCCACCCGGATCTCGCATGAGCGCCGCGCCACCTGCCGGGCGCTGCCCCGCCTGCCAGCAGCCCATCCGGACGGTCACCGACACCCGCGGCCCGCGCGTCCTGGACGCCACCAGCAGCCGGCACGGCACACGCTGCCCCGCCAACGGCCTGTACCCCGACAGCATCCCCGCCGGACAGGCGCTGCTGCTCGACACGCCACGCGGCCCGCTGCCCGTCCGCGTCCACCACACCCACACCCCCCAACGCCCCCAGATCAGCACCCGCTGCCTGATCACCGGCACCGCCCACACCCTCCCCGGCGGCGGCCGGCACACCGGCGAGCTCCTGGCCCCAGCGCGCCTCACCGCGCGCACCGGCCTGCCCGCCGACCTGGACCCGCTCAGCCGCCACCCCGCCGCGGCCGCGACCACCGTCCTGCTCGCCGCGGGGATCCCGACCCCCGACCGCGCCCTCGGGCAGCTCCTGGCCCGCCAGCGGCTGATGCACCCCGACCTCGTGCGCCCGGACGCCCCGTGGACCTGGCAGCAGCAGATCACCGAGCCCTGGGCCCAGCGCGCCGACCAGCACCCCACCGCCACCGACCCGTTCGAGCTCTTCTGGGCGATCTACCAGGCCCGCCTGCACCAGCTCGCCGACCGCTACACCGGGCCGCGCCGCACCGCCGCCCACAGCCGCACCCCCGACCGGTGGCTCACCGCCCTGGGACTCCGCGACCCGGCGCTGCGCCGCGCCCTGCGCAGCGCCTACGTCCACGCCCACCAGCAGCTCCCGCGCGCCCTGGAGGCCTGGCACCGCCTCGGCATCACCGACCCCGGCCCCGACCCCGAACCCACCCAGCTGGCCCTCGCCTGACCACGGCCCGCTCCGTCAGCGCCCCCACGCACCTTCACCACCACACGGCCACGGTCGCGCCCGCCGACAGCGCGGGCCGGCCCGGGCCCACACCGAAAGGCACCGACCCGATGAACACCACCAGCACCGCGACCGCGCGACTGGACCTCGAGCGCGACCGCCTGGTCGACGACCTGCGCGCCACCCATCACGACTCCATCGCCGACGAGGTCCTGCAGCTCACCGCGCCCGGACCGACCGCCGCGGCAGCCCTGCACGCCCTCCATGCCCGCATCGCCCACCAGCTCAGCGCCCACCACAAGCACCGGCTCGGCCGCCTGGCCCGCTCCTGCGCCCACACTCCCGAGGCCCCGGAGCCCCGGGAGATCGCGCCGCTGGAGTTCTTCGCGGGCAGCGACGCCCAGCGGCGCGCCCTGCACACCCAGCGCGACGCCTACGAGGCGCTCGCGCGTCGCCTGGCCGGCCGCGGCCGCCGCCTGATCGTCGCCTGCGGGGTGGACCCCGAGATGGACCAGCTGCTGCGCGACGGCCTGCTCACCGACCCGCCGCGCGCCGTGCTGCTGCGCGGCGCCGCCCACGGCTGCCACGCCAACGCCGCCTTCCTGGTGCAGGCCGGCCGCGCCCACACGCTCGCGACCGGCTGGGCGCTCAGCGACGACGGCCTCTGGCGCCAGCACAGCTGGGCGCTGGACCGCGACGGGCTGATCATCGAGACCACCGAGCCGCGCCAGCAGTACTTCGGCGTTGAGCTCACCGGCCCGGCGCTGCAGCAGTTCGTCGAGCGCGAGACCGACCTGCGCGACGCCCCCGACTTCCCCGACGTCCCGACCCACGAGACCTACCTGGTGCGCAGCAGCACCGGGACGCGGCTGTGGTGGGCCACCAGCCCCACCGACGCCCGCGAGCAGCACGAGCACGCCGAGCCGGCCGCCGACGTCCTGGACGTCCGCGGCCCCGAGGACCGCGCCACGCGCACCGTCGCGCTCAGCGACGAGACGCTCAACGACGCGCTGGCGTTCCTGGCGACCCGCCACGAGACCTCGCTGCGCGCCCTCGCCGACGCCCTGAGCCCCAGCGCGCGATGAGCGCCCGCACCGCCCACCACCCGCCGCTGGGGCCGCGCACCGCCACCCGCAGGGCGGCGCGCCCGCCGGTCGTCGACGCGAGCCCGCCGCCGTTGCTGCTGGCCACCCCGACCGGCCAGCTGCAGATCCCCGGCATCACCGCGCCCGGCGCCGCCTACCAGGCCGCCAACCACACCGCCCGCAACCCCGGCAGCCAGCCGCTGGTGTCGCTGGAGCTCAGCACCCGCGCGGAGACCAACGCCGCTCTGCAGGCCGGGCACGCGCTCGGTCCCTGCACCCGGCCGTTCGGGGTCCGGTGGCTGCGCCTGAGCGTCATGGGCGCCCCCGTCGGCTACACGGTGCTGGCCTCCACGGTCAGCGCCAGCGTCGACAAGGCCACCGGCCTGCACCGCCGCAACGTCGTCGAGCTCGCGCGCCTCTACAGCACCGACCCGGCATGGACCCGGGTCCTGCTGCGCGCCACGCGCGAGATCGCCCCCGAGATCTGGGCCAACCCCGGATACGGCGGCAACGCCCAGTGGCCGATCCAGGCGCTCATCGCCTACAGCCTGCCGACCCCAGGAGCCGGCGGGCAGATCTACCGCACCGACGGCTTCCAGAAGCTGCGCGACTGCGCGCCCTGGAGCGGCACCGGCACCTGGTCGACCTCCAAGCCGCAGATCAGCGGCCCGTACGCCGCGCACGGCCTCACCAAGGGCCTGTGGGTCCACCGCTACCCGACGCCCTGACCCGCACCCCCCGCCATCGCCCGCCCCCGCCACACGCCGCGGGGGAGGGGCACCCACCCACGCACAACGGAGCACACCGATGATCACCACCACCACCGGCTACGAGGCCCAGGCCGACAACACCATCTACGACCACCGCACCGACGAGGACAGCGCGCCGCTGCCCGCCGGGATGGCCCCGGCGCTCGCGGCCGCGCTCAACGGCGCCCACGCCGCACACCACTCGCTCGCCGCCCTCTCCCCGGACCCGTCGATCGACGCCGCCCGGCAGCTCTGCCGCGACCTCTACCACGCGCTCTGCGCCCGGGCCGCTCTCCCGCCCGACCCGACCAGCCGCGACATCCTCCAGGCCGCCCTGGCCGCCCTCCCCGCAACGGTCAAGCTCGGCCACGTCCACTACGACGACGGTCTCACCGACGAGCAGATCCGGCAGCTGCTCAGGAGCGACCCCGACGTCTGGGACAGCGTCGCCGAGTTCGAGCTCGACACCCGCGAGCACGGCCTGCACACCCTGCTCGAGTCGCTGATCCCCGACGAGCGCCACCGCGACACGCTCCAGGACGACGACGGCGCCCACGAGGACCTGCGCGAGGCGATCTTCGACCGCGACACCTTCGACGTCCTGGGCGAGCTGGCCGCCCAGACCGGCCGGCGGATGTTCCGCTTCGCCCTCCCGCGCGCGCCCGAGCACATCGAGTCGCACCTCAGCGCCACCCCCGCGCAGCTGCGCCGCAGCGCCAACCGGCTCGCCAAGGCCGCCGGCATCAACGCGACCACCAACCACGAGCGCCTGCACGAGCTGCTGACCGAGGCCAGCTACGGCGGCGAGCTCGTCGTGCTCTGCCACGCCGACACCAAGGAGATCGTCGACGCGATCGCCGCCCAGCAGACCGTCACCTTCACCGACCCCTACCTGCTCATCTACGACCGCTACAACGGCAGCGGCCACGACGTCCCGATCACCGGCACCGTGACCGTCGCCCTGACCACCGACACGGTCGAGCTCGACGCCGGGCGCATGTCCTGGTCCGACGACATCGCCGGCGTCGTCCACAGCGCCTACGCCACCCCCTACACGATCACCGACACCCCGTGATCAACATCACCCCGCCGGCAGGCCCCAGCGACCTGCAGCGCTACCTCGTCCAGATCCAGGACGGCGCCCACGCCCACATCCTGGACCGCGCAACCCAGCAGCACAGCCGCCAGCTCGGGATCGCCGACGCCCTGCACGCCATGAACCTCCTCGAGCTCGCCTGGCGCGCCCACGCGGCCAGCGAGGACCTGCACGCCCACACCGACCGCTGCGAGGCCCTCGCCGACCACGCCCGCCGCGAGCACCACCACCAGCGCCACCGCGTGGGCCTTCCCACCTGACCGCCACCACGCGCACCGACAGGCCGCCGTGACCGCCCTGCTGCTGGAGCAGCGCGCCGTGGCGATCAACCCGCGACAGGGCCTCATCGCCGGCCGCCGCCTCCGCACCGCCGCACGCGAGCTGCCCGCCGACGCCCTGCTTGCCTGCTACCAGCAGCGCCTGGAACGAGACCCCTGGGCCCTCTACGAGGTCCGCAGGATCTGGTACCCCGCCCGCGGCGACCGCGCCCGCCCCCTCGTCGCCCGCAGCGTCACCGCCCGCCAGACCGGGCCCCAGAAGGAGCTGAGCGCGGCGCTGGCCACGCACGGCAACGTCGAGCACCAGGACGAGATACCGCGCGTCTGGCTGCAACGCCGCGCCCCGGGCGGCGGGCCCGGCCGCGAGCACTTCCTCACCGTGGCGCTCGCCGGCGCCACCGACAAGGAGCCCGCCCACGTCCAGCAGCTCTGGACCACGAGCACCCCGACCGACTCGCAACTGCCCTTGCCCCCCCACCCTGACCGAAGGAGACCGATGACCGACCCGACCGACCGCACGAACACCTACGACCGCTTCGAGGACTTCGCCGTGCCCCTGGCCGAGCGCGGGCTCGACACCAGCGTCCTGAACCCGGCCGCCCGCGACTGGGTCGTGGCCCAGTGGCCGCACGGCGCCTACAACCCCGCGCAGGACTGCGACAGCCACGGGCGCACCTGGGAGCAAGGGGGAGGCCCGACGATGGACCGCATCGCCTACACGCTCCTGGGCCTCGGCGCCTGCGCCCCCGACGCCGACCTCCCGCCCGCCGCCACACACCTGCTGCTGGCCATCCTCTCCACGCCCGACACCCCCGACTCACCGGTCGCCGAACGCCTGCAGCGCCTGGCGCTCTTGGCCCAGACCGCGCAGGGTCTGGCCGAGAGCACCGAGGACCTCGAGCAGGCCGGCTACATCCCGGTGCTCGCGCGCCTGAGCGACGACCACGGCTACCAGGACCTCCTCCTCGGATGGGCCGCGACCCATCCCGACGACCAGGCGGCCCACACCGCCGCGCACCGCGCCGCGCGACCCGCCCGCAACGCCGGCTGCCAGCTCTCCCTCACCCGCCTGCGCGACGGCGCCTGCTGGGAACTCGACATCCCCCCGCACGAACTCCCGAACGACTGACGCCCGTCGCACCCGTCGTCAGGCCCCTGCGGGCACGCCACCGGGCCCCCGACCCCGCCCACCGCGGCGGGCTCGGGGGCCCCGGGGCGCCCCGGGCCGGACGCGCCCCCGGACCCCTTTTTTGCCCCGGTTGAGGCGGCATCTCGGCTGCACGTGCGGCTGTGTGTCATCGGTGGGCGCCAGCATCGGTCGCATGCCCCACAGCGCCATCCCTGACGACCCGTTCGAGCTCGTCCGTGGCCTCATGCACGGCGACCGCGCAACGCTCAAGCTCGGCTACACCGCCGCCAGCGCCGCCCTCGCCGCGACCTCCCTGCACCACCTCAGCGCCGAGGCCCAAGCACACGTCACCGCCCACGCCCACGGCTACGCCGCCGGGCTGCGCGACGAGCCCGCACCCGACCCCACCAACACCCACAGCGTCGCCGGCCACGCCCACGGTCTCGCCGCCCGCGAGCGCGCCCCGCTCCCCAACCCCAGCCGATGAACGCGCCGTCCCGCAAACGCGCAGCCACCGCACACCCCGTGCCTACCGTGGCGCCCATGGCCCACCGGCACACCCCGCAGCCCCCCGACCACCCGCGCCCGGCGCCCCGCGCCCACGCCACGACCGCCGCTCGCGGCCTCTGGACGCTCGCCACGCTCGCCCTCGGCGTGCTGCTCATCGCCAGCCCCCAGACGCTCACCGGCCCCGTCTCCAAGCTCTGGAACGGCCGCGACGGCGACGGAGGCATCTCCGGCATGCTCGCCCAGCGCAGCCTCCTGGAGCTCGGCCTCACCGCCGTCGGTGTCATCGTCGTCCTCGTCTGCCTGCAGACCCTGCTGCAGCGCCCCCGTCCCCCGCGGTGAACGATCCTCGCCGCCAAGAGATCGCGCGCCTGCGCGCCGCCGGCCTGACCCGCAGCGACGTCGCCCGGCTGCTCGCCGACCGCGACGGCAGCGCCCCGCTGTCCGTCCAACGGATCAGCCAGCTGCACCACGACCCCAGCGGCCGTCGGGACCGCATCGCGCGCGCCCGCAAGCAAGGCGTCTGCGTCGCCTGCGCAGGCCCCACAGACGGCTCCCGCGGACAGGCCCGCTCAAGCCTGCTGTGCGTGTACTGCGAGCGCGGATCGCGGCGCAAGTTCACCCTCGGCGAAACCCTCGCCGCCGCCGCTGCATGGCGCCACGCCCACGGCGACTGGCCACGCCCCGGGGACTTCACCCGACGCGGCACCGACCGCGACCACCGCCTCCACGGCGGCCACTGGCCCCGCCCACAACTCGTCCGCGCACTCCACGGAACCTGGGCCGACTACATCGCCGCCGCCTCCCGCCCCGGCATCGTCCTGCCAACCACCCTCCAGCTCACCGCAGACGACCTCCTCGAGGCCGGCGACCTCTGGATCCGCAGCTTCGCGCGCGCCCCCACACCCGCCGACTGGTACCGCCCCAACCTCGACCTCGCCGGCGAACTCGAACGGATCTGGCCGCCCGCCGCCGCCGTGCGCCGACACTTCACCACCTGGCCCCAGTACACCCAGCAACTCGACCACCACTGAACACCACCGGGCCGTCGCCCCAGACCCGCGGAACCCCGGCAGCCGGGGGAGCCCGGGCCGACCATCGTGGCTGGTGAGGATCCGGCTCGCGTGCTCGCCAACGCCAGGCGGTGAACCGCGGCGAGGGGCAGGCGCGGAGGCGCGTATCGAGCCGACGGCGCGTTCGTGGGGCGAGGCCGACCGATCTGCGCGACAGCGGCTAACGGAAAACGTGAAATTGTGTCGCGGGGCCGGGCATGGTGAATGCACCATGTCTCTGCCCCCCGCTCGCCTCTTTGCCTTCTTCGCCGCCTACCTCGCCGTGCTCCTCTTGTGCGGTGCCGAGCTACCCGCGGAAACTCTCCGCGTGATCGCCGGCGTCCTGGCCTTATCGCTGCTCTCCTTCCCGTTGCTGGAGCGTGTTCGGGAGGACCAGGCGCGCATCACCGAGGCGTCGGCTGACACCTGTACGACGCGTTCGGCGGCGCCCCTGAGGGCCCGGCGGCTCGCGGGCGCGAAGCAGTACAAGTCGCGGGCCGCGGAGGCAAAGCAGATGGCGGGGCTGTGGGCGCTCCTGCCCGTCGTCGTCGGCGCCGCCGCCGTCCTTCCACCAAGCCACGCACACCAGATCGTCACGGCTGTTCTGCTGCTCGTCTTCGCGGCGGTCCTGCGGGTCAGCGCCAACGAGCGTCACCTCGCCGTCGACAGCAACCGCCCCGCGGGATGGTTGAACTTCTTCGCCGCGGTCTTCCTGCTCAGCGGGCTGGCGCTTGTTGGCTCTCTGGTCCTCTAGCGCGGACGAGCACCGCCCGATTCGCCAGGCTCACGGTCGGTGCATCGGGTATCGGCGGCGGGAGCCGCGCGGCCGCGCTCGGGAACCGCGTGGTCGGTGTCCGTGCCGTCGCGTTGTCGCTGGCCGGGTCGGATGCGGCGACCACAAGGCACCCGGCGGCAGGTCGTCCGTTGTCCGCCCACCTGACCTACCGGGTCTCCCCGAACGCGGTTCAGAAGAGCAGGCGTGGGGGGGCCTCTGCGCGCTGCGTCGGCGCTTGGGGCACGAGCCAGTGCTGCGGCAGGCGCGGTCTGCGTGGTGGGGTGGGGGAGAGGCGCGCGGCTTGCCGGTCGTGGGTGGGGAGGTCGGCTTCGGCGCAGAAGCGGCTGATCGGTTCCTGGCGGTCGCAGAGCACGAGCAGCTCGCGGCGCGCGCGGGTGAACGCGACGTAGGCCAGGCGGCGTTCGTCCTCCAGGCCGTAGGGGCCGTCCAGGCCGGGCGTGGCCTCTTGCACGCTGCGGCGGTGGGGCAGCTCGCAGTCCGAGGCGCCGTAGACGATCACCACGGGCCATTCGCGGCCCTTGGCCGCGTGGATCGTGCTGAGCGTCACGCCGCGCTCGTCGTCGCGGTGCTCGGCCAGGAGCCGCTGCTCCTGGTGGAGACGGTCGCGCAGGTCGGTGAGCGTGGCGCCGCGGGCGAGCCGTTCGAGGTGGTCGAGTTCCTCGGGCCCGTCGTGGGCGACGGTGCCGCCGGCGGCCAGGCGCGCCAGCTGCGCGTAGTGGCGGTCCAGGCCGCCGCGGTCGCGCAGCGCGCGGACGACCGCGTGGGCGTCGTGTGAGCGCGCCGCGGGCACGACCGTGTCGAGCTCGCGCATCGCCGCGCGAGCGCGGCGCAGCAGCCAGGCCGGGTAGTCGCTGGCGGCCTCGCTGAGCGCGATCTCCAGCGCCTGGGAGAACGGTGCGGCCTCGTCCCACAGCTGCGGCAGCGCGCGGTGCATCGCGGCCGACCACTCCGGCACCATTCCGCGACCTGGTGTGCGGAACATCCGCTCCAGGTCACCGGTCGAGGCGGCCTGCGGGTCCTCGAGCACTGCGAGATGCGCGAGCATCCCGGCGCGCAGCGGACCGGGCTCGAACAGTGCTCGCGGCCCGCGGATCAGGACCCCGCGACGCGCGAGGTCCACGGCGGCCTGCCGCAGCGTGCGGACGGTGCGGGCCAGCAGCGCGACGTCGGTCTCGCCGTGCTCGCGCACCAGCCGCGCGCACTCCTCGGTCAGCTCGGCGGTGGGGAGGTGCAGCACGCGGGCGGCCGGCGGGTCGTCGCGGTGCTCGAGGTCCAGGTGCTCGGGGACGTCGATCGGCTTGGCGAACTGGTGGGCGTTGCGCGCGATCATCCGCGCGGCCGCGCGGGTGATGTGCGGGTGGCAGCGGTAGTTGAAGCGCAGCAGGTGCCGCTCGATCGCGGGGTAGGTGCGGTCGATCTGCAGCACCCGTCCGACCGACGCGGCGCGCCAGGAGAAGAGGACCTGGGCCTCGTCGGCGACCACGGTGAGCCGATCGTGGGGGGCGCTGAGGATCCGCAGCAGCCGGTCCTGTCCGGGGTCGGTGTCCTGGTGCTCGTCCACGAGCACGGCGTCCCAGCGGTCCTGCCAGCCCGCGCGCAGCTGCGCGTCGGCGGCGAGCAGGTTCGCGGCCTGCAGCACGAGGTCGTCGAAGTCGACGCGGTTCTCGCGCTGCAGCCAGCGCTCGTACAGGGCGTACCCGACCTGCAGGGTGCGGTCGCGCTCGGACAGCTCGGCCGTCCCGTCCAGGCGCGCGAACTCCTGGGCCGGTGAGCGCTGCCAGATCGTCTTGGTCTGGCCGACGTGGTCCGCCAGCACCTCAGGTTCGATCCACGCCCCGCGGTGTCCGGCCGCGGTGACCGCTTCGCGCGCCCGGAACGCCAGCTGGCGCCAGACACCCGCCGGTGCCGTGATCGGCCCGCCGCGCAGTCGGCCGCCGGCGCGCAGCACCTCGCGCCCGAGCGCGTGGAAGCTGCGGACCTGCACCTGCGCGAGCCCGACGGCGGCCAGGCGCTCCTGCAGCTCCTCGGCGGCTGCCCGGGAGAACGTCAGGCACAGCAGCCGCTGCGCGGGCACGCCCGCTGCGGCCAGCAGCCGGCAGCGCTCGATCAGCACTCGCGTCTTGCCCGACCCGGCCGGCGCGATCACCTGCACCGGCCCGTCGACGAGCGCCCGGGCCGCCGCGCGCTGCGCCCGGTCTAGGTCACCCTGCGACGCGGGCAACGGGCCGATCGTCGCTGCGCGCCCGAGCAACTGCTCGGCGCGAAACGCGAGCCGTTGGACCGTCCAGGCGTAGCCGACCTGCGTGTCGACCATCTGTGGATCGCGCGCCCAGACCTCCGGTTCCCACGGCCATGGACACCGCACATGCACCCGGACATCCAGGCTGCATGCCGGCCCGAGCACGAACCCCAGCAGCAGCCGCAACGCGGCGAGGTTGGGGACCGGTGCGAGCACCTCGACGCCGACACGTCCGTGCTCGCGCATCGCCGCCAGGACCGGGGCGGCGCACGGCTCGAGCTCGATCGGCTCGCCCGCGGGGCGCGCCGATCGGTCCAGCAGCGCGTTCAGCTGCGCGGTGGAGAAGCACGGCCACCCGTCCGGGACCGGACGCGCAGACCAGGTCAGCCGCACAGCGGCGTTGGTGCCGGGGGAGAGGAGGACTGCACCCCGCGCAGTCTGAGAGCGACCCCTGACACACGGCAGACGCCTCACCCCGTCGGCCGCGCCCATCGTGGCGCGCACGGTCGCCTGGCCGTTGGCGGACGCGACAGCCAGCCTCGGGTAGCCGCCCGGACGCCGGGCCCGGACGGCCCGTGGCCGATGGCTGCCGGGTTCAGCGGCGCACGACCGTCACCCTGGTCCGCTCGGTCCGGGGTGGCTTGCAGGCTCCGACGGGGTCGGAGGGGACGTCGTAGCTGATGGTCTCTCGCCCGCTGAATCGCGTGGCCACGCCGCCGCGGCTTGCGGTGACGCGCAGCGAGACGCGCTGGGAGGCGAAGATCGTCCACTTCGCTTTCCGTCCGTCGGCGTAGGTCACGCTGCAGAAGCCGGCGCTGACGCGCCGCGTGAGGCGGTAGGTCCCGTCGTCCTGCGGGAAGAAGGTCCCGCGCAGCGTCCCGCTGGAGCGCACGCGCGTCCCGCAACCGAACACGTCGCAGTTCGGACGCATCGTCCACGATTCAGAGCCGCGCGCGTCCGCGACGGTCGCTCGGTACCGGCCCACGAACCGCGTGACACCGGGCCGTCCTGCCTTGAGGTTGGCCCCGATGACGGGGATGCGCGCGTAGGTGTCGCTGCCGCGGCAGGCGTCCTGCTCGCCCGGGTTCTCGGCCCAGTCGAACCGCAGGCCGAGCGTCCCGGACGTCGGCGCGGCCCGGACGATCCGCAGCGACTCGTCCTGGAAGGGCACCACCTCGGTGGTCGACTTGCCCGCGACCGTGTACGTGATCGCCAGCGCCTCGATCCCCTGGCCGAGGTCCTTCTCGGCCCGGATCGTGTAGCCCCGGCCGCTGCGAACGTACTGCGGCGCCTGGATCTCCACCTGCTCTTCGCTGGTCGGGCACGGCGGCAACTCGCCTTGCGCGAGCGCAGGGGAGGGCGGCACGGCGGCGCCGCCCGCAGCGACCACGGCAAGACCAGCGAACCATCGACCCAAGCGCATGCGCTGACCCTAACTCGCCGCGCCAGCGTGTGATGGCGGCGGCCAGCGGCGGCAGCACGAGCGCGTCGATCCCGGCGTAGCGGATCTGGCCGACGCTCATCGGCCGTCGGTTCCACGGGCCCGCTTGCCAGCGCTTGTCCAGATCCCAGCCGAGCAGGTGACGCACGCATGCGGCGAGGTTGGTCCCGTGTTCCTGCGGGTCGATGCCGAGCCGCTCCAGGCGGGCCTGTTGGTAGAGCCGACGGGTGCACACCAGCTGCTGCAGCTCGACGCCGAGCTCGCGCCGGCAGAACGCGAGTTCGAACGGGGCGTGATGGGCCAGCAGGACGCCGGGATGCTCATGCAGCCGCACCAGCACCTCGCTCGCGGGCACGTTCCAGACGTCGACCACGACAGGGGGCCGGCCACGCACCGCCACGGCGATCACCATCGCTCGCGCGCCCTTCTCGGGATCCAGCCCGTCGGTCTCGAAGTCGATCCCGACCGGCTCGCCGCTGCCTCGTGCCAGCGCCAGCACGCGGTCCAGCCGGCCGAGCTCGCCCGGCCGCTGCACCAGCCAGCCGGTCCGACAGACGCCCATCGCGGGCTGGGGTGTGCGCAGCGCGCCCTCCACCGCTCGGACGCTAGGGCCGGTCTCTGACGGACATCCGTGGCGCGCGCGCCGGGTCAGTGCAGATGCGCGTCGAAGGCGCTGGCGTCGCCGTGGTAGAGGCAGGCGTAGGTGAGGTGCTCGCGCGCCTCCGGCGGCATCTGCAGTCCGGGTGCCTCGGCGCCGCAGACCCGCTGGGCGACGAGGTCGCGCAGGCGCCGCTCGGCTGTCTCCCCCGTCGCCGCCGAAGACGACCAGCTCGCCGCCGGGCAGCCCGACGGTGTAGGCCATCATGCGGCCGTCGTCCTGGGCGCGACGACGGACCACGGCATAGCCGTGCTCGGCCACGTGGGCACGAAGGGCGTTCACAGCGCGGCGGCGACGGAATCTCACGGGGCGGCAGTCTCCCATCAGGCTGTGATGCTCCCGCCCGGCCCGCACCCGTTCGCGGCGGTTCACCTCGCGTTCACCCCTTCCCGCGGGGGAGGTGAACGGCGGAGCGCGCCGCCGGCTAGCAGCACGCTCGTAGCGTCATGAGCATGGACTCACGCAACCTGTTGCGCGGAACCGCGCTCCTGGCCGGCGCCGCCTTGGTGGTGCTGGTCGGCCTGGACCGCCCCGGGATCGACCAGGCCGTCCTGGTCGTCGTCGTGCTCCCGCTGGCGTTCATGCTCGTGCTCTCGGCGATCGTCGAGATCCTCGGGGAGCTCGCCGACGAGGACACCCAGGCGCTCACCGCCGCGGAGCGCGCTGCCGCGACCCGCCGCGAGCTCTTCGACGCCCCATGAGCACCAACCCCGTCGCACTGGCCGCCGTGGCTGCGGTGATGGGCCTGGTCTACGGCTCGTTCCTCAACGTGGCGATCCACCGCCTGCCCAATCGGCGCAGCCTGCTCGGGCGGTCCGCGTGCCCGAAGTGCTCGACGCCGATCGCCGCCCACCACAACGTCCCGGTCCTCGGCTGGCTGTGGCTGCGCGGCCGCTCGAGCTGCTGCGCCACACCGATCAGCGCGCGCTACCCGCTGGTCGAGGCCGCCACCAGCGTCCTGTTCGCGATCGCGGCGCTCGTGCACCACGACGACCCCGCGCTGCTGGCGATCGCGATCGCCGCGATCCTGGTGATGGTCCCGGCCGCGCTGGTGGACTGGGAACTGGCGATCCTGCCGCACACCCTCTGGATCGCCGGGGCCCTCACGCTCGCCGGCGCCCTGACGGTCCTGGACCCGGACCTCGCCGCGCGCGCCTGGCCCTACGCGCTGGTCACCCTCGGGGTCCTCGGCGCGGTCGCCCTCCTGCTGCCGATGGGCATCGCCGACGCCTACCTCCTCAGCCTCGCGGCGCTGATGGTCCAGTGGCGCATCGGCTACGTCCTGATCACCGCCGCCCTGATCTCGCTGCTGCTGCTGGCCGTCATCGCGCGCCGTCACCGCAACGTCCACGGGCTCCGCAACACCGGCGTCCCGATGGTCCCCGGCATCGCCGCGAGCACCGTGCTGTGGACGCTGCTGGCCACCACGACCACGGTCTCGACATGAACCTGCGCCAGATCAGCGCCTCCGCCACCGCCGCCCTGGCGATCCCGGCCTGGTGGACGGTCAGCCTCCCCGGACAACGCCAGCACGCTCGCCAACCAGCTGCACCTGCAGGCCACGATCACCCGCAGCACCTCATCGGACTGGATCGCGCTCGCGGTGGTCCTGCTCGGCGCCGCCGTCACCGTGGGCGCCCGCCGCCGCGCGCCCCGCACGCTCGGCGCCGGCGCGATGGCCGCCGCCCTGGCCTGGGCCGCCGCGCGCACCCCCAAGGTCGGCGACCTGCCCGACCAGACGCTCGGCGCCGCCCTGCCCCAACGCGTCACCGACACGCTGCAAGCACAGCTGCAGGCCGCGCTGCAGACCCGGCCCTCCACCACCGTCCTCTTGGGCCTGCTCGCCGCCGCGGTCGCCGTGGTCAGCAGCCTCACCGACGACCCGCACGCCGACCCAACCGCCGCGCCCGAACGGGCGCTGGTCGACCCGCTGGAGGCCGAAAGCCGCCAGGCGCACACCACCACAGCGGCGCCCGGAACCTACTCACAGAGCCCCTGGTAGCCGCCCCCCGCGGGCGGGGTGTCAGCGGTCTGCGAGGACGGCGATGGTGAGCAGCGCGAGGTCGCGACTGGTGGTCGACGGCCCGTCCTCCAGGCGGTCATGGCGCTCGAGCACCAGGGCCGAGGCGAGATCGCGCCAGACCACCCGGTCGCGGTCGGGGATGCCGCGCAGCGCGATCGCCGCGCTCGCTGCGGCGGCCAGGTCGCGTCGATCGACGGCGGTCGGGGTGCTCCGCGCGGCGTAGCGGAATAGGAGATCGACCCAGTCCTGCTCGAACGGCACGGTGCCCGAGAGCCACGCGATCGACTCCAGCAGCAGCTGCTCACCGGTGATCGGGGTCTGCGCGGGGAGCCCTGTGAGAGCCTGCTGGATGGCGGCGCTCAGCGCGTCGACCTGCTCGCGGTCTGCGGCCTGCCGTGACCACAGCCACGGCCACAGCCCGTCGCTGACGCACTCCAGGGCTGCGACGACCAGCGCGTCATCGTCGGCCTGGGCCGGTGCGGGAAGGTCGGTGCAGAGCGCTCGCGCGCGGAGTGGGTCGGCGCAGTGCATCAGGCTCGCGGTCCCGGTGCGAGCGGTGCGCCAGAGCTCCAGCTCCACCCACGACGGCCAGCGTCCTGAGCCCGCGGGCTCATGCCCGTCCACGCGCGCGGCGCCGGCCAGCAGGCCCGCCAGCAGGCCCGCGATCGCTTCGTGTCCCGGGTGACCGTCGCGGGCGGCGTGCAGCTGCTGCTCCAGCGCGACGGGGAACGCCGCCAGGGACTCGGCCAGCCGCTCCCGGCACGCTGCCTGTTGCGTCGGCCACGCTTCCAGCGCACGACCGACCTGCTCATCAAGAGCAGCGCCGAGCTCGCTGGGCCGATTGGGAGGGACGGGCATGGGACTGACGGACTGCGCGCCGGTCTGGCCCGGACGGCAGCCCCCGGGGGGCGGGGAGACGCTCACCCTATAGCGGGCGGGGATTCGGACCCTTTCGCCGCCGGGGGAATGCCGGTCCCCGCGATCGCGCTCGGGGCCGGCGCGGTGTGCCAGCGTCGACGCTCATGGTTCGCTCCGTCATCCGCCCGTGCCTCGCCGCTGTGCTCGTGCTCGTCGCGCTCGCGGCCGCCGCGCTCGGACCCGCCCAGTTCCTCGGGGCCGCGCGTCAGCAGCCGCCCACGATCGCGGTCGTCGGCGACCGGGTCAGCGAGACGGCGGGCCTGCAGCTGTTCACCAACCCCGGGGAGGTGCCCGGCAATATGGTCGACGACGACCGCAACGGCTACGTCGATGATGTGCACGGGATTGCGCCGACCCCGACCACCGACAGCCGCGGCATCGAGCACGAGACGGGGGTCGCCGACCTCGCCCAGCGCCTCTCGGCCGGCAGCCCGGTGCTCTCCGTCCAGGAGCGCGGGCTGGAGTTTCACCGGTTCACCCCCTACCTCGAGGCGATGGACGCCCCGATCATGGTCCTGGCCCGCCAGCGCAGCAACGCCTCCAGCCAGCTCGACCGCGACGCGGTCCAGGCCTACCTGGACCGTGGCGGCGTGGTGGTCGCGTCCGCCGGCAACCGCAGCGAGGACCTCGATCGCGAGCCCGCGACGACACCGCGCGACCTGGCCCTGCATCCCGGGTACCTGCTGGTCGGCGCGACCGACACGACCGGCGACCAGCTGGCCTGGTTCTCCGCGCGCGGCCGCACCCGCGTCGATCTCGCGACTGCGGGCAGCGACGTCCGGACCCGCACGGCGAGCGGCGCCTGGACCAGCAGCAGCGGCACCAGCTTCGCCGCACCGCAGATCGCCGGCCTGATCGCCCGCATCGCCGTGCAGCAGCAGATCAGCGTCCAGCAGGCCGCCCAGCAGCTGCGCGCCAGCGCCCGACCCCACCCCCAGCTGCGGTTCGGGATCATCCCGCCGACCGGCGCACCCGCGGGCCCGCCCCCCGCCGCCCCGGCGGCGCCGGCTGCCCTGCCCGAGCGTTCCAACGAGGCCCTGGAGCAGCTGCCCAGCTACGTGCAGTCGGTCCGGGCCCGGCGCGTCCCCGGCGCGACCGACCTCAGGCTGCGGATGCGCCGCGAACTGGTCGGCCACGGGATCTGGGTCCGCGTCACGACCGCCGACGGCTCCTCGACCCGTCGCTTCGCCGTGTCCGCGACCCGGACGGTCCGGCTGCGGGTCCCGCGCACCCGCCGGACCCTCTCGATCAGCCTGCAGATCGCGCCGCGCGGCAGCGACCAGGACGAGCTCTGGGTCATCAGCCGCGCTGGCCGCGTGCAGCCCCCGTGGTGAACGCCGGCAGCGCCAGGAACGCGCCCACCCCGGCGTAGGCCGCGATCAGGCCGCAGGCCACCAGCACGCGCACGTCGTCCCCGTAGAGCCACCACGCGGGGATCGCCCCCAAGCCGCAGGCCAGCATCACGGGGCGCCCGCGGCCCAGCGCCGCCCGCCCCCGCCGGGCCCGCAGCGCCACACGCCCCCAGCCCCACACCGCGGCGCCGAGCCAGCCGGCGAGCACCAGATGCCCGCCCACCATCAGGGCCACGATGCCCGCGGCGGTGACCGCGCCCGCCATCACGGCGAGCGCCACGGTGCGCCCGGGGGCAAGCCACCAGGCCCGCGACAGGCCTTCAAGCCAGGGCAGCAGGCCCGTCGCCACGAGCACCAGCGCCCCGACCGGCCCCAGCTGCACGACCGGCCACAACAGCAACGCCCCGGGGACCCCGCGCGCCGCCAGCGCCCATCGCGAATCACGCCATCGCTCCATGCCCCCGCACGATGACCTCCGGGCACGCACCGCGGCGAAGATCCCCGGGCGTGCACACCCGTGCGCTTACCTGCCGGGCATGACCGTCCGCCCCGCCCACCTCGCGCTCGCCGGGCTCCTCGCCGCCGCGGCGCTGATCCTCGCGCTCGCGCTCATCGGCGGGGAGGACCAGCCCGCCACCGCCAAGGGCCCCGAGCGCGGCACGCTGTCCCAGCTCGAGCAGGTCAGCCTGCTGCAGGCCGAAGACCGCGACGCCGTCCGGGCCACCCTCACCCGGTTCGCGCAGAGCTTCAGCGACGGGTACGTCGAGGACGCCTGCGCGCTGACGACCGCGCAGCTGCGCACCGAGCTACGAGACGCGGTCCCCGGCGCCGAGGCCGCCAGCTGCGGCGACATCCTGCTGGCGATCCGCGACGGCCTGTCCGCCCGCGAACGGGCCAGCCGCGAGCAGCTCGAGGTGAGCGACGTGCGCTTCTACGGCGTGCGCCGCCGCGCGCGCGCCGAGGTCACCGACCCGATCGCCGGACGACAGACGGTCGCCCTGCGCTACGAGCAGCAGCAGTGGCGCATGGACGCCACCAACGGCCCGGCCGGCAGCGCACTGCTGACCCCGTGACCCTGGCCAGCCGCTGCACCCACGGGCACGTGTCCTTCCACGCCGGCCCGCCCAACAGCGGCAAGACCCACCACGCCCTGACCCGGCTGCTGGAGGTGGGGGGGGGGGTCTACGCCGCACCGCTGCGGATGCTGGCCGAGGAGGCCTACCGCCGACTCAGCCAGGTCGCCGGCGCACACCGGGTCGGCCTGCTGACCGGTGAGCAGCGCATCAACGCGGACGCGCCGCTGCTGGCGTGTACCGCCGAACTGGCCCCCGACCAGGGCACCGTCCTGGTGATCGACGAAGCGCACCATGCCGCCGACCCAGACCGCGGCAGCGCCTACACGCGACTGCTGCTCGCCACCACTTACACCGAAGCGCACCTGATCGGCGGCACCGAGCTGCTCCCGATCATCCGCAGCCTCATCCCACACGCCCAGATCCACACCTACGAGCGGATGGGCCGCCTGGAACTCGTCGGCTACCGCACGCTCGAGCAGCTCCCCGACCGCACCATCCTCGTCACCTTCAGTCGCGCCACCGTCCTGCAGCTGGCCGCGGAGCTGCAGCAGCTGCGCCCCGGGCGCGTCAGCGCGCTCTACGGCGCGCTGCCGATCGGTGCCCGCCGCGACCAGATCGCCCGCTTCGAACTCGGCCGCGCCGACGTCCTGGTCGCCACGAGCGTCATCGCCCACGGCGTCAACCTCACCGCCCAGGAGATCTGCTTCGCGCAGACCAGCCGCTACGACGGGCGCCGCACCCGACCCCTGGAGCCGTGGGAAGCCGCCCAGATCGCAGGCCGCGCAGGTCGCGGCGCCCAGACCGGCCGCATCAGCGTCCTGCACCAGCACCCCGACTTCCGACCGCATCTGCGCGTCGCCCACAGCGCCTTGCAGGCCACGGTCCTCGTCGACCCGGCCACCGGCACCTACGGCTACCGGCGCATCGAGCGCCTGCAGGCCGCGATGCCCCGGCCCGCGGACCTCGCCCAGATCTCCCTCGCGCAGCTGCAGGCCCGCCTGGAGCGCTGGCAGCGCCCGCGCCGGGCGCCGCCGCGCGACTGCCGGGTGGTCCACGGCGGATCGCCCAGCCAGCTCAGCGCCTTGCAGGTCCTCGCGCGGGCGGGGCACGCCCAGCTTCCCGGGCCGATCGCCTGGGCGCTCTCGCACGCCCCGCTGGATCCCCAGGCCCCCGACGGACGCGCCCAGCTGCTCGAGCTCGCCGAGCTCGCGGCAGACCCGGCTGCCGACGCCCCGGACTTCGGGTCCGACCGCGCCCGCCAACGCAACATGCGCCGCCGGGACCTGGACCTCGCCGGCCTGGAGGAGATCGCGCGGCTGGACCAGCTCAGCGCCTGGGCGCGCACGGTCCTCGGCGGGCCGCCGCTGGCCCACGAGGACCTCGCCCCGCTCGTGGTCGCCCGCCTGCGCCACGAGATCAACGCCCGCGCCGCCAGCGCCCACCCACCGGCCCGAGGTGAACCGCGCGTCAGGCCGAAGGTGAACCGTGCGTCGGGCTGGAGGTGAACCGCGCACGGGGGCTGGGTGAACGGGGCCGGTTCACCTTTCCGCCGTTTGTGCCCGGTCCGCTCGTACGGTCCTGCTCACGGACCCCGGAGGGTCGGCCTCGACCGACCGGGGAGCACCGCAGACCGATGACCATCTCCGAGAGAGAGCCGATGAGCGCGTTCGTGAACCCCGCCGAGGACCTGGCAAGGCTCCGCGACCAGCAGCAGCAGGCCGTCGAGGCCGCCCGCACGCACCTGCACCAGGAGCAGGAGCGACTCCTCGCCCTCCAGCGCGAGGTCGCCGAGCTCGCCGACGCCCTGCCCGCCCAGGAGCGCACCCTCGAGCAGCTCGAGTCGTTCCTGCAGATCGTCTCAGCCGCCCCCGCACCGGATGCCGACGGCGACGAGCCCGGCCACACCACCGACCCCGACGGCGAGGACGACGGAACCGCCCCCGCCGGCGAGCAGGAGGCCGACGCCAACGAGCCGCCGCTGGTCACCAACGTCGTCGCTCGCCGACGCAGCACCGAGGCCGCCCGCGACCTCCCGGCCGAGGACCTGACGCTCTACGACGGCACGGTGGTCCGAGCCGCAGGCCGCCGGCGCGAACTGCTCGAGCACCTCGACCAGGGACCGGTCATGCGCTCGACGCTCGGCGTCGTCATGTCCGTCCGCAAGCCCTACCTCAACAAGCTCCTGGACGAGGTCGAGCGCCTCGGCCTCGCCGCCCGCGTCGACAACGGCGCCGTCGTCGTCGCCCCACTGGACGAGCGGCTGCCCGGCGACTACGCCACCAACAACGGCAAGCGCCGCCCCAGCGACCGCCTCCTGGCGATCTGGCAGGCCGCCGGACGCGACTGCTCCCACCTCCTGAAGATCCCCGCCACCACCGCCAGCGACAGCACCCACGCCGCCGCCTAACCCCTGCGCGACCCCGCAGGGCGGCGCCCCTGCTGCGAGGACCTGGGCGACGGCTACGCTCGCACGCATGCCCGCCGATCCAGGAGAGCCGCACCGCGCCCCCCGACCCGCGGGACGCGCGACCACCGGGCCGCTCCCGGGGGTGCGGCTGCCCGAACGCCTGGCCCGCAGCGACGAGCAGGTGCGGCTGCTCGCGCGGGTCCAGACGTTCTTCGCCGACCAAGGGCTGCTCGTGGAGGAGCAGCCGTTGGAGCGCTGCTGCCCGGCCTGCGAGCTCTGCTGGCGGCCGCCTCGGGGCCGCCAACCCGTGCCGCCACCCGACGGCCAGCAGCCGCGCCTGCCGGCGCTCGGCGCCGCCTACCCCCAGACCCGCGTCGCGCTCGTGGGCATGAACTCCCGCGACGACGGACGCCAGGACGCCGAACTGCGGGCGCTGGCGCACAGCCAGCACGACTTCCGTCACGGTCACGCCTCACACAACGACGAGAAGCGCAGCTACTTCCACTACCGCGCCGCGAGCACGCTCGCCGCCGTGCTTGCGCTGCGCGACCGCCAGCCCGCCCACGAGCGCCCCGCCCCCCACACGCTGATCCCAGTCCTGGACCGCTGCGCCCGGCTGCAGGCCGTCCAATGCTCGCCCTGGGACGGCGGCCGGCGCAGCCCGATGGAGCGGATGGGCCGCAACTGCCAGCCCTACCTGGCAGGACAGCTCGAGATCCTGCGCCCCGACGCCCTGGTGCTCCTGGGCGTGCCGCCGCGCCGGTCGATCGAGCGGCTCACCCAGCCGCAGTGGACGACCGTCGACGGGCTGCGCACCGCCAGCACCGACCGCTTCGCCTGGAACCGGTCCGTCGCGCTGTACGCGCTGCCGCACCCCGCAGCCGGCAGCTGGCACCGCGCACACCGCGCCCTCGTACGCCTCGCCAACGCCAACGCCAACGCCAACGCCAACGCCTCCGCTGGCGCGCGTTCCGCCCAGCACTGACCCGGGCGCGGCGCGCGCGCCCGTTCAGGGCATGGGCAGCAGGTCGTCTGCCCGGTCTGGCACCGGCGGCCGGTGCCCGGCCGCCGCCGGCGCGCCTCGGCACGTCGACGACGGGCGCGCCGCACCTCCAGCCGCCGCGCGCGTTCGGCCGCCGACACCGTGCCGAACGTGCGGCAGGTCAACGCCCGCATCCCTGCGCAGTCCGCGCCCATCACGAACGCGATGCCGTCACCGAGCATCAGCAACGGGAGCTCCCGGTCCGGGGTCAGCCACGCAAGCGGCCCGTCGTGCCAGCTCAACGACCCCGCCAGCGCCTGCAGATGGCGCAGCGCATGCGCGCGCACCGCGGGCTTCCGTGCCTCGGTGGTCGGGTAGCCCAGCACCTGCACGGCGAACGTCCCGAGCGCCTCGCAGGAGAACGTCACGCGGGTCGCGCCGACGCGCATCGTGGGGGAGGGGAACTGCGCGTGTGCGTACATGAGCGGGCAGGATGGCACCGCGCTGTGACACGCCCGCGCGGTTGCGATCGCGCCGCTCGAGCACACCCCGCTGGGAGCCTGAGCGCCATGACCACCGCCAACCTGCGCCCCGGAGATCTCGTCGAGATCGACCGCAAGGGCCGCCGCTTCCTGGCCATCATCGACACGATCGACACCGGCCATCTCACCCTCACGCCGCTGCAGCGCGGCATCTCCTACCGCGAGGCCACCAGCCGCGAGGTCGTCCGCGCCTACAAGCGTGTCAGCCGCTCCGCGCCCGGCAACCCGACCCCCTCCAGCAACCTCGTGCTGGCCTGACCGGCCACGGACCGCGAGAGGCTCCGGTATGCGCCCGCTCACGCGCCTGGCCCTGACGCTCGCCGTCTCCGCGGCCGCCAGCACCGCCACGATCAGCCCCGCCGGCCAGATCACCATCACCGTGCCCGCCCAGACCCCGGTCCTGCAAGCCCACCTCACCACCCGCGAGCAGCACATCACCGTCCGTTGCACCGGCCCGCTGAGCGCGACCAACGCCGCCTGCCGCGAATGGAACGCGATGCTGCGCCCGTTCACCACCCAGCCCGCCCAGACCGCGCGCTGCCCGATCCCGCTCACCGCCGTCGGCCCCGATCCACGCCTGGGCCCCCTGGGCGCCCTCTCCCAACGCCGCGTGCGGCTCTGCGCAGGACCGCTGCACCGCACCGCCCTCACCAACGCCACACGACCCGACACCACCACCGAAGGCATCAACTACGGCTGACCGCGCACACCAAACCGACGCCAACGCGCGACGCCGCCGCACCAAGATCCGCGCAGCGGATTTGCCGCCGCACCATCGCGCATACTCGACGTATGGCCCTGGACACCGAGAAGATGGTTCGGCAGCTGTCGCTGATCGCGCTGCTGCACACCAGCCAGCGAGAGCTCACCACCCGGCAGGTCCGCCAGCACATCGACGCCTACGCGCAGATGACCGACGACGCCTTCGGCCGCCGGTTCTACGAAGACCGCCAGGAACTCGCGCACGCCGGCATCACCATCGAGCAGCTCACCACCGACCCCAACGAGACCGAGCCCGAGGTCGCCTACCGCTTCGCCCACCACGGCCCCGGCCCCCTGGACTTCACCGGCCCCGAGCGCCAAGCCCTCAGCGACCTCCGCGACGGACTGGGCACCAGCGAGGACTTCCCCCACGCCGAGGCGCTACGGGTCGGCGTCACCACCCTCCTGGGCGACGCGCTCGCGACCACCCCGGCCCCCGGCGCCATCACCATTGCCCAGAGCACCGGGCCGCAAGCCCGCCGCCGCGCGGCCCTCACCGCCCGCCTGCTGCTCGCCTGCCAGCAGGGCAAGCGCGTGCGGTTCACCTACCACGACCAGCAGCGCACCGTCGACCCCTACGACGTCATCGAGGTCGACGACCACCGCTACCTCATCGCCGCCCTGAGCGACGCCCCCCAACAGATCCGCAGCTTCCGGCTCTCCCGCATCACCAGCGACATCAGCTTCGCCAGCCGCCTCTACCGCGACTTCACCCCCCGCACCGACACCCAGTCGCTGCCCATGAGCCGCTGGCAGATGGGCCCCACCCACGGCACCGCGACCATCACCGTCGCCCCCGACACCGTCGACTACGTCCTGCAGACCGCCCGCGGCGCCGCACGCCGCGGCACCGCACCCGGCGAGATCACCACGCGCGTCAGCGACCCCGCCACCTTCGCCGGCTGGATCCTCACCCTCAAGGACCTCGTCCACGACGTCCGCCCCGGCTGGGCAGCCCAGAGCGTCCGCGACGCCCGCCGCCGCATCCAGGCCGCCCACGACCCCGCCCGCGCCCACGCCCCCCAGCACGTGCACCCCGCGCCGGCCGCCGCGACCGCCCCGGTCACCCGCAAGGGCATCGGCGCCACCGGCACCCGCCCCTCGCACATCGGCCGCATCCTCGCGATCGCCAACACGCTCTTCCACGCCGCCCGCACCACCACCCCGGTCACCTGCGACGACCTCAAGGACGCGTTCGCCGTCAACGACCGCGAGCTCCGCGACGACCTGCAGATCATCAACCTCGCCTGCTGGCGCCACGCCGAGTACCTCATGTGCGTCACCCCCAAGCCCGACGGCCGCCTGGAGATCGACCTCGACGCCTACGCCGACACCGTCCAGCAGCCCCTCCTGACCATCGAGCAGCGCGACGCCGTCCTGGCCGGCGCACGCCTCCTGGCCAACCTCGACCCCCACCTCCAGAGCGCCGCCCACAAGATCATCGCCGCCCACGGCACCCGCGGCCCCCTCGCCGTCGAGGACCCGCGCGCCGCCCAGATCACCCACGCGCTGACCCACCGCAGCCAGCTGCGCGTGCGCTACCTGACCGCCACCGGCACGATCACCGACCGCACCCTGCACCCCGCCGCCCGCCAGCACCGAGGCGGCCGCAGCTACCTGCTGGCCAGCGAACACCCCGACGGCCCCGCCAAGACCTTCCGCCTGGACCGCATGCTCCTGGCCCAGGCCACCGACGATCCCGCCACACCCCCGCCGGTCACCGAACCCGCATGGTGGGAGACCCTCGCCGCCCGCACCCGCAGCACCCGCGCAACGATCGACAGCGACGCCCCCTGGCTGGCCGAGGACTACACGATCATCGGCCGCGACCAGTACGACGACTACATCGTCGAGATCCCCTACGCCTCCACCGACTGGCTCTGCGGACAGATCCTCGCCGCCGGCGGCCGCCTGCGCGTCCACGACACCGCGGTGCACCAGGCGATCAGCGACCTCACCGCCACCCCGCCCGCCCCGCCCGCGATCGCGCGGGCGGCCTAGCCCTCCCGGCCCGGCCCGGCCACCCGGCCGCCTGGCCGCTTCGGGCCCTGCGCAAGGTCTGCAGCGCGACGCGGCGGCGCCTGGGCGCCTTCCCCGGCCGCTGCCCAGGCCCGCGCTCGTGCACGCGCTGCCCGCAGATCCTCCCGGACAGCAGCGCGCTGCCGCGCGAGCTCCACACGATCCCCAAACGGCACCCCCGAAACCTACCTCCACACCCGCACCCAGACCAGTCCGCGAGCCGCGCACACCTCGCCGCTACCGTGACCCCGTGCCGCCACGAACCGACAGGCTCCCGCTGCTGCTCGAGGTCAGCATCGACCCGGAACCGGCCCTGGCGCTGCTGGACTGGCGCGCGCGCCGCTACCTGAACCCCCAGGACTTCCTGCACCCGCAGGCCACCGTCCTGCTGGCCCTGGTCGCCAGCACCCGCTACCCGGTCGGCGCGGCGAGCATCGTGCCGCTGCCCTCACGCACCGCGAGCCTGGCGTTCCTCATCGCTCGCCGCTTCCGCCGCCGCGGCCTGGGCCAACAGCTCGCCCAGCTGACCACCGACCACGCACACGCACACGGCTACCGCACCGTCCTGGCCGACGTGCACCACAGCAACACCGCCAGCCTGCGCGCGCTCACCGCCTGCCACTACCAGCCCTACGGCCGCACCGGCCCCTACCAGCGCCTCTCCCACACCCACAGCCCAACCCCCACCGACCCCCGAGCCGCGCAGCCCGCGACCGCCCGCCCGTCGCACGGTTAGCGGCCGCGCCTGGCCTCCCGGACCCGCGCCTGCGCCGGCACCATGCAGCCGCGGCCGCGCTGCACCCCGTAGACGAGCTTCGCGCTCGAGCTCTCGCGACGATCGACCCGAATCACCACGCGGCAATCGCGCTCGGTCAGCAGACCGGAGTAGGCCTGCGACCCCGCCGCCAACGTGTACGTCAGGAAGAACGCCTCGTCGCTGACCGTCAACGTGGGGGAGGGGGCCGGCGCGCCGATCACGCGGCTGGCGCGCGCGTCGACCGGTCCCTGCAGCCGCTCGAGGTCCGCCTGCGCCAACGGCGCCTGCAGCACGCCACGCAGCCCGACCGCAGCGGCCGCGACCACCACCACGACCACCACCACCAGCAGAGCCCGACCGACCGCTCCCGTCGCGACCGGGGTACGGGTCCGCGCCCGCGGCCCACGCCGCGCTGATCGGATCACCCTCACCGGCCGCTCCCGCCACTGGACCGCGACGGGCCCGCCCCCGGGGCCTCAACGCCCCCGGCGCCGCGCTCGCGACGATCACGCCGCCGCTCGTCCGCGGCCGCCTTGCGCTTGCCGCTGGACTCCTGACGGGCCCGCTCGGGCGAGCGCTGCGGCCGCCCGGGCAGCAACGGACTGCTGCGCGCCGGCGCCGCGGCCGAGTCCTCGTACTCCCGCGCGGCGCCAGCGGCCCGCCGCCGGGCCTCGCGCGCCCGCGCCGCCGCGCGACTGGCACGGTCACGCTCATCGGCCAGCGAGAACCGCGACACGGCAAGATCCGCACGGTCGGCGACCGCCGCATCACGCCCGACCGTGCGCCGGTCACGCTCCAGCGCCGCCGCGCTGGCATCGGCCGACAGCTCACGCGCCAGCCGCACCCGACGCTGCACCAGCGACCCCGCGACCGCATAGACCAAGGTCGCCTGCCCCAGGTCCACGCCCGACACCAGCTCCAACGCCAACGTGTCCGGATCCCCGTGCACCTGCTGATCGGCCGACAGGGTCGCCGTGAGCTCCTGCAACTCCTGGGTCAGCGCGTCGACGCGCTGCTGCAGGCCGCGCGCCCGCCGCGCCGCGCGACCGGCCGAACGCCGCAGCCCCTGAACGCCGCGATCGGCGCGCCGCAGCCGACGGTCCAGCCGCGCCACCCGCCGCTGTGCCACCCGCAGATCGCGGACCGCGCGCCGCAGATCGCGCTCCGCCCGCGCAAACGCCAACGCCGACCTGGCCGCGTCCTCGAAGTTGGTGACCGGGATGTCCTCGATCTGCTCGGCCGTCGCCAGCACCTTGCGCACGTACCAGTCCGCGTGGTTGTACGCGAACAGCGCCTTGCGCACGTCCCCGGGCGCCCCGGTGACCCGCAGGTACCGCGCGGTGCTGAAGATCGCATCCACGCTGTTGGCCGGGTCGGCGGATCCGTCACCGTCACCGTCCATCCCCCAGCGCTCCCAGGTCGACGGCAAGAACTGCGTCCAGCCGATCGCCCCCGCCGAGGAGGGCCCCATGTTGCACCCGTACCCCGACTCCACCTTGGTGATCGCCGCCAGCAGCCGCCACTCCAACTCGAACAGTCGCGCCGCGCGAACCCACGCCGGCCGCAGCTGCGCGATGTCCCCGCACGGCGTCGCCGGCTGCAACCGCGACACGTACGCGGCCAGCCGCGGCCCGTTGGGCACCGACAGACGCCGCACGGTCTCCTCGCGCGACTCACCGCGCGGCGCCTCGAGCGCCGGGTAGGTCGGGCCCGCAACCGGCGCACGCGACTGCTGCGCCCGGGCAAGCACCGCGAACCCCGCGCTCAGCAGCAGCGGAAGGACGATCAGGCACAGCAGGCGAACGAGCACCATCCCCCGGGACGGTACGAGTCGCCCGCGGATCGACGGCCGACCCGCGCGTTCACCTGCACCCGTTCACCCCTCACGCGGCGGTTCACCTCACCGGGTCGGCAGCGACCGAGGCGCTGGCGCGCACGCCGCACGTACGGTCATCGGGGTGCCACCGCTACGACTCCTCGCCTCCACGGCCGCCGTCGTCTCGATCCTCACGCTGGCCGCCTGCGGCTCCGGCTCCGCGGAGCTGCCCGCCGACGTCGCCGTGCGCGTCGCCGACGTCGAAGTCGCCACCGCCGACATGGACGCCACGATCGCCGCGGCACAGCGCCAGATCACCGCCGGCCAACGCAACGGGACGCGGCAGCTGCCGGCCAAGGCCCGCGACGCGCTCGCCGACGGCCTGCGCATCCAAGTCGCCCATCTCGCCGTGCTCCTGGCCGACGCCAAGAAGCGCGGGATCAGCGCCGACACCAAGGGGCACAGCGTCATCTACCCCTACCCCAAGGGCACCCCGAAGGCCATCACCGACCTGGCCCTCAAGGCCGAGGCGATCGCCGAACCGCTGCTCGACGCGATCGCCCCGCAACGCCCCGTGACCGGCGAGCGCATCGAGCAGTTCTACGACCAGAACCTCGACATCCGCTACCGCCGCCCCGCCGCGGCCACCCTCGCCGTCCTCACCGTCCGCGACCGCGCCACCGCCGAGCGCCTGACGACCCAGCTCCCCGATCAGCCCGGCCCAGAGCTGCGCGACCTGGTCTGCCGCAACACGATGCTGCCCCAGGAGTGCATGGAGGCCGGCGGCCTGCGCCTGACCGTCCCGCTGGAGAAGCTCGAGGACGACCTCGCCCGCGCCGTGAAGCGCACCCGGCAGAGCAGGGAGGCGTTCGGGCCGCTGCAGGTCCAGACCAGCCCGCCCGACCAGCCGCCGATGGTCGGCTGGCGCATCGGCCGGGTCATGGAGTACCTGCCCGAGCAGACCACACCGCTGGCGCGCGTCCGCGCGCAGCTGAAGGGCGAGCTCGAGGGCGCGGAAGCCGAGCGCCGCCAGACCGTCCTGCGCGACTACCTCAAGCGCACCTACGGCGACCAGCTCGCCTGCCACGCCACCTGCACGTCCCCGACCGAGACCGCGACGCCATGACCTGCCGAATCGCCGCCCCGATCCTCGCCGCCGCGGTCGCGCTGCTGGGCCTCACCGCCAGCCCCGCCCAGGCCGTCTACGGCAACCACTCCTACATCGTCCAGGACTGCGACTTCGACGACCGGCCGCTCTACAAGCAGAACAACATGCTGCAGCCCTACCGCGGCTGGGAGCTGCGCTGGACCCAGGGCAACAACATCGCCTCCGGCGGCGGCGGCCAGAACAGCAACAACAGCGCCGCGCCGCACGCCTACATGGGCGTGCGCTGCGAGGTCCCGACCCCGGGAGCAGCCCCCAACGACGCGTTCGGCCTCCAGGACACCACCCCGGACACCGCGGACGGCGAAGGCGACCCGACCCCGCCGGCCGGCCGCTACCGGCCCCGCGGGCTGCAGCTGCGCACCGAGCTCTGCGACCGTCGCACCGACGCGATCTGCGTCGACTCCTTCCGGGACACCAACGGGACGCAGATCCAGACGACCCTGACGCCGCCGGCGGGCACCGCGTTCGGACGCTGGACCTACCAGTTCGGCAGCCGCGCCGACCTCTACTCGCCGCTGGAGGACAACCGAAGCGGCCACCCCGACGGCGGGAACTACGGCACCCGCTACCAGTGGGCGACGAAGCTGCTGTGGGGCAACGGCAACGTGGGATCGGGACGCACCGTGTGCCCGATCCGCTCGAGCAACGACAACGGCACCCCGTGCGGCGGGTTCCCGAACTCGTCGACCCCGACCTCGGGGACCGAGACCGCGTCGTTCGCCGCGTTCGGGAACGCCACGTTCATCGGCGCGCAGCTCGCGTGCACGCCGATCACCGTCAGCGCCAGCTGCGCCTGGGGGCCCTCGCGGGGCGTGCCCTACGGGGCCCGCATGTCGATCTACGTCAGCAACGCCGAGGTCATCGACAACGCCGACCCGGTCCTCTCCCTGCAGAGCACCTCCTCCGACAGCGCGCGGCTGCCTCTCTGGGCGTCCAGCACCGAGCGCGCCAACCGGGTGATGCTGCGCCAGTCCGCGACCGACAACGTCGGGATCGGTCAGTGGGTCGAGCACGTCGACATCCTCCAGGAAGGCGGACCGGGCAGCACCGAGTTCACCAACTTCGTGCAGCCGAACTTCAGCGGCAGCGGCGCCCCCAGCGGCAGCCCCGCCTGCACCGACTCCTACACCTACAACGACATCGGCAACGCCGCCTACGGCAGCACCGGCGACTTCACCGGCACCGGCATCGTCGGTGGCCTGCGGTTCCACAACACGCTGCGCCCGTGCTCGCAGTTCAACGGGCAGACCACCGAGTTCCCCGTCGATCTCTGCGGCGTCTCCGGCGCGCAGACCGGCCGCACCGCGCGCGTCAGCGTCTGGGCCTACGACCCCGCCTGGCGGATCGCGGCCCACAGCAAAGAGGTCGGCCTCGACTGCGACACGCGACCGCGGGAGCCCGGCTGCCCCCGCGAGCACGGTGTCGACGATCCGCTGCCCGGCCCGCAAGCCGAAAGCGGCCTCGGCCCGGGACAGGTCTGGTTCCGCGGCGCGAAGGCCGTGCGCGGCTTCATGTGCGCCTACAGCGGCGTGAAAGCCGGACGAATCCAGTACCGCCTCGACGCAGGCCAGTGGCGGGACCTTCCGGGCTGCAGCGGCACCTGGGACCCCAACACCAACCGGCCGCAGGGCACTGACGTCGACCCCAACGCCGGCGTCTACCTGGACTGCACCTTCAACTCGACGCTGGGTACCACCGGTCAGACCATCGACTTCCGCGTCACGTATGAGGACGGAGCGATGAATGCCGCGAGTGTCAGTGAGCGATCGCCTAACGCGGATTCGATTGACAACGAGCCGCCCTCAGTCGGGGCGATCCAGATCGAGGGGCAGGCTCCCGCGGCCGCGAACCTGTCGGTGAACGGCTGGACCAACGCCCGGCAGGTCATCGCGCGCTGGCCCACGGTCAACCGCGGCAGCGGCGCGCCCATCACCAGCGTCCAGCATCAGCTCACCAGCGACTGCGGCACCACCACGAGCACCGACCCACCCGGCACCACCAGCCGCACCATCAACCACTCCGCTCAGGCCTGCGAAGAAGGCCAGCACACCGTCCGCGTCCGCGCCAGCGACCTCGCCGACCCCAACGACTACGGCGCCTGGACCAGCCGCACCTACGGCTACGACAGCATCCCCCAGCCACCCCCGGAGGCCTCGTCCCAACCCCCGACGAGATCCGCGACATCAACGACTTCACCGTCACCTACCGCAACGACACCTGGGACGGCATCAAGCAATCCCCGATCGTCATGCGCCGCTTCCGCATCGCCGAAAGCCCCGTCAGCCAGAGCCCCAGCACCTGCGCCAGCGGCGCCCAGTGCACCCTCAGCGGCCTGACCATCCCCAACCCCGACGGCAGCAACGACCCCCCGCCCTCCGGCGACTACCCACTCAAGCTCTGGCTCACCGACGAAGCCGGCAACCAGACCGAATCCAACGCCGCCATCACCGTACTCCGCTTCATCAACCTCCTATGCCAACGCGACTAGGCGCGAGGTAGGTCCGAAACTCCTCCGGAAACTCTTGAGGCCCGGATCCCCGATGAACACTGGGATTCCGGGCCTTCTTCGTTGTTGTCACGAAACTAGGGGTCCGAGATTGCGAGCTTTGCCCCGCTGGGACCCGCCGATTTTCCCGAAACTCGGGGTGGATCTGGGCGCGTCGCCGCTAGCTGTCGTCGGAGGCGATGTGGCGGGGGGCGCGGGCGCCGCCGAAGGTCTCGCGCAGGTCGTCGGTGATCTTCTTGACGAGGGTCTGGTCGATCGGGAATCCGGGGGCGTCGCGCGTGGCGATCCGGTGGAGGTCGAGCTGCTGCGCCGCGCGGTGGGTGGGCTCGTAGAGGCCGAGCTCGTGGATGAGGCGCTTGCCGGAGTGGGCGATGGTGGCCCAGGCCACGAGCCACTCGAGCTTGGCCTCATCGTGGCTCTTGAACTTGTCGTTGCCCTGCTGGCTGGCGAGCGAGTTCTTGAGGTTGGAGAAGGTGCTCTCGACGAGGTTGCGGCGGAGCATGAGCGCGACGCGGAGCGCGGCCGCGTTGCTGTCACCGGCGTAAGGCAGGTACGTGTTGGCGCGGACGTCCTGCCAGAAGTAGGTGTCGGTCGGCTCGCAGATGTCGCGGGGGCACCTCCAGCGCATGCGGGTGTCCTTGATGTCCATCGGGACACCGCGCTCCAGGCCCTGCCGGCGGCGGGCTTCCCGCGTGGGCCACTTCTCGCGATTGCGCAGGTTCATGTGGCCGTGCGCGCAGCTCGGGACGCCGAGGCTACGGTCGCGGCGGGCCTGGAAGACGGGCATCACCGAAAAGCAGGAGACGAGCATCTCCGCGACGCGCGAGTCCCGGTCGTAGTCAGCGTCGCCGACGAGGTACTCCAGAGGGCTATCGGGCCAGCGGCGGAAGTGCTGCTCGACGAGCAGGACGGCCGCGGCGCCCTCGCTGATGCTGGCGGGGAGCAGCGCCTGCTCGATCGTCATGCCGGTGGCGAGGCAGACCAGGCGCACGAGCTTGTAACCCATCCACTTCTTCGAGGTCGACCCGTCCTCGTAGACGTACCGCAAGAAGCTGGCGTTGTCGGCCATGCCCCGGGTGCGGAGCTTCTTGACGTGCTCGTCAACCGGGTTGGTCTGCAAGAAGTTGCCGGGAAGCGCGCTTCCGTCGACCAGGGCGTAGACGCCGGCGGTGGGATGGACCGGGCCTCCGTCGCGGTCGCGGATGTCGGCGACCTCACGGAGCATCTCGACGAGGACGTCGTTGGCGATGTCCACGTCGACGCGGCGACACATCGCGGAGAGCCCGTCGTAGAGGGACTTGAGGCTGGTCTCGGCCGGGTACTCCATGACCCACGACGCCTTCGGGTTGCCGCGGAGGTACGGGATCACCTCGCAGGTGCGGGGCTTGATGCGGCCGCTGGCCATCAGCAGGAGCGCCGCAACCCAGAGCGAGCGATCGGCGGGCCGGCCGGTCTTCGTGCGCTGCATGTGCTGCGAGAGCCAGCGGATCACAGGCAGTCGCATGACGGCCGCGACCTCGATGTTCGGGTCCAGGCCGAGCCGGGCCGGGGCCTGCGAGGTCTGCGCCACCTGGTGCAGGGCGCGGACGATCTTCGGGCTGAGGTCGGTGTACCGGCGGACCCTGGCCCAGACGAGCTCGCTGATCTCCGCGGCCGTCTTGTGCTCGCCCGCGGCGATGAGCTCGCCGATGACCTCGAGTTCGATGAGGTGGCGAAACTCCTCCTGCCGGGCAGGCCTGTTGTCGCGGCCGGGGCCGCGCTTGGGGCCGTGGTTGCGATTGATGCTGGTCACTGTGGGTTCCTCTTGGTCGGGGGAGGCGCCGGGGAAGGGCCGGCGAGAGTATGTGTGGAATTGCCACACATGGGTGCAACGTTTCGTGCGGTGCGTCATGACGCAGCGGGAAGATGACGCGATCGACGAGCTCCTCGAGATCGCCAGAAAGGCTCGGACCGCGTTCCCGCGTACCGCCGCAGGACAGCCGTCGGCCCTGACGATGCAAGTGCTCCTGGCCGTCGTCCGCCGCGGGCCTGTCACCGCCACCGATCTCGTCGACACGCTCGCGATCGACCGCACCAGCGTGGTCCACTGCGTGCGCGATCTCCGAGCAGGAGAGCTCATCGCCGACGCAGAAACCGCCGGAGGGCGCGAGCGTCCGGTCCTGGCCACCGCGCGCGGTCGCGCGGTGGCGAAGGACTACGCGCGCGCAGCGAAGCGGCGCCTGGCGGAGGACGTCGCCTAGGGGATCTCGGACGGCAGCCAGCGCCATCGCGCGCTCTGCGCGGCGACGACGTAGCTGGATCCGTCAAGGATCCCTGCTACGTTCAGCCGCGCCTCGGGTGTTCTTGCAACGTTCGCCATGGGGCTCCGGCCCCCGAGCGCTCCAACGCTCGGGGGCCGACTTCGTGGGTTCGCTGTTCTACTGCGCCTCTCGGGAGAACTTCGGTGGCCCGTAGCCACCGTCCGGGCTCCGCTCGACGCGGCCTGCCTTCATCATCCGTGTCAACAGCTTGCCGGCCTTGATCGGGTCAGTCCTGTCGATGCCGCGAGACTGCAGTGCGCGCGCGACTTCGCGTGGCGCCATGGGCGTCTTGCTGGCGTACAAGATCTCGAGCACGGCGCGCTTGATCCCGGTCGGGTCCTCAGACGAGGACAGGACCGGCGGCGTCCGGGCGGCAGAAGGGACGTGCAGGGTCCCGGCGCCAGCGACAGGCTCAGACGGACGGGGCTCGCCGGCAGTGTCATCAGAACGGTCGCGAAGGCCCGCCAGCGTGCTTGTCAGAAACTGGATCTGCCCGAGCTCGACGGTGACCTCGCGGAGCTCTTCTTTGGCATGGGCGAAGGCCGCCTCTGCATCGCGGAGCGCGTCCTGGGCGTCGATCATCGCCTCCTGCGCTCTCTCCTGGCGGGCGGCCAGCCCGGCAGCCCGCCGGTCGAGCTCGCGGCGCATGCGGTCTGGGTCCTCGACGGCCGCGGCCACGCTGGAGCGTGCGACGTCGATGAGGGCTTTGAGCTCGGGGGATGTACCAGACAAGAAGGCCAACGTCCTTGGGTGGGTGGTGGCGCACCGTACCCGACACCCAGGACGTAACCCACCCAGGGTGCACAGCGGCATGGCTCGTGGTCCGACCGCCGCCTCAAAAGCTTTGAACTCGTAGGGCCAGTTGGGGGTGGGTGGGCCAGGCGGGACGGTCCCAGGGTTCGGACAATCTGTCGGATCGTCATGGGTCAGAAGCTGCCGGCGCTCGAAGCTCCCGCTAGATCAGCGACGCGCGCCTGACCCATTCACTTTCCACCGCGCCACACCAACGTCTCGCACCAGCCCGCAACCGCATCAACACGCAGCCAGACCGGGAGGCGACCACGCCAAGAGGCGGCGCCATCTACGGCCGCGGGAGTTCCGTCGCGGCAGGTGTCACAATGTCCCGGTGCTCGAGGGGGACCACCGAAGACGACGCGCTGTACATCGAAGGTGCTCTGCTCTGCTCGGTCGTCGAGGCGCTCGATGTCCACGCGCAGCAAGGACTGGACACGCCTTACCTTGTGCTCCTGAACCCCGCGAACCACGCTCTTCTCGCGTGGGATGAGATCTTCGGGATGCCTGTTCTCGCTGACGACCGAGTTCCCCCCGATGCGCTGTCGCCTCGTCACCGGCGCCGAAGGGTGGGCCGGCGAGTACGAGGGAGAGCCAGTTTGGTGGATCGACGGTACGCCGTACCGAGTGCTCCGGGACGTCGATGAGGGCCAGGCGGCTGCCTAGTCGGCAAAGGCTTCGTGCTTGAACAGGCTGCCCCCGTAGTGGCGGGCGAGCTGCCGCTTGAGGTGCACGGCGGCGGTCACCGAGAGTTGAGCGATGCGTTGCTTCTCGAGGTAGCCATGGTCAAGGGTCGTCGGGGCGTACAGCAGCGCCAGGCTCTCCGGCATCTGCGCTGAAGCGATCGCCGGCAGATACAGATAGTTCGCCAGGTGGTCGTACTTGCGCAGTTGACCCAGGGAGGCTTCCTTGATCGCGCCCTGGACGACCAGGTCTTCGAGCGGCCAGACGGGGACCACGGTGCGAAATGGGTGCGCGTAGCGGCCGGGCTCGCCCTGAGCTGCCATTGAGCACGATGGAGTGATCAACATGGCGAATCCGACCTCGAACGGTCCGGAGACGAACTTGCGGTTGCCGTGGTTGAAGACCTCGGCCGGTAGCTGCAGACCCAAGGGGACCCCTGTGAAGAGGTCCCCTTGGCGCAGGTGGGTCGTGCGGTCCTCGTAGTAGAGGTGGTCGTCGGGTCGGGGCTGACTGCTCACCTGGCCAGTGTGAAGCCCCGACCCGCTGGAACTACGACTGGTGGTAGTCCTCGGGAGTGCTGAGGATGCGCTCGGGCATGTCGTCGCGTTCCTCGCCGATCTCTGTCTCGGGCGCGAATCGCTTGAACATCTCGTCGCGAACGCGATCGACGTCTTCCTTCTTGAACCGGCGGAAGCCTGATCCGGGGAGCCGGATCGCGGTCAGCTGGCCACGCTGTTCGAGGTTGCGAACGGTGTTCTCGTGGACGCCGAGCTCGCGGGCGGTCTCCCGGACGTTCAAGACGTCCTTCTGCGGGGGTGCTCCCGCGTCGGCGTTCACCGCGGTGAACTCCTGGGTCTTGCTCACGATGGCTCCTTCATCTCGGTGGACGGGTCCGACGAAACGACGTGGTGCGTCGCTTCTTCTCTTTGTCGTACCCGGTGCATGGTGACCTTAGCGCCTTTGTCAACGTTAAAGACTTGCAGGACTTTGTGGACCTTGTAGACTTTAGCCGGTATGGGGCGTTTTGAACCGCCTGAAATCACGAGTAGGGAGGTAGCCGAGTGGCCACCAATACCCCGAAGGGGCCTGGCAGGAAGGGCGCTGTGAAGCAGCGCTCGCAGTTCAAGACGCCCAGCGGCAACTGGGCCAAGCGCGACTCGAACACGGGTCGCATCCTGGACCAGAAGGCCGACGGGACGCCCTTCAAGGGCGTCCGGCGCGAGAAGTAGCCAGTCAACGGACGGGGCGGGAGCTGCAACTTCCGCCCCGTCACTGAACTACGGCGGGAGAACTCTATCGCTCGCCGGGAAAGGAAAGACCCAATGAGATTTGAATTGGAGTACGCGCTCAACGGTCGTCGCGTTTCGCAGCGCCAGTTCCTCGACGGCATGCAGCAGGAGGCTCGCAACATGGCTGTCAGGGCCGCAACGGAACGCATCGAGTCGGTCCGGTGCCGGCAGCACGGCCAGCGAGCGCGGGCCACTCTCAAGAGCCAGCGCGGAGATCGGCTCGAATTCAGCATCACCGGATGCTGCGACCACCTGGTCGCAGCCGCGCAGCGGGCGATCTAGCCGGACCGTGGGCAGGCGCGGCATCCCGCCGATCCTGCACACGGCAAGCAGCGTAAGCGCCATACCGACCTTGAAGATCTGAGCGACGCGGCGGTAGAGGCCATGCAGAAGAACAAGAGTCTGCCTGCAGCGGAGCGAAACAAAGCCAAGGCGGAGCTGAAGGCACGAAGGCTTGCAAACAAGCAAAAGCGAAGGAAGTAAGCCATGGAGTCCGAGCTACACGGCCGCTGGTACGCCGTCCGATGCGTGCTGCGGGTGCCAAAAGGATCGGACACCTATGAGGAACGCATAACTCTCTGGCAAGCAGAAACCATCGACCACGCGATAGAGCTAGCGGACAGGGAAGCCGGCGAGTATGCAGCAGGAGTCGATGCCGACCACCTCGGGCTGATGCAGGCGTTCCAGCTCTTCGACGAGATTTGCTCGGGCGCCGAAGTCTTTTCACTAATGAGAGAGCGACCTAGACCCAGAGAGCTATATCGCGCGGTACTTTGCTTCGGGCACAGAGCTCCAACGCGAGGCATAGAGCCGGACGCACGCCGCGGCTTATCCCGGTTAGTCGCGGCTGGACCTCCGTCGACCGCGACTAACCGAGTCCGGCAGATCGAGTTCGGGGCTTCCGCCGCCGCGACTAATAGCGTCACCGGCACGAGCGGTGTTGCTCCGGCGTTCGATGAGGCGGTTGCGACGTACGCGGCGTGGCTTACGCGGCAGCCGCTGGCGGATCGCACCAAGCAGGAGTACGCGCGGTGGGTGCGTTCCTTCGCCGCCTGGGCGAGGGACGCGCCCGAGTCCGGCGAGTGGGGTTGCGACCCGTTGACCGACCCGCTCGCGCGTGATTACGCGGTGCGGGACTTCAAGCGGTGGTTGCAGGTCGAGCGGCGGCTGGCGCCGAGTTCGATCAACCTTGGTCTGGCGTCGCTGGACAGCTTCTTCGTCGTGCTCGGGCTGGGGCAGCCGCATGTTCGGCGCGAGCTGCTGCCGCAGGCCGCGCCGCGGGCGCTGGACCCGCCAGCCGCAAGTACCTCGACCCAGCCGCCTTCCTGCTCCCCGCACCGCAGTGGGCCCGTGCACGCGAGGAACTCGCGATCACCTTCGACCGGCCGCTTGACCCGGCCGAGCGGCTCTCGCACCTGGAGCGCGAGCAGAGCAAGCTTCTTGAACAGGCCCAAGCTGCCGTCGACGCCGGCCAGGGAGTTGGCCTGGACGAGCGCGGCCGCCTCACCAGCGCCCCGGCGCGCCCGGAGACCGAGGCCCCGGCGATCGCCGAGCTCAAGGGCGAGGTGCTGGGCCGGATCCCGGAGATCGAGCTGGCCGACCTGCTCATCGAGGTCGACGCCTGGACCAGCTTCACCGACGAGCTCCGCCACGTCGCAGGTGCCACACCGCGCGCCGGCCAGCTCCCCGAACGCCCCTACGCCGCGGTGGTCGCATCGGGCACGCTGCTGGGGCCGGTCGCGATGGCCCGCATCTGCGAGCTCTCCTACCGCCAGATCGCCTGGGCCCAAGAGTGGTACCTCGACGTCGAGAACGTCCGGGCGGCCAGCCGCCGGATCACCGATTACCACCATCGCCTCGAGCTGACCCAGCATCTCGGCAGCGGCCTCTTCTCCAGCAGCGACGGCCATCGCGTCGGACAGCGCGGTAAGCCCCCGACCGCGGCGATGCTCGCCCGCGAGTTCGGCCACCACCACGGCGGACTGACCGTGATGAGCTGGACGCTGGACGACTACAGCACCTACGGTGCGAAGATCGTCTCGGTCTCCGACCGCGAAGCGACCCACAGCCTCGACGCGATCGTCCACGCCCACGCACCAGATATCCGCGAGCACACCACCGACACCCACGGCTACACCGACATCGTCTTTGCGCTCTTAGCTAAAGGGTCTTGGATCGTCGGTCGATGTGCGTTTCATGGGTCTTCGTTCGTCTCGTGCTGTGGCTGCTGCGGCAGCAACGGCATTCCTCTCAAGCTTTGCGGTTGTCGCGAGCGCGGCCGAAGATCCGGTACCTCGGATCGACGGCGCTGCGTCGAGAGAGCTGCTGCAGGCGTCGCAAGAGCTCGATGCGCAGATGAAGGCGCGCGAGCGGTTCCCGGCTGCGCCGGCGCAGGCCGCGGAGCGCGAGCGATCGGAGTCCGAGCATCGAGCTGAGTCTCGTTCTGAGGCGGTCCAGACCACCCAGGAGAGCTTCGCGAGCCTGCTCGATGGCCTCGATTGGCAGGGCTCTCAGCTGGCCCGCGACGACGCGTTCGAGGCGTTCTCCTCGGACTATGTTGCCCGGGTCGAGATCGACGGGGATTCGCGGCTGATCGAGTCCAGCGTTCCCGCTGCGCGCACGCAACGACGACGGCAAGCTTGAGGCGGTCGATCTGACGCTTGAGCGTCAGGCCGACGGGACGATCGAGCCCGTCAACCCCGCCGTCCCGCTCGAGCTCCCGCGCGCGCTTGAGGACGGGATCGACGTTGGCAAGGGTACCGGCGAGATCACCATCACCCCCGCTGACGCGGCCGGCGCGACCACAGCTGCGACCGTCGATGGCGTCGCCGCGCTGTGGGCCTCGACCAGCACCGACACGGACTTCCTTGCGGCCCCGGTCCCGCAGGGCGGTCTTGAGACCTTCACGCAGCTGCGCTCCCCGGCCGCTCCGGAGATCTCCAAGCTGCACGTGACCTCCGAGCATGGCGACATCGCGCTGGTCCCCTCGCCCCAAGGAGAGGTGTTCGTCAACCGCGACGGCGTGCGGATCGGCCGTTTCGCTCCGGCGTGGGCGGTGGACGCGCAGGGAACCCCGGTGGAGGTCCGCACGACGGTCCAGGACGACTCGATCGTCCTCGAGGTCAAGCACCGCGACGCCGACCTGGCCTACCCGATCCTCGTGGACCCGATCTACGAGGACTGGTTCAACGGCGGCCGCCGCTGGGATCAGGGCAGCACCGCCGGCCTGCGCGACGGCACCTGGCAGTACACGGAGAACCCGGCCGGCTGGTACCCCCCACGACACCCGCTGCGTCAGCGGCGTCAACTGCGGCGGCACCGGTGACGGCTTCTACATCTACACCTACGCGAACGTCGGCTACAACCCCGCTGCCGGGCACATCGCCGAGTACTACTACACCGTCCACGAGTGGAACTCGCGCACCACCTACATCCCGCGCGTGGACTACTGGCAGAAGAACTTCTGGTGGGGCGCCGGCGCGAACTTCTGGACCATCAACGGCATCTTCGCCCCCAGCTACGGCAACTGGACCGGCTACCAGCTCAACGGCCAGCACCAAGACAGCAACAACAGCCAGTACGTCGCGGTCCAGAGCGGCAACAACATCAACACCGTGCCCGCCGCAGCTGGCAAGCAGGCCGTCTGGGGCGCCTTCCCCAACGGCACCAGCCACCCCGCCGCCGCCGCGCTCTCCCTCGGCGCCTCGATCGTCTACCTCGACGACCCCGAAGACCCAACCATCAACGTCAGCCACAGCGCCCCCCGCGCCCTCCGGCTGGGTCCGCGACTACACCGACCGCATCAGCTTCAACGCCTCCGACCCCGGCCTTGGGATCAAGGCCTTCAACGTCTTCTACGGCAACAAGGTCTGGACCAGCAACCAGCCCACCACCGACGGCGGAGCCTGCGCCGGCGGCAAGGGACGCCCTGCTACACCTACCGCGACGGCTACTTCGACCTCAACGCGCAAGCCCTTGGGTCGGGCACCCACGCGATTGGTGTCTGCGCCTACGACGCCCTCGGCAAGAGCGGGGCGACAGGCTGCAAGAGCACCCGAACCGTGAAGATCGATCGCACCCCACCGGTCGTCGAACTGAGCGGAGACCTCTATGACGCTCAGGACACCGGCTCGATGGTTGACCCCTTCGACCTCAAAGTCCTGGCAACGGACGCTCACTCTGGGGTGACCTCTGAGGAGATCCGCATCGGTGGGCAAGTCCAGACGCCGGTGTTCGATTCGGGCTGCTCATGCTGGAGCTTCCGCTACAAGGGCGGAGTGGGGCCGACTACCGTCAGCGTGGTCGTCCGCGACGCGGTCGGTAACGAATGGTCCAGTTCCTGGAACGTCGACGTCCTCGACCCGAAGGACGAGGGTGAGGACGAGCAGCAGTTCAACACAGACCGCTCTGCCCCAGCACCGGAGACCCCGTCGGCCATCACGGAGTCGGACTATTGCCAGGACACGGGCGGCGTCTGTACAGAAGCACCGCCCGCGCTCCCCGAAGGCCGCTCAGGGAGCGGAACACAGGGCTTCGGCTGGGGAATGTCCGACCCCTCCGTCGAGTTCATGGATCGTCCCGAGTTCACGTCGCTCGGCCTCAAGAAGGTCCGGATCATCGTTCCCTGGGACCTGCTTGCACTGGCCAAGCCCCAGGACCTGGTCGCGCTTGGTCTCACCCGCCCATCGCTCCCGAGCCGTTCCCGCAGCTGCCCGAAGATCAACGGCAACGGTGCCACTCGGACCTTCAACCTTCCCTTCTACGGCCAGTACGACGGGGATGGGGAGTACGGCAAGCCCTCCTACAACCACTCTCTACGTGGCTACGCCGCCTGGCTCAACAAGGCCCGAGCAGCCGGCTACGAAGTGATGGTCGCGTTCAACCGAACCGAGTTCAGGAGCGCCTACTGCTACCTGCCGACGACAGCCGAGTACCGGACAGCGGTCGGGGCGTTCGTGGACGCGTTCCCGTGGATCAAGGACTACGCGGCCTGGAACGAGCCAGACCACAAGTTCGAACCAACCAGCCCGTTCTACTCAAAGATCCGCGGCACCTCAAGCACGGCGGGCCTTTATCGGGCCGGGCAGTTCTGGCGCATCCTCAAGAGCGAGCTCTGCACGACGTGCCGCGTGACCGCGGGTGAGTTCTCCGGCAAGATTGACACGCGCGGCGGTGCCGGTTCAGGTCTGCAGCGATACATCGACGGGACCCGATCGAGCGGAAAGCTGCCGCCCCTGCGCTGGTCCTACCACGCGTATGCCCAGGCCGACGCTCGTCCATCGGTCGCGAACGAGGTCGGCAATACGCGGACCAAGATCGCAAACTTCATTGCGAGCACGACCTACGTCAAGCAGGGAAGTCCGACGATCGTCCCGGAGTTGTGGCTGACCGAGCAGGGGAGGCCGTGTCCACGTCTACCGCGAGAAGCAGGGCAACTCGATGTCCGACGCGATCGCGCGCACGGGGCAGGCGGCGACAAATCTGTTCGACCTAATCAGCATCTTTCCGTCGATCACGCGGTTGTACTGGTACGACCTCGAGAGCGTCCCCGAAGGTGCCGTTCGCTTCAATGGCGCGGCTCCGACCCCGTACCCGTTTGATTCCGCTCTCCTCAACCCGGATGGCACCGCTCGTCCGGCCTACACAAAGTTCAAGGCATGCGTCGTCTCCAACATTTGCTAGCGGCTCTCATCGCTCTTCCGGCCTTCGCGGTCGCTACCGCGAGCGCCAGTGACGGGGTCAGGATCCCGAACAACCTGGGGCCGACTCCCAAGCTGGCCGGCAGTGGCGACCAGTTGCTCTGGAGCATGCCGTCGGGGGACGAACCGCTATCGGCTCGTTCGGGTCGTCAATGGCGCCGTCCAAGTCTTGCCGGGCGTCCGCTCTGCTGAGTTCCCATTCGATCTTGATGTCGGTACGGACCGCAACGGCCGAGCTGTCGCGGTCTTCTCTAGGTGCTCCTCGCCCGAAGCCTGCGCAATTCCGCACGCTCCGAACGCTTAAAGAGAGGCCGGCCGGTATCGACCGACCAGCAAACGCGACGGACGCTACGCCTGCGATCTGGAAGGGGCGCATTGCCTTCTCCCGTCGGTACCCCGGTATCTCCGAGGAAGGGCACCGAAGTTCGGGTTACGGAAGGTAATCGGGGCGCATCCCGCCTTGTCCACCGAGAGATCGCGAGTCGTCAAGACGGCAACTACTTGACGGGGATCGACCTACGCGGAACCTGGCTGGCCTGGATCTCCCACCGAGACCCCGTCGACGCCTGTCCGCTCTCGGCGGAAGGACAGTTCAGCGACGAGCAAACCATCAGGAGAACCCGTCTAGAGACGGGGCGACGCCCGAGCACGCTCGTCGTCGCATGCACGTCGCGAACGACCACACGGGTCGAGGGCCCGCTCTTGACCAACAGTGGTCTCCTCGCGAGCCACATGACAGACGCTGACAACGGCCAGATCGTCCGCTACGGCACCGACAACCGTCCGCGGGTCGTTCTCGGACAGCGATCGAGCTGGCTCCTTACGGGCCAGGCGGGATCTGGGCCGCAGCTCCCACAGCAATGCCCAAGACCGCGCCTTCCTAGCCATCCCGTCGACCCCCTTCTCCCGCTGGCTAACGGCCGGCTGGACACTCCGAGATTGTCCTTCTCGGCGTCGACGTAATCGCGGCGCGCGACTCGCGTTTCAGCCTCGATCCACCGCGAGGCTAGACCGGTGTCGTCCGGTTGCTAGCGAAGAATGACCTCCTGAGCAGGGCTTTTCACGGATGTAGCGGCATCCGGGGTCCTGCAGCAGGAGGTCACCTTCGTGGTGCAGCATGGCGGGCCGTCCGGACTGGACGCGATCGACGTCTGTTTTGACGATGAGCGGGCGGTCGCCAGCGCCGGGATCGCGCTGGTCGCGACGCTTGCCCAACGCCTTGGGGCCGAGCAGCTCATCGACGAGACCGTCGATCTCGGTGATCGTCCCGGCGCCGGCCTGGAGGGCGCGAAGGCGATGACGTTGGTCTCGGCGATGGCGCTCGGCGCCGACTGCATCGACGACTGCGACCTGTTGCGCTCGGGGCGCACCGCCGAACTGGTCGGCCACCGCGTGCTTGCCCCGTCGACGCTCGGCACGTTCTTGCGGGCGTTCACGTTCGGGCACGTCCGCCAGCTCGACCGTGTCCTCGGTGAGCTCGTCGCGCGCGCCTGGGCCGCTGGCGCGGGGCCGGGCGACGGGCGGCTGGTGATCGACCTCGACTCGTTCGTTGGTGAGGTCTACGGATCCAAGAAGCAGGGCGCGGCGTTCGGCTACACCCGCGTGCGCGGATGCATCCGATCCTCGCCACGCGCGCCGACACCGGCGAGGTCCTGCACATCCGCCTCAGGAAGGGTTCGGCGAACACCTCCAGGGGCGCCGGCCGGTTCCTCGACGAGCTCATCGCCCGCATCGCCCGCACGAACGCGACCGGCCCCAGGTTGCTGCGCGCCGACAGCGGCTTCTGGAACAACAAGACCTTCGACAAGCTCGAGGCCGCGGGCTGGGACTTCTCGATCGGCGTTCGCCAGAACCCCAAGATCCGAGCAGCGATCGAAGCGATCGACGAGACCGCATGGACCACGCTCGAGGACTACCCGAAGACCTCGATCGCCCAGATCGCCGAAACCGAATGGGCCACAAGCCGCCGGCTCGTGATTCGCCGCGTTCGCACCCTCGACCGCCAAGGCCAGCTGCTGCCGACCTGGGAGCACTACGCGTTCATCACCAACCGCACCGACGACCTCGCGCTCGTCGAGGCCGAGCACCGCCAGCACGCACAGATCGAGCTGGCCATCCGCGACCAAAGACCAGGCCCTCGCGCACTTCCTCCGGCCGCTTTTGCGCCAACAGCGCCTGGACGGTCCTCGCCGCGATCGCGCACAACCTGCTGCGCTGGACCCAGCTGCTTGGCGCCCCCAACCAGACCATCCGCACCGCCCGCACCCTGCGCCGCCGCTGGCTGACGTTGCCCGGCCGACTGACCCGCACCGCCCGGCGCTGGACCCTGCACCTGCCAGCCCGCTGGCCCTGGCGCAACGCCTTCACCCAAGCCCTCGAACGCATCCGCGCCCTGCAGCCGGCCTGACCGCCGGCCACTCGTTCGACGACGATCGCACCGCAGGACCTCCGCGACGGCCCCTGCACGCACACCCTGCTCAACCGCCGCCTCAACAGCTTCCGAAGGCGACCGCTAGCTCAGTTGGCGGACCATCGGCTTCCCGAGCCACCGCTCACGCGCTCGACCCCCGGACCGAGCGCGCTCACCGTTTACGCGGTGGATCGAGGTTTAGACGTTGAGCAGTGGTAGCAGCCGCTAGGGGAATTTGAGCAGCGCACGAACTGCCCGGTGATAAACCGGGGAGCAGCGTGGCCGCGAGTCGTGCGACGGCGGGATCCCGCTCCGGATTTGACCCCTGATAAAGGCGCCTATCAGGGGCATCCGCCCGGGCCGGCAGTCACGATCCGGCGTATGGCTGATCTGCGTCTCCTCCCGGCCGCGGTCCCCGGCGTGTGGCCGGTCGACCCGCAGTTGCAGGTCAACGTCGGCGACCTCGTCGACGCCGAGCTGCGCCTGCTGGCCGCGCCACCGGCGACACCTCCCCGCGGAGCTCGCGGCGCAGGTCCTCGAACGCGCGCCCGCCGGGCGCGCGCAGGCCATGACGCTGCTCGGCGACTGCCGCGCTACTCGGGTTGACGCGGGCGCGCGCGAACACACCATCGCGCCGCGGTGTCGGTTCGCGGTTCGGGGTGGGTTCGTGAGTGGGCTGGTCCGGCGCGAGCTCGTGGAGGTCCTCGACGGGCCGGGGGAGGGGGCCGACCTGCGCAGGCCGCCCCGAACACCCGCCGCGCCTACGCCGCAGCCTATCGCCAGCTCGCCGACTTCGCCGTGGTCCGCGCCGGCGGCATTTCGTCACCGCGGCCGCGATCGACCGCGACCTCGTCGTGGCGTTCCGGGATGACCTCGCACGCCGCGGCCTGTCGTCGTCGACGCTGTCTTCGAGGATGGCCGCAGTTCGCCGGCTCGCCGACGCGCTCGAGCTCGACCCGCGCATCCAGCGCGTCAAGACGATCAAGGCCGCCTACGAGAACCCCGTCCGCGCGCTCTCGCTCGCCGAGTACGACGGGCTGCTGCGGATCCCCGACCGCCGCACCACCGCCGGGCTGCGCGACCGGCGGCCGCGTCGGCCGTCGGTAGATCGCCTGCCGGCTGATCCCCGCCACGCGGGCGACCAAGGCGGCGGGACGGCCCTGCGCGACGAGCTCGCGGGAACGGGCGACGCGCATGCTCACTCCCATCCCCGCAAGAGTTCCCCGCCTGTGCCCCCGAACGGGGTGCGACCTCCACCTCCATCGTCTTGCGGCCCGAGCGCACGCTCGAGCTTGCTCACCTGCTGGCGCAGTTCGTCCAGCTCGGTGCGCTCAGCCTTTGGCCGACAGACGCTGGGCGCCGGCGGCGCGAGAACTGCTCACGCCAACGCCTGAGCAGGGTCCTCGGAGATGTCGTGCTCGCGGCACAGCTCCGCGATCGTCTTCGTGGCCCCGCAGCGACGCAGGCACCAACTCGGTCTTCTGCTGCACGGTGAACTCCCGGTACTTGCGGGTCTCGCCCATCCAGGTCCCCCTCGGAGGATGTTGGGCGGCCATGCTGCAGGTGCGCCGGACGGGATCGCCACTCGGCTCGGCCTACGGCCTCGCCTTCGTGACGACCCCGTCCGGGTCCACATTCCTCACAGCCAGCTGTCAACACGATCCCGGTCCACACCAGCTCTAGGCGGACGAGGGCCAATGAGGATCCGGTACGACACGGTCGTCAGATGCGCGGACGGGTAGACGAGGCGTCACGCCAGAGATGTCCTCCGGCCCGGTGACCTGGTGTGAGGCCGTGACGGCACACGCTCGGAAAGCGCCGCTACTCGCGCGCTGGAATGAAGACGGAGAGTGGGTCGGGGAGCCATGGTGCGCTCGCCCGGATACGGATGCGGTCGGCCTCAAGATTGGCAGGTACCGTGCCAGGCGCTGTCGGCGAGTTGTCGCCTGGTGTCGCGGAGCTTTCACACTCAGGGGTCGTGGGAAGAGGAGCGTTGGTCGTTTTGGACGCGTCCGCCTGGCCACTCGCGCGC